>NZ_NKUI01000118.1 GCF_014845115.1 Methylorubrum zatmanii | reverse complement strand
GCCGCCGGCGCGGCGGCCCTCAATAGGTCCAGCGCTGGGCCTTGTTGACGAGGAAGTCGCGGAAGGCCTGGACGCGGGCCACCGAGCGCATTTCCTCGGCATAGACGAGATAGCTCTCCATCGTCGGCATCTCGCTCTCGCGCAGCACCTGGACGAGGCTCTCGTTTCCGTCGACGGCGTAGTCCGGCAGGATGCCGACGCCGATGCCCGCCTCCATCGCCTTGTGGAGCGCGGCGATGTTGTTGACGGTGAAGTGGACCGGCCGGCGGTCGTCCCCCTCGCGGCCGATGCTGGCGAGGTAATGGGTGGCGAGCAGGTAGGACGGCTCGTTGCCGCCGAAGGAGACGAGGCGGTGCTCGTCGAGGTCGGCGATGGTCTTGGGCTCGCCGAATCGCTTGACGTAATCCGGGCTCGCGAAGGCGTGATAATGCACCGTGAACAGCCGCCGCTGGATCAGGTCCGGCTGGGCGGGGCGGCGCATGCGGATGGCGATGTCGGCCTCGCGCATGGCGAGGTCCAGTTCCTCGTTGGTGAGCACCAGCTCGATCCGCACATCCGGATAGAGGTCGAGGAACTCGGAGACGCGCTGCGACAGCCAGGACGTGCCCAGGCCCACCGTCGTGGTGACCCGAAGATCGCCGGAGGGCCGCTCGCTGGTCTCGACGAGGCGGGCGCGGGTGTTTTCCAGCCTGAGCTTCATGTCCCGCGCGGCGCGGAACAGCAGGTCGCCCTGCTCGGTCAGGATCAGGCCGCGGGCATGGCGGTGGAAGAGCGGTGCCTTCAGCTCCCGTTCCAGGGCGCTGATCTGGCGGCTGACCGCCGATTGGCTCAAGCCGATGTCGTCGCCCGCCCGCGTGAAGCTGCCGGCTTCCGCGACGTTGAGGAAAATCCGGATCTTGTCCCAATCCAAGGCCGTCACTCCCGCCCGTCGAGGCCAGCCCGTCACGGGGTGACCGCGACCTTTGGGCGTTGCACGACGCAACACTGTCCGCTCCCACCGCGACCGGCGGAGGCCTCCTCGCGAAACCAGCCGTCTCCCGCAACGTTCAGGCTAGGACAACAAGCTTGCGATTTGGTTGCGTCGTGGCAGTCGTCAACAGGGAACTGCGTGACGAGCAACGTTTTAGCGCTTTGAAACGGCCCGTCCGCCGCTTGTCGGGGCTGCGACATGCGGCTGAACGGGCATTCTTTTGAACAGTACTTATTCAGCCGCAGCCTGTGCCGGGCTCTCGCCGACATCGAGGGCCGCGAGATACTTTTCGGCTTCCAGGGCGGCCATGCAGCCCATCCCCGCCGCCGTGATCGCCTGCCGGTAGACATCGTCGGTCACGTCGCCCGCCGCGAACACGCCGGGGATGCCGGTCGCGGTCGTGCCGGGCGTCACCGCGATGTAGCCGCCGTGGCGCATCGGCAGCTGACCCTCGAAGATCGCGGTCGCGGGCTGGTGCCCGATCGCCACGAACAGGCCGTCGGTGGCGTGCTCGACGATCTCGCCGGAGCGCAGGTCCTTGAGCCGCAGATGCGTGACCGAGGGCGGCGTGTCGGAGCCGCAGATCTCCTCGACCGCATGGTGCCACTTCACCGCGACGTTGGCGTGCTTGAACAGGCGCTCCTGCAGGATCCGCTCCGCCCGGAACTCGCCCCGGCGGTGGATCACCGTGACGGATTTGGCGAGGTTGGCGAGGTAGAGCGCCTCCTCGACCGCGGTGTTGCCGCCGCCGACCACGGTCACGTCCTTGCCTCGGAAGAAGAACCCGTCGCAGGTGGCGCAGGCGGAGACGCCGAAGCCCTGGAACTTCGCCTCGGAGGGCAGCCCGAGCCACTTCGCCTGGGCGCCGGTCGCGATGATGAGCGCGTCGCAGGTATAGGTCTCGCCGGAATCGGCCTCGAGCCGGAACGGGCGCCCGTTCAGATCGACCTTGGTGATGTATTCGGACACGATCTTCGTGCCGACATGCTCGGCCTGCAGGCGCATCTGCTCCATCAGCCACGGCCCCTGGATCGCCTCGGCGAAGCCCGGGTAGTTCTCCACATCGGTGGTGATCATCAGCTGGCCGCCGGGCTGGAAGCCGGAGATCAGCAGCGGCTCGACTAGGGCGCGGGCGGCATAGATCGCGGCGGTGTACCCGGCCGGCCCCGAGCCGATGATCACGAGCCTCGCATGGGTGTGCGCCATCTGTGCCGTCTCCTGTCCGCGCGGCGGTTCCGGTCTCCCGGTGCCGGTCGCTCTCTCTGTTCGGTCCGTATGCCGTGGCCCTTACTCTGGCACGAGGCGGGCAAATAGTTCTTTTCTAGATCCGGTGCGCCGGGAAAAGTCCTGCCGCTCTCCGGCTCAGATCCGGTCGCCGAGGAGCGAGGCCGTCGGTTGCCCGGCCGGTCGCTCGGATCCTCCTGCCGCGAAGCGTCGACGATGCCGGTCGTAGGCCTCGGCCAGGGCCGCCGCGATCTCCGGGGTCGCATCGATGGGTGCGTAACGAAGGGCCTCCAGGCGGCCGATGAAGGGCTTCAGGGCGCCGGCCATGGCGAGGCCGGCGAACATCCGCCGGTGCCGGATATAGGTGCGCGGCAGGTCGAACAGCAGGAGGGGCGCGCCGGTGCTCGCCGCCTCTCCGACCATGTTGGCCGAATCCGAGGTCACGACGATGTGGTCGGCGATGGCCAGCATGCCGATATACGGGTTCTCGCCGCTGCCATCCCAGAAGAAGCCGCCCTTCTCTTTCACGAGGTCTTCCAGGGCCGTGCGCAGGTCCGGCGGCGTCCGCCGAGAAACCGTCAGCATCAGCGAACAGCCGCCATCGGCGAGCTTGGTGAGATCGCGCACGAGGCGGCGCATATCGGCCTTACGGTAGCGCAGATGCCGGCTGTCGCCGCCGATCAGCACCGCGATGCGGGGCCAGGGCAGGCGCGCGAGGCGCGGATCGGGCTTGATCCGCGCCGCGTCGAGCCGGGCGCGGGAGACCGGGTGCGGGGCGGTCAGGGTGGTGACGACGTTGGGCCCGCGCAGGTCGTCGTAATCGGGCACCCAGATGAAGTCGGCCGTGTCGTGGCCGGTGCGCGGATCCTTGAGGAAGGCGGTGAAGGTCCTGCCGCCCGAGGCGCGGCGCACGGCGCGGAGATAGGGCACGGCGCGCCGCCCGGAGGCGATCAGCAGATCGGGCAGCGGGCCGCCGAGGAGACCGCCGGCCCGGCCCGGCGCATCGCGCGGATCGATCGGTCCCCAGGGCGCCATCCAGGTCAGGGGCCGTCCGTTCGGAATCCGCCGGGTTTCGTAGGTCAGGCCGAGGGCATCGGCGATGCCGAGGCACTGGTTCTCGTCGCCGGCCTTGCCGTCCGTGAGGATCCAGGCGCGGGCGCGCACGAGTTCCGGCGGCATGTTGCTCTCCGCCGCCAGCGGCCCATTCTCGATCACGCGACGCAATCCTTCCACACCCGCCTTTCGCAACCCCGTGCCGGCGTCACTGAGCCGGCAGCATCCGCCGCAGCCACTGCGCGTAGTGCTCGGCCAGGGCCGCGACGCGCCGCCGCTCGGAGGCCGGATCGTACCACGCGCCCCCGGAACTCGCGGGCAGCGCCGAGAGCTGGGGATGGCGGGCCAGGATCTCGCCGCCGCGGCCGACCAGCAAGGCCTCGCCGTCGAGGTAATCCGTGGTGCCGCTGCCGCCGAGGCTGCTGCGGTCACCGCCTTGCGCGCCGCCATAGGCGGCGAGCGACAGGCCGCTCACGCGCACCACCAGGGTCGGGGCCCCCTTGGCCAGGCGGTCGGCGAAGCTGCGCCGCAGCGCCTCGGTCAGATCCGCCCGCAAAGCCTCCGCCTGCGGGCCGCGGGCATAGGCCTGAAGCGGGCGCACATCGACGGCGATGCCGCCGAACCGGTCGAAGTCCTGCGCCGTGGCGGAACCCAGGAGCGCGGCCCCGGCAAGAAGGCCGAAGAGAGCCGAAAGGCCGGGGCCGCGCACGGGAGTCAGGCTCCCCATTCGATGGCGACGACCTCGTAGGACTTGCCGCCGCCGGGGGTGGTGACCTCGACCGTATCGCCGACGCCCTTGCCGATCAGGGCGCGGGCGATGGGCGAGCTGATCGAGACACGACCCTCGCGCACATCCGCCTCCGGCTCGCCGACGAGCTGGTAGGTCTTCTCTTCCTCGGTGTCCTCGTCCACGAGCTTCACGCGGGCACCGAATTTGATCTTCGAACCCGACAGCTTCGACGTATCGATGATTTCCGCACGCGCGATCATGCTTTCCAGTTCGAGCACCCGGCCCTCGTTGTGGGACTGGGCCTCCTTGGCGGCATGGTACTCGGCATTTTCGGAGAGGTCGCCCAGGGCACGGGCCTCGGAGATCGCCTGGATGATCCGGGGACGTTCCACCTGCTGGCGACGCTTCAGCTCCTCCTCGAGGGCTGCGTAGCCGCGTGCCGTGATGGGAAGCTTGTCGATGCTCATGGTCTCGCGCCACAATGAAGAGGCCCGGCCGGAGCGATGAACTCCTTCCGGGCCGGGAAAACGGCTCTGTTCACATGACCGGACGCCGCCCGGATCCTTTCGGTCGGGCAGTTCCGGTCATGGGATCTATTTAGGCCGCGAAGTATTCCTGCAAGGCGCGGACCTGAAGATCGCCTTCGAGATAGGCCTTGATCCCCTCGGCCGCCGCCATCGCACCGGCCAGAGTGGTATAGTACGGCACTTTATGCAAGAGGGCCGCCCGCCGGAGCGACCGGGAGTCGGACAGTGCGCCGGCCCCCTCCGTCGTGTTGATGACGAGGGCGATGTCGCCGTTCTTGATCGCGTCGACGATATGGGGGCGGCCCTCCAGCACCTTGTTGATGCGCTGGGTCGGGATGCCCTCCTCGGCGAGGTAGCGCTGCGTGCCGCCGGTGGCGAGGATGGTGAAGCCGAGTTCGTGCAGCTGGCGGATGGCCGGCAGCACCCGGGGCTTGTCGTCGTCCCGCACCGAGA
This sequence comes from Methylorubrum zatmanii, assembly GCF_014845115.1. Lineage (GTDB taxonomy): Bacteria > Pseudomonadota > Alphaproteobacteria > Rhizobiales > Beijerinckiaceae > Methylobacterium > Methylobacterium zatmanii. The sequence goes on along the minus strand of NZ_NKUI01000118.1, from coordinate 29,649 downwards.
CGAACACCGTGCCGGTGCCCGGCACCGCCGTGCCGGAGCCGAGCTGGCTCTTGGCGAAGGCGACGCCGAAGCCGGCATCCAGACCGATCACCTCGCCGGTGGAGCGCATCTCCGGCCCGAGCAGCACGTCGACGCCGGGGAAGCGGGCGAAGGGGAACACCGCCTCCTTCACCGCGATGTGGTCGAGCCGCTTCGGCTTGAGGCCGAAGGTGTCGAGCTTCTCGCCGGCCATGATCCGGGCGGCGATCTTGGCGATCGGCTCGCCGATCACCTTGGCGACGAAGGGCACCGTGCGCGAGGCGCGCGGGTTCACTTCGAGCACGTAGATCGCGCCGTCCTTGATCGCGTATTGCACGTTCATCAGGCCGCCGACCTTGAGGGCCAGCGCCATGGCCTTGGTCTGGCGCTCCAGCTCGGCGACGATCTCGGGGCTCAGCGTGCGCGGCGGCAGCGAGCAGGCGGAATCGCCCGAATGGATGCCCGCCTCCTCGATGTGCTCCATGATGCCGGCGATGAACACGCTCTCGCCGTCGCAGACCGCATCGACATCGACCTCGGTCGCGTCCGACAGGTAGCGGTCGAACAGGAGCGGGTTCTTGCCCAGCACCGTGTTGATCTGCCCCGTCTTGTCGTTGGGGTAGCGCGCCTTGATGTCGGAGGGGATCAGGCTCGGCAGGGTGCCGAGCAGGTATTCGGCGAACTGCGCCTCGTCGCGGATGATCGCCATGGCCCGCCCGCCGAGCACGTAGCTCGGGCGCACCACGAAGGGCAGGCCGAGTTCGGCCGCCACCAGCCGGCTCTGCTCCACCGAATAGGCGATGCCGTTCTTGGGCTGCTTGAGGCCGAGCTTGTCCAGGAGCCGCTTGAACTGGTCGCGGTCCTCGGCGAGGTCGATGGCATCCGGCGAGGTGCCGAGGATCGGCACCCCGGCCCCTTCGAGGGCGCGGGCGAGCTTGAGCGGCGTCTGGCCGCCGAACTGCACGATCACGCCGTGCAACTGGCCCGCCTGCCGCTCGGTCTCGATGATCTCCAGCACGTCCTCCGCCGTCAGCGGCTCGAAATAGAGCCGGTCGGAGGTGTCGTAATCGGTCGAGACCGTCTCCGGGTTGCAGTTGACCATGATGGTCTCATAGCCGGCCTCGGTCAGCGCGAAGCAGGCATGGCAGCAGCAATAGTCGAACTCGATACCCTGGCCGATCCGGTTCGGGCCGCCGCCGAGGATGATCACCTTCTTCCGGTCCGACGGCTGCGCCTCGTCGGCGACCGAGCCGGCGAAGGGCGCGACATAGGTCGAGTACATGTAGGCGGTCGGCGCCTTGAACTCGGCGGCGCAGGTATCGATCCGCTTGAAGACCGGGCGGACGCCGAGCGCCCGGCGGGCGGCACGGACGGCCTCTTCCTCGGTATCCGCCAGCACCGCCAGCCGCGCATCCGAGAAGCCGGCGGCCTTGAGCTGGCGGAAGGCCCCCGCCGTCTTCGGCAGGCCGTGCGCCTTCACCCGGTTCTCGAGATCGACGATGGCCTGGAGCTGCTCCAGGAACCACGGATCGATGGCGCAGGAAGCGTGGATGTCCTCGTGGCTGACGCCGAGCCGCATCGCCTGGGCGACCTTGAGCAGCCGGTCGGGGGTCGGCGTGCCGAGCGCGGCCTTGATGGCGTTGTGGTCGTCGCCCTTGCCGAGACCCTCGATCTCGATCTCGTCGAGGCCGGTCAGGCCGGTCTCCAGCGAGCGCAGCGCCTTCTGCAGGGATTCCGCGAAGCAGCGGCCGATCGCCATCGCCTCGCCCACCGATTTCATGGCGGTGGTCAGGGTCGGCTCGGCGCCGGGGAACTTCTCGAAGGCGAAGCGCGGAATCTTGGTGACGACGTAGTCGATCGTCGGCTCGAACGAGGCCGGGGTCGCGCCGCCGGTGATGTCGTTGGCGATCTCGTCGAGGGTGTAGCCGACGGCGAGCTTGGCCGCGACCTTGGCGATCGGGAAGCCGGTGGCCTTCGAGGCGAGTGCCGAGGAACGCGAGACGCGCGGGTTCATCTCGATCACGATCATCCGCCCGTTCTCGGGGTTGATCGCGAACTGCACGTTCGAGCCGCCGGTCTCGACGCCGATCTCGCGCAGCACCGCGAGCGAGGCGTCGCGCATCACCTGATATTCCTTATCGGTGAGCGTCAGCGCCGGGGCGACGGTGATGGAGTCGCCGGTATGGACGCCCATCGGATCGAGATTTTCGATGGAGCAGACGATGATGCAGTTATCCGCCTTATCGCGGACGACCTCCATCTCGTACTCCTTCCAGCCGAGCACGCTCTCCTCGATCAGCACCTCGTTGGTCGGCGAGGCGTCGATGCCGCGCTCGACGATGTCGAGGAATTCCTCGCGGTTATAGGCGATGCCGCCGCCGGTGCCGCCCATGGTGAAGGACGGCCGGATGATCGCCGGCAGGCCGACCTCGGCCAGCGCGATCAGGGCCTGGCCCAGGGCATGTTCGATGTAGCGCCGGCGCCGGTCGCCCTCGCCGCCGCTCCATTGCCGCTCGAACTCGGCCAAAGCCGCCGCGCGGGCGGCCGGATCCGATTGCGAGGCCTCGATGCGCGCCTTCTCGGCGAGGTAGCGGTCGCGGTCGGCCTTCTTGGCGGCGGAGGCGTTGGCCAAAGCCGATTTCGGCGTCTCCAGGCCGATCTTGGTCATCGCTTCGCGGAAGAGGTTGCGGTCCTCCGCCTTGTCGATGGCTTCCGCCGTGGCGCCGATCATCTGCACGCCGAACTTCTCCAGCACGCCCATGCGCTTCAGCGAGAGCGCGCAGTTCAGCGCGGTCTGGCCGCCCATGGTCGGCAGCAGCGCGTCGGGCCGCTCCTTCTCGATGATCTTGGCGACCACTTCCGGCGTGATCGGCTCGACATAGGTCGCGTCGGCCATGTCCGGGTCGGTCATGATCGTCGCCGGGTTCGAATTCACCAGGACGATCCGGTAGCCCTCTTCGCGCAGGGCCTTGCAGGCCTGGGTGCCGGAATAATCGAACTCGCAGGCTTGCCCGATAATGATGGGACCCGCACCGATGATGAGGATCGAGGAGATGTCGGTGCGTTTCGGCATTGAGCGCCTTGCATGCGAGTTCGCGCGCGCTCGCCCTCGCACGCCGCCGGTCTCGGGCGGCGCCGAGGGGGCGCAGCGGCTGGGATGATCGTCAAGCCCCGCATTTACACGCTGCCGCCCGGGTTTGAAAGGGCCGGGCCGTCCGACACGAGGAACGATGATTCATCGGGCGGTTTTGAAGTTTAACTATTCAATTTTACAAGAAGATCTCGATTTGATGCTTCGCTGAAGAGTCGATATCTGGCGAATATCGGCATTCCCGTCGATGGTCTTAAGAATTATTCCGAGGAAACGAATGACGATCTTCAGGGCTCTTCTCGTCGCCGCCGCTCTCGCCGTGTCGGTGCCTGCCCTTGCTGACGAGGTGACGGTCAAGACGCTCAACAGCGGACCGGGCGGCATGATGGTGTTCGATCCGGCCTTCGTGAAGCTGAAGCCCGGCGACAGCATCAAGTTCGTGCCCACCGACAAGGGGCACAATGTCGAGACGATCAAGGGGATGGCGCCGGAGGGTGCGGAATACGTGAAGACGACGGTCGGGCAGGAGGCCGTGGTCAAGTTCGACAAGGAGGGGGTCTACGGCTTCAAGTGTTCGCCGCATTACCTGATGGGGATGGTCGCCCTCGTCGTGGTCGGCGACAAGCGCGACAATCTGGAAGCCGCCAAGAGCGTCCAGCAGAACAAGCTCGCGCAGAAGCGCTTCGATCCGCTCTTCGCCCAGGTTCAGTAGCGGGGTTGGGCGGCCCGGTCTTTGCGGGCCGGGCCGCTCGCTTTACTCGCCCGCCATCACCAGGGCCCAGAAGCGCTTGTAGCGGGTCCCCGGGGCATCGACGCGGGCGATGCCGATCCGCCGGAGTTGCGGCATCAGCATATTGCGATTGTGCTCCGGCGACGCCTTCCAGCGGGCGAGGACTTGATCGAAGGTCTCGGAGCCGGCGCTCAGGTTCTCGGAGGCGTAGCGTTTGCCGAAGCCGGCGCGTGCCATGCGGCTGTCGAAGCTGCCGGCGATCTCGTGGCTGAGCCGGCCGGCCCCGGCATTCGCCTGGGCTTGAAGCGAGGCGGCGCTGATCAGGCGGGAATCGATCACGACCGGGCTCAGCCCGTGCTGTGCCCGGTAGCGCGAGATGGCCGCCGCCGCGGCCTGCTCGTCCAGGATCACCGGTACGGTCGGTTGAGACGTGTCGAGGATGGGGGATCCACCGCAGCCGGCGAGCATCACTGCGACGAAGGTCGCGACGGCGGGAAAGCGCAGATTCGGCATGGGAGTGAAGCGGGGGCCACGAAAGGAGCCTCCGCTTCCAGCGCCGATACGGCAAAACCGGGGCGGTTCTCCTGCATCCGCTGGAGAGGAGCGAGACTGTGGTGCATCGACCACGCGGGCAGCCGAGATGATTGCACCGCAGCGGAGCCAGAGGATGTTTCGATGGGGATTTTGAGGAGAGTGTCTCGGCCCTCAGGATCATCGAGACATGGCGCGGGCGACGGGGCTCGAACCCGCGACCTCCGGCGTGACAGGCCGGCACTCTAACCGACTGAGCTACGCCCGCACTCTGTGTCGCCGGCCGTTGGTGTGTCCGTCCCGGCGACGAAGCGGGGTTTATGGGGAGCACTCTCCGCTGTCAAGCAGCGGAAGCAGGAAATGCGACGGTTGGGCGACGATGAGGGGGCGAAAAGCCGGCTCGGAAGGAGCAATCTGAGGCCTAAATACATGATTGTAATGAGTCTTTTCTTGAGGCACGAATTTGTCGTTCGCGGCGCCGTGAAGGCCTTGGCGCTGCGATGGCGGCGCGGGACGGTGATGCGAACCTATCCGGAGCCGGTCTTTTCGGCCGCATCGGCGGTCGAGCGTTCGAGGTGTCGAGAGCGTTGGGTGCGGTGCACGAGGAGCCCTGCGCTTCTTGCGTCCCCCACGCGCCTGCGCGGCATGGATGAAAGGCGGCTGGGGACGGCGGAAGAGCCTGCGCCGATCCGACCCTGTGGCCGGATGCACGAAAGTGCGCATTTGTCAGCGAATGAGATGATTGTGCGACGCCCACTACCCTTGTTTCGCGGGGGGGGCTCGTCTAAGCCTCGCCCGCGCTCAGTCTGGCATTGGAGGAATTCCACGCCGGAAGCCGTCGCGAGGATCGTCTTCTACGGTCCTCGTGCACACTGAAATGAGAGGTGCGGTATGACCGGCCTGCTGGCGGATTATCTGCCGCTCATCGTCTTCATCGGGGTGTCGCTGTTTATTGCGGTGGCGCTGCTGATCGCCCCCTTCATCGTGGCCTATTCGAGCCCCGATCCGGAGAAACTCTCCGCCTACGAGTGCGGCTTCAACGCTTTCGATGATGCGCGCATGAAGTTCGATGTGCGCTTCTACCTCGTGGCAATCCTGTTCATCATCTTCGACCTTGAGGTGGCCTTCCTGTTTCCCTGGGCGATCACCTTCGGGGAACTCGGTTGGTTCGGGTTCTGGTCGATGATGGTCTTCCTCGGGGTTCTCACCGTCGGCTTCGTCTACGAATGGCGCAAGGGCGCCCTCGAATGGGATTGAGGCGCTGGATCGCTCCGCGTCGCTTCCTTTCCGCTCTCGCTCAGAGGCAGATATGGCCCTGACTCCGACCCTCTCCCGCGCGCCCGAGATCGCGCCGGCTCCGAAAGGGATCATCGATCCCGCGACGGGCCGTCCGATCGGCGCGAACGATCCGACCTTCCTGTCGATCAATGACGAGCTGGCCGACCGCGGCTTCCTCGTCACCAGCGCGGACGAGCTCATCAACTGGGCCCGCACCGGCTCGCTGATGTGGATGACCTTCGGTCTCGCCTGCTGCGCGGTCGAGATGATGCAGATGTCGATGCCGCGCTACGATTGCGAGCGATTCGGCTTCGCCCCGCGCGGGTCGCCGCGCCAGTCCGACGTGATGATCGTCGCCGGCACGCTGACCAACAAGATGGCCCCGGCGCTGCGCAAGGTCTACGACCAGATGCCGGAGCCGCGCTACGTCATCTCCATGGGCTCCTGCGCCAATGGCGGCGGCTACTATCACTATTCCTATTCGGTGGTGCGCGGCTGCGACCGCGTGGTGCCGGTCGACATCTATGTGCCCGGCTGCCCGCCGAGCGCCGAGGCGCTGCTCTACGGCGTGCTGCTGCTGCAGCGGAAGATCCGCCGCCTCGGCACGATCGAGCGGTGAGGGGGCAGGCGATGGAAGCCATCACCACCAACGGCATCACGCTGCGCCGCACGGTCGAGGCGCCCCAGGGCGAGGACGCCCTGCGGGCCATGGGCGCGCGCATCGCCGGGGCGCTCGGCCCGGCGGTGACGGAATGGGCGATCGCCTTCGGCGAGCTGACCGTCGTCGTTCAGGGGAGCGACATCGTCTACGCCCTGACCTATCTGCGCGACGAGCCGGCCTGCGCCTTCCGCTGCTTCATCGACATCTGCGGCGCCGATTACCCGCAGCGGGCGCGCCGCTTCGACGTCGTCTACCACCTGCTCTCCCTGCGCCATAACATGCGCATCCGCGTGAAGGTTCAGACGGACGCGGCGACGCCGGTGCCCTCCGCGATCCCGGTCTTCCCCGCGGCGAACTGGTACGAGCGCGAGACCTACGACCTCTACGGCATTCTGTTCTCGGGCCATCCCGATCTGCGCCGGTTGCTGACCGATTACGGCTTCGAGGGACATCCGCTCCGCAAGGACTTCCCGCTGACCGGCTTCGTCGAGGTCCGCTACGACCAGGACGAGGCGCGCGTCGTCTACGAGCCGGTCAAGCTGACCCAGGAGTTCCGGAACTTCGACTTCCTCTCGCCCTGGGAGGGCACGGATTACGTGCTGCCGGGCGACGAGAAGAAGTCGAGCTGAGGGCTGCGGCGATGACCGAACACAACATCCGCAACTTCTCGATCAATTTCGGGCCGCAGCACCCGGCGGCGCACGGCGTGCTGCGCCTCGTGCTGGAACTCGACGGCGAGGTGGTCGAGCGGGTCGATCCGCATATCGGCCTGCTTCATCGGGGCACCGAGAAGCTGATCGAGCACAAGACCTACCTTCAGGCGACGCCCTATTTCGACCGGCTCGACTACGTCGCGCCGATGAACCAGGAGCACGCCTTCTGCCTCGCGATCGAGAAGCTCGCGGGCATCGAGGTGCCGCGTCGCGCCCAGCTGATCCGCACCCTGTTCTGCGAGATCGGCCGGCTTCTCTCCCACCTCCTCAACGTCACCACGCAGGCGATGGATGTCGGCGCGCTGACGCCGCCCCTGTGGGGCTTCGAGGAGCGCGAGAAGCTGATGATCTTCTACGAGCGCGCTTCGGGCGCTCGGCTCCACGCCAATTACTTCCGGCCCGGCGGCGTCCATCAGGATCTGCCGCCCGCGCTGATCGACGACATCGACGCGTTCTGCGATCCGTTCCTGCAGGTGGTCGACGACCTCGACAACCTCGTCATGGCCAACCGCATCTTCAAGCAGCGCAACGTCGATATCGGCATCGTCTCGGTGGACGAGGCCATGGCCTGGGGCTTCTCCGGCGTGATGGTGCGCGGCTCCGGCATCCCGTGGGATCTGCGCAAGTCGCAGCCCTACGAGGCCTACGAGGAGATGGAATTCGACATCCCCGTGGGGAAGAACGGCGACACCTATGATCGCCAGGTCATCCGCATGGAGGAGATGCGCCAGAGCGTGCGCATCATGAAGCAGTGCTGCGCCAAGCTGCGCGAGCCCGCCGGTCAGGGGCCGATCGCCTCCATCGACGGCAAGTTCGCGCCGCCGCCGCGCCGGGAGATGAAGCGCTCGATGGAAGCGCTCATCCATCACTTCAAGCTCTACACCGAGGGCTTCCACGTGCCCGAGGGCGAGGTCTACGCCGCCGTCGAGGCGCCCAAGGGCGAATTCGGCGTCTATCTCGTCTCCGACGGCACCAACAAACCCTACCGCTGCAAGATCCGCGCGCCGGGCTTCGCCCACCTTCAGGCGATGGATTGGATGTGCCGCGGCCACCTGCTCGCCGACGTGTCCTGCGTGCTCGGCACGCTCGACATCGTGTTCGGCGAAGTGGACCGCTGAGGAGACGCGTCGGACGTCATGGCCAACCGCAGACTCGCCCCCGCCGCCGAGCAGCCCCAGGACTTCGCGTTCACGCCCGAGAACGCCGACTGGGCCCGCGGCCAGATCGCGAAATATCCCGAGGGCCGGCAGGCCTCGGCCGTGATTCCGCTGCTGTGGAAGGCGCAGGAGCAGAATGGCGGCTGGCTGCCGCAAAAGGCGATCGAGGCGGTCGCCGACCAGCTCGGCATGCCGCATATCCGAGTGCTGGAGGTCGCGACCTTCTACACGATGTTCGCCCTGGAGCCGGTCGGACGCTTCTGGATTCAGGTCTGCGGCACCGTGCCCTGCGATTGCTGTGGGGCGAAGGAGCTGAAGGCCGCTTTGCATGATCGCCTCGGCCCCTCGGGGCACGTCTCGGCGGACGGCAACTTCTCCTGGCTCGAAGTCGAGTGCCTCGGCGCCTGCTGCAACGCGCCGATGGTGCAGATCAATCAGGATTACTACGAGGATCTGACGCCGGAGAGCCTGAACAAGCTCATGGACGATCTCGCCGCCGGCCGGCCCGTGAAGGTGGGTTCGCAGATCGGCCGTGTATCCTCGGAGCCGAAGGACGCCGTCAACACCCTGACGGATCCGAGCCTGTTCGACGGGTCCCGCGTCGGTGGGTGGCGCAAGCGCTTCGAGCAGACCGACGGCGCCGGCGAGGGCGAGGAAGGGACGAAGAAGGACGAGGCCGCCTCGACCGAAGCCCGTGTCGCCGACGAGACCAAGCCGGCCCATCCGTCGGCGGGACGCGCCAACGAATCGAAGGCGGCCGATGCGCCGGCCGAGCGCGCGAGCGCCGGCGAAACGCCGGTGAAGTCGGAGGATCAGGCCGCGGCGCGTGACGCGAAGGCGCCCGCTGCCCAGGATCCGGCGGTCGAGGAAGACAAGCTGCTGCGCACCGAGCCGCCGCAGCATCCGGCCACCATCGGTGCCGGGGATGACGTGCCCGAGGGCGAGAATCCGGAGGCCCGCGCCGACGCCGCCGGGACCCGGCCGAAGGGGCTCGACGCCCCGCGCGAGGACCGCCCCGACGACCTGACCAAGATCAAGGGTATCGGCCCGATCAACCAGCGCCGCCTCAACGATCTCGGGATCTGGCATTACGATCAGATCGCCGCATGGTCGCCGCAGGAGGTGGCCTGGGTGAGCGCCTACCTCGCCTTCCCCGGCCGCGTCGACCGGGAGAACTGGGTCGGCCAAGCCGCCGACCGCGCCGGCAGCAAAGGTTGAGGAGCACATCATGCTCTCCGATCAGGATCGCATCTTCACCAACCTCTACGGCCTGCACTCGCCGGGGCTCGAGGCCGCCAAGAAACGCGGCGCCTGGGACGGCACCAAGTTCCTGCTCGAGATGGGCCGGGACTGGATCATCGACGAGATGAAGGGCTCCGGCCTGCGCGGCCGTGGCGGCGCCGGCTTCCCCACCGGCCTGAAATGGTCGTTCATGCCCAAGAAGTCGGACGGGCGCCCGCATTACCTCGTCGTCAATGCCGACGAGTCGGAGCCGGGCACCTGCAAGGACCGGGAGATCATGCGGCACGACCCGCATCTCCTGATCGAAGGCTGCATGCTGGCCTCCTTCGCCATGGGCGCGCATGCCTGCTACATCTACATCCGTGGCGAGTATGTGGCGGAGAAATTCGCCCTCCAGCGCGCGGTGGACGAGGCCTACGAGGCGCGTCTCGTCGGCCCGTCCAACATCCACGACTACCCCTTCGATATCTACGTCCACCACGGCGCGGGTGCCTATATCTGCGGCGAGGAGACGGCTCTCATCGAGAGCTTGGAGGGCAAGAAGGGGATGCCGCGGCTGAAGCCGCCGTTCCCGGCCAATATGGGCCTCTACGGCTGCCCCACGACCGTGAACAACGTCGAGTCGATCGCGGTGGCCGGCACGATCCTGCGCCGTGGCGGCGCGTGGTTCGCTGGCCTGGGTGGCAAGAACAACACCGGCACCAAGCTGTTCTGCGTGTCGGGCCACGTCAACAAGCCGTGCAATGTCGAGGAAGAACTCGGCATCACCTTCCGCGAGCTGATCGACAAGCATTGCGGCGGCATGCGCGGCGGCTGGGACAACCTCCTGTGTTCCATTCCCGGCGGCTCGTCGGTGCCGCTGGTGCCGGCCGAGCAGATCATCGACGCCAAGATGGACTTCGACACCCTGCGCAATCTGGGCTCGGGCCTGGGTACGGCGGCGGTGATCGTGCTCGACAAATCGACCGACATCGTCGGCGCGATCGCCCGTATCTCGTACTTCTACAAGCACGAATCCTGCGGCCAGTGCACGCCGTGCCGCGAGGGCACCGGCTGGATGTGGCGCGTGCTGACCCGCATGGCCGCCGGCCGGGCGCAGAAGCGCGAGATCGACATGCTCTTGGAAGTCACCAAGCAGGTCGAGGGTCACACCATCTGCGCGCTCGGTGACGCGGCGGCTTGGCCGATCCAGGGCCTGATCCGGCATTTCCGGCCCGAGATCGAGAAGCGCATCGATCAATACAGCGCGAACCCGCACATGGATGCGGTGCCGATGGCGGCCGAGTGACGGCCGCCCGATGCTCACCTTCGAGATGACCCGATGACCAAAATCCTCATCGACGGCACCGAGGTCGATGTCCCGGCCGACTACACCCTGCTCCAGGCCTGCGAGGTCGCGGGCGCGGAGATCCCGCGCTTCTGCTTCCACGAGCGCCTGTCGATCGCCGGCAATTGCCGGATGTGCCTGGTCGAGCTGAAGGGCGCGCCCAAGCCCGTGGCCTCCTGCGCCTACGCGGTGAAGGATTGCCGGCCGGGGCCGAACGGCGAGCCGCCGGAGGTGCTCACCCGCTCGGGCACGACGAAAAAGGCGCGTGAGGGGGTGATGGAGTTCCTCCTCATCAACCACCCGCTCGATTGCCCGATCTGCGACCAGGGCGGCCATTGCGACCTGCAGGATCAGGCGATGGCCTACGGCGTCGACTCGACCCGCTACCAGGAGAACAAGCGGGCGGTCGAGGAGAAGTATATCGGCCCGCTGGTGCGGACCGCGATGAACCGCTGCATCCATTGCACCCGCTGCGTCCGCTTCCTGGCGGAAGTCGCCGGCGTGCCGGATCTCGGCGCCATCGGCCGCGGCGAGGACATGGAGATCACGAGCTACCTCGAACAGGCGATGGGCTCGGAGCTTCAGGGCAACGTCGCCGACCTCTGCCCCGTGGGCGCGCTGGTCCACAAGCCGCAGAGCTACAATGTGCGCCCGTGGGAGCTGCACAAGACCGAATCCGTCGACGTGATGGATGCGGTCGGCTCGGCGATCCGGGTCGATGCCCGTGGCCGCGAGGTGATGCAGATCGAGCCGCGCATCAGCGAGGAGATCAACGAGGAGTGGATCTCCGACAAGACCCGCCACGTCGTCGACGGCCTGCGTCTGCAACGCCTCGACCGCCCGTTCCTGCGTGAGAACGGCCGCCTGCGCCCGGCCTCCTGGGGCGAGGCGTTCGCTGCCATCGCCGCCAAGCTGAAGGGCACCGATCCCAAGCGCGTCGGCGCCCTCGTCGGCGATCTCGCGGGTGTGGAGGAGATCTTTGCGCTCAAAGCCCTGATGGGCTCGCTCGGCGTGACGAACCTCGATGCGCGCCAGACCGGCGAGGCGCTCGATCCGGCCTGGGGCCGGGCCGCCTACACCCTCGGCGCGACCATTCCCGGCATCGAGCAGGCGGACGCGATCCTGATCGTCGGCGCCAACCCGCGCACGGAAGCCTCGCTGCTCAACGTGCGCATCCGCAAGCGTTGGCGCATGGCCCCGGTCTCGATCGGCCTGATCCTCGACGAGCAGCCGGACCTGACCTACCCCTACACCTATCTCGGCGCCGGCACCGACACGCTCGCCTCCATCGCCAAGGGGGAGCACAGCTTCCTCGACGTGCTGAAGACGGCGGAGCGCCCGCTGGTGATCGTCGGCGAGGGCGGACTCGGCGCGCTCGCCGCCGCGGCGGCTTTGGCCCAGGATGTCGGCGCCGTCACCGATGGCTGGAACGGCTTCGGCGTGCTCAACACGGCGGCAGCCCGCGTCGGTGCCCTCGATCTCGGCTTCGTGCCGGGGGAGGGGGGGCTGACCTTCTCGCAGATGCTGGAGCCGGGCGCCCTCGACGTGGTGTTCAACCTCGGCGCCGACGAGCGGGTGATCGGGCCGGGCGCCTTCGTGATCTACCAGGGCACCCACGGGGATGCCGGCGCGAGCCGGGCCGACGTGATCCTGCCGGGCGCGGCCTATACTGAGAAGAGCGCGACCTACGTCAATCTCGAAGGCCGGGTGCAGATGGCCAACCGCGCCAGCTTCCCGCCGGGCGATGCCCGTGAGGATTGGGCGATCCTGCGCGCCCTGTCCGACGTGCTCGGCAAGCGGCTGCCCTACGATTCCCTCGCCGCCCTGCGGAAGGCGCTGTACGCGGACTATCCGCATCTGGCCGCGGTCGGGCAGGTCGAGCCGTCCGACGCGGCCGCCGCCCTGGCGACGCTCGCGGGCCTGCCGGGAGACACGGCGAAGAGCGCCTTCTCCTCCCCGGTCGCCGATTTCTACCTCACCAACCCGATCGCCCGCGCCTCGCGGGTGCTGGCCGAGTGCTCCGGCCTCGCTCGGGGCCGCGCCCTCGAAGCGGCGGAATAGGGGACGCCACCGATGACCTTCTGGGAAATGCTCGGGACCGTCCTCCTGATCGCGCTGAAGAGCTTCGTGCTCCTCGCCGCGCTCCTCGTCTTCATCGCCTATGCCTTGCTCGCCGACCGCAAGATCTGGGCGGCGGTGCAGCTGCGCCGCGGTCCGAACGTGGTCGGGCCGTGGGGGTTGTTCCAATCCTTCGCCGATCTGTTGAAGTTCGTGCTGAAGGAGCCGGTGATTCCGGCGGGCGCCAACAAGGCGATCTTCCTGCTGGCTCCCCTCGTCTTCGCGATGCTGGCGCTGGCCTCCTGGGCGGTGATCCCGCTCGCCGACGGCTGGGCCATCGCCGACATCAATGTCGGCATCACCTACATCTTCGCGATCTCGTCGCTCGGCGTGTACGGCGTCATCATGGGCGGCTGGGCCTCGAACTCCAAATACGCCTTCCTCGGCGCCCTGCGCTCGGCGGCCCAGATGATCTCCTACGAGGTCTCGCTCGGCTTCGTCATCATCTGCGTGCTGCTCTGCGCCGGTTCACTGAACCTCTCGCGCATCGTCATGGCGCAGGACACCGCGCTCGGGATCTTCGGCTGGTACTGGCTCTGGCTGTTCCCGATGTTCGCCGTGTTCTTCGTCTCGGCCTTGGCCGAGACCAACCGCCCGCCCTTCGACCTTCCGGAGGCCGAATCGGAGCTCGTGGCCGGTTACATGGTCGAGTATTCCTCGACGCCGTACCTGCTGTTCATGCTCGGCGAATACGTGGCGATCATGACCATGTGCGCGCTCGGTACGGTGCTGTTCCTGGGCGGCTGGCTCTCGCCGATCCCGTTCGTGCCCTTCACCTGGGTGCCGGGCGTGATCTGGTTCGCGCTGAAGGCCAGCTTCCTGTTCTTCATGATCGCCATGGTGAAGGCCATGGTGCCGCGTTACCGCTACGATCAGCTGATGCGGCTCGGCTGGAAGGTGTTCCTTCCGCTCTCGCTGATCTCTGTCGTCGTCGTCGCCTTCGTCCTCAAGCTCACCGGCCTCGCGCCGGGGGCCTGACCCGTCCCTTGTGAGGTCGCATCCCTTCGGGCGAGCCGGTCACCACCTCGCTCGGAACTGCGTCCAACGAATCGGAGATCGCGCCGTGAAGCTCGATCAGGTCGCCAGAAGCCTTCTCCTGAAGGAGTTCGTGTCGGGGTTCTTTCTCGCCATGAAGTATTTCTTCAAGCCGAAGGCCACGATCAACTACCCCTTCGAGATGGGCCATCGCGGGCCGCGCTTCCGCGGCGAGCACGCCCTGCGCCGTTACCCCAACGGCGAGGAGCGCTGCATCGCCTGCAAGCTGTGCGAGGCGATCTGCCCGGCCCAGGCGATCACCATCGAGGCGGGCCCGCGCCGCAACGACGGCACGCGGCGCACCACGCGCTACGACATCGACATGGTGAAGTGCATCTATTGCGGCATGTGCCAGGAGGCCTGCCCGGTGGATGCCATCGTCGAGGGGCCGAACTTCGAGTTCTCTGTCGAGACCCGCGAAGAGCTGCTCTACGACAAGGAAAAGCTGCTCGCGAACGGCGACCGTTGGGAGCGCGAGATCGCCCGTAACATCGCGCTGGATGCGCCGTACCGCTAACCGGAACGGCTACGCCGGTTGTGCGCCGCACAGCCGAGTTCTATAGAGCATCGTCCCGAAAGACGGCCTCCGCCTTCGGAAAAAGACGATGCGGAAACAGGAGCCTGGCGCGTCATCCTGGATGCGCTAGACCGGCCGCCGCCTGCGGCCGAGGGTCCACCGAGGCAGAAGGGAGCCGCTCGGCCGAGCGGCCGATGCTGAAAATCGCATGACCGCAGCCGCCGCCTTCTTCTATCTCTTCGCGAGCTTCGCCGTGGCCTCGGGCTTCATGGTGATCGCAGCCAGGAACCCCGTCACCTCGGTGTTGTTCCTGATCCTCGCCTTCGTGAACGCCGCCGGGCTGTTCGTGCTGATGGGCGCCGAGTTCCTGGCGATGATCCTCGTCGTCGTCTATGTCGGCGCCGTCGCGGTTCTGTTCCTCTTCGTCGTGATGATGCTCGACGTGGACTTCGCCGCCCTCCGTCAGGGATTCCAGCGCTATCTGCCGATCGGCAGCCTGATCGGCGCGATCTTCCTGATCGAGCTGCTGCTCGTCGTCGGCACCTGGACCATCGATCCGGGCCTCGTGCAGGCGCCTCTCGGCCACGCCGCTCATGGCGAGAGCGTCACCAACACCCAGGCGCTCGGCCGGGTGCTCTACACGGACTACGTCTACTTCTTCCAGATCGCCGGCCTGATCCTGCTGGTGGCGATGATCGGCGCCATCGTGCTGACCTTGCGCGACCGCACCGGCGTCAAGCGTCAGAACATCGCCGTCCAGAACGCCCGGACCCAGGCCATGGCGGTCGACACCCTCAAGGTGCCCTCGCGGCAGGGCGTGGAGGTCTGAGGACCATGATCGGACTGAGCCACTACCTGACGGTTGCCGCGATCCTGTTCACGCTCGGCGTGCTCGGCATCTTCATCAACCGCAAGAACGTCATCGTCATCCTGATGTCGGTAGAGCTGATCCTGCTTGCCGTGAACATCAACCTCGTGGCGTTCTCGACCCATCTCAACGACATCACCGGACAGGTCTTCGCCCTGTTCGTGCTGACGGTCGCCGCGGCGGAAGCCGCGATCGGCCTCGCGATCCTGGTGGTGTTCTTCCGTAACCGCGGCTCCATCGCGGTCGAGGACGTGAGCATGATGAAGGGCTGACGCTCCCTCTCACAGAGCCCGCCCCTTCGTCCGCCTGCTGCGAGGCAAGATCGACCCATGTATCACGCGATCGTCTTCTTCCCGCTGATCGGCGCCCTGATCGCCGGCCTGTTCGGCCGGTTCATCGGTGCGCGGATGAGCGAGCTCGTGACGACGGGCTGCCTCGCCTTCGCGGCTCTGCTGTCCTGGGGCGCTTTCTTTCTCGTCACCGGCGACGGCCGGGCCGAGACCGTCCACGTCGCGCAATGGTTCGGTGCCGGCGATCTCGTGGTCGACTGGGCCTTCAAGGTCGACACGCTGACGGCGATCATGCTCGTCGTCGTGACTTCGGTCTCGACCCTCGTGCACCTCTACTCCATCGGCTACATGCACGAGGATCCGCACCGGCCGCGCTTCTTCGCCTACCTGTCGCTGTTCACCTTCGCCATGCTGATGCTGGTGACCTCCGACAACCTCGTTCAGATGTTCTTCGGCTGGGAAGGCGTCGGCCTCGCCTCCTACCTGCTGATCGGCTTCTGGTACGAAAAGCCTTCCGCCAATGCCGCCGCGATGAAGGCCTTCATCGTCAACCGCGTCGGTGATTTCGGCTTCTCGCTCGGCATCTTCCTGGTGTTCGTGCTCACCGGCTCCGTCGGCTTCGACGCGATCTTCGCCAAGCTCCCCGAGCTGAAGGATGCGAGCTTCCACTTCCTCGGCCACGACTGGCACGCCCTGACGCTTGCCGCCCTGCTGCTGTTCATGGGCGCCATGGGCAAGTCGGCGCAGTTCCTGCTGCACACTTGGCTCCCCGATGCGATGGAAGGCCCGACCCCGGTTTCGGCCCTGATCCACGCCGCCACCATGGTCACCGCCGGCGTGTTCATGGTCGCCCGCCTGTCGCCGCTGTTCGAGCTGGCGCCGACCGCGCTCACCGTGGTCACGGTCATCGGCGGCATCACCGCCTTCTTCGCGGCCACCGTCGGCCTCGTGCAGAACGACATCAAGCGGGTCATCGCCTACTCGACCTGCTCGCAGCTCGGCTACATGTTCGTCGGCCTCGGTGTCGGCGCCTACGCGACCGGCGTGTTCCACCTCTTCACCCACGCCTTCTTCAAGGCGCTGCTGTTCCTCGGAGCCGGCTCGGTCATCCACGCGATGCACCACGAGCAGGACATGCGGAACATGGGAGGTCTGCGCCGCTACATCCCCTTCACCACGGCGATGATGACGATCGGCACGCTCGCACTGATCGGCTTCCCCTTCACCGCCGGCTATTACTCGAAGGATGCGATCATCGAGGCGGCCTATATGTCCGACCGCCCCGGCCACGTGCTGGCCTTCCTCGCCACCGTGATCGCCGCGCTGATGACCTCGTTCTACAGCTGGCGCCTGTTCTTCCTCACCTTCGAAGGACCGCAGCGCTGGGTGGCGCACGGCGCCCATGGTCATGACGACCACGCTCATGCGGTGCATGACCATGCCCACGCGGCCACCGCGCACGAGGCGGACGGCGCGCCCGGTCACCATGAGGGGGTCGCGCACGACGACAAGGGGCACGACATCGAGCCCGCCTCGCACAGCGCGCTCGAGCACCACGACGATCACGCCCACACGCCGCACGAGAGCCCGCTCGTGATGACGATCCCGCTCGCCGTCCTGGCGTTCGGCGCTCTGTTCGCCGGCCTGATCTTCAAGGATCGGTTCATCGGGCACGACATGGACAAGTTCTGGGGCCATGCCCTGGCGCACGGGCCCGAGAACCACATCATGCACGCGATCCACGACGCGCCGCGCTGGGTCTCGCTCTCGCCCTTCGTGATGCTGGTGCTCGGTTTCGTCCTGGCCTTCTGGATGTATATCCGCCGGCCCGACATGCCGCATCGCCTCGCGGAATCTCAGCCGATCCTGTACCGCTTCCTGCTCAACAAGTGGTACTTCGACGAGATCTACGATCGGATCTTCGTCCGTCCGGCCAAGAACTTCGGCCTGTTCCTCTGGAAGGAGGGCGACGGCCGCATCATCGACGGGCTCGGTCCGAACGGGATCTCGGCTCGGGTCGTGGACATCACCCGCGGCGTGGTCCGCCTGCAGACCGGCTACGTCTATCACTACGCCTTCGTGATGCTCGTCGGGGTCGCCGGCCTGATCACGTGGTATCTCGTCTCCGGCGTGCCGGCAGGAAGCCCGGGAGTGACCCACTGATGTTCGGCCTCGGCATTCTCTCCGGGCTCCTGATCGTCCCGCTCGCGGGCGCCGCCTTCATCCTCACTCTCGGCGAGGAGACGGAGGCGGTGAAGCGCAACGCCCGCTGGGCGGCGCTGATCACCACGGTCGTCACCTTCCTGCTCTCCCTGGTCGCCTGGGCCCGCTACGACGTGGCGAGCCCGAGCTTCCAGCTGGTCGAGACCCATGCGTGGCTCGCCGAGACGATCCGGTTCAAGCTCGGCGTCGACGGCTTCTCGATGCCGCTGATCCTGCTGACGACCTTCCTGATGCCGTTCTGCATCGGCGCGTCGTGGCTCTCGGTCGAGAACCGCGTCAAGGAATACTTCGTCGCCTTCCTCGTCCTCGAGACGACGATGATCGGCGTGTTCAGTGCCCTCGATCTGGTGCTGTTCTACCTGTTCTTCGAGGCCGGCCTGATCCCGATGTTCCTCATCATCGGCATCTGGGGCGGCAAGCGGCGCATCTACGCGAGCTTCAAGTTCTTCCTCTACACCCTGCTCGGCTCGGTGCTGATGCTGCTCGCCATCATGGCGATGTACTGGGAGGCCGGCACCACCGACATCCCGACGCTGCTCGCGCACCGCTTCCCCGTGGGCATGCAGTATTGGCTCTGGCTCGCCTTCTTCGCCTCCTTCGCGGTGAAGATGCCGATGTGGCCGGTCCATACCTGGCTCCCCGACGCCCACGTAGAGGCGCCGACGGCGGGCTCAGTGATCCTGGCCGGCATCCTGCTCAAGATGGGCGGCTACGGCTTCATCCGGGTCTCGCTGCCGATGCTGCCGGATGCGAGCCAGTATTTCGCGCCCCTCGTCTTCGCCCTGTCGGTGATCGCGATCATCTTCACCTCGCTCACCGCGATGATGCAGACCGATATCAAGAAGCTGATCGCCTACTCGTCGGTGGCGCATATGGGCTTCGTGACGCTCGGCCTGTTCACCCTCAACGAGCAGGGCATCCAGGGCGCGCTGTTCCTGATGATCTCCCACGGCATCGTCTCCGGCGCGCTCTTCCTCTGCGTCGGTGTCGTCTACGACCGGATGCATACCCGTGAGATCGCGGCCTATGGCGGTCTGGTGAAGCGGATGCCGCTCTACGCCGCCGCGATGATGGTGTTCACCATGGCCAATGTCGGCCTGCCCGGCACGTCCGGCTTCGTCGGCGAGTTCCTGGCGATGATGGGCGCCTTCCGCGCCAACCCGACGGTGGCCTTCTTCTCGGTGTTCGGCATCATCCTCTCGGCGGCCTACGCCCTCTGGCTCTACGCCCGGGTGATCTACGGCAAGCTGGAGAAGCCCAGCCTCCAGGGCATCCTCGATCTCGACACCCGTGAGAAGATCATCATCGCGCCGCTCGTCGCGCTGACGATCTGGTACGGCGTCCACCCGGCCCCCGTGCTCGACACCTTCGCGCCCTCGACCGAGGCGCTGATGCAGAACATGCGCGCGGCGCTCTCGAACACGCAGTCCGCTGAGGCGGCCGCCAAGGCCGACCGCATCGCTGCGGCCGAGAAATCCGCCGGGCTCAACTCCGAGAAAACCGTCGAGGCCGCCGCGCGATGACCCCGATCCAGTCCGTCCTGCCGGCGATCACGCCGGTCCTGCCGGAGATCGTGCTGAGCCTCGGCGCGCTCCTGCTCGTGCTCTACGGCGCATGGCGCGGTGAGCGCTCCTCCGAGGGCGTCAATGTCGGCGCGCTGATCCTCCTGATCTTCACCTTCTTCCTCGTGGTCTCACAGACGGGCCAGGTGACGACGCTGAACGGCGCCTTCATCGCCGATCCGTTCGCGCGGCTGATGAAGGGGCTGATCCTGATCGGCTCGGCGGCCACGATCCTTCTCTCGCGCGACTATTTCCAGCGCGAGCGCATCGACCGGTTCGAGTACCCGATCCTGATCGTGCTCTGCACCATCGGCATGATGGTGATGGCCTCGGCCAACGACCTGATCGCGCTCTATCTCGGCCTGGAGCTGCAATCGCTCGCCGCCTACGTCATCGCCGCCTTCCACCGCGACGACGTGAAGTCGACGGAGGCCGGCCTGAAATACTTCGTGCTCGGCGCGCTCTCCTCCGGCATGCTGCTCTACGGCTCGTCGCTGGTCTACGGCTTCACCGGCACGGTCTCCTTCCCCGGCATCGTCACCGCGCTCAACGGTCCGGCGAGCTTCGGCATCGTGCTCGGCATCGTGTTCGTGGCGGCCGGCGTGGCCTTCAAGCTCGCGGCCGTGCCGTTCCACATGTGGACGCCGGACGTCTACGAGGGCTCGCCGACCCCGGTGACCGCCTTCTTCGGCTCGGCGCCGAAGGTCGCCGCCATGGCGATGACGGTGCGCGTCTTCATCGGCGCCTTCCCGGACGTGACCGCGGTCTGGCAGCAGATCATCGTGTTCGTGTCGATCGCCTCGATGGCGCTGGGTTCCTTCGCCGCCATCGGCCAGCGTAACATCAAGCGCCTGATGGCCTATTCCTCCATCGGCAATGTCGGCTACGCGCTGATCGGCCTCGCGGCGGGTTCGGAGGAGGGCATCCGCGGTGTGGTGATCTACATGATCATCTACCTCGCGATGACGCTGGGTGCCTTCGCGGTGCTGCTCTCGCTCCGCCGCAAGGACAAGATGTTCGAGACGATCGACGATCTCTCGGGCCTCTCGCGGACCCATCCCTGGCTGGCCTTCTGCCTCGCCGCGATGATGTTCTCGCTGGCCGGCATCCCGCCCTTGGCCGGGTTCTTCGCCAAGTTCTACGTCTTCGCCGCCGCCATCAAGGCCGGGCTGGTGACGCTGGCGGTGGTCGGCGTGGTCACCTCCGTGGTCGGCGCCTTCTATTACATCCGCCTCGTCAAGGTGATATATTTCGACGAGGCGCAGGCGCCCTACGAGCGGATCCCACCGGGCTCGGCCATCGTGCTCGGCGTGTCGAGCGCCGTCGTGGTGCTGTTCTTCCTCGTGCCGGCTCCGCTGATCGCGGCGGCGGGCGACGCCGCCAAGGCTTTGTTTTGAGGCGATGCAGTTCCGGCTGAGTCAGGCGGCCAGGGCTGAGGGCTTCCGGCTGCACAGCCACGACAGGCTCGACTCAACCAACAGCGAGGCCCTGCGGCTCGCACGGAGCGGTGAGACCGGACCGCTCTGGGTCACGGCCCGCCGTCAGGAGGCGGGCCGGGGTCGGCGCGGCAATGGCTGGACCTCGCCGGAGGGCAATCTCGCCGCGAGCCTGCTGATGCCGGTGGCGGGCGTCGCGCCGGAAATGGTGGCGACGCTCGGCTTCGTGGCCGGCGTGGCCCTGGTGGACGCGATCCGCGATGCGCGGTCGCCGCAGGGCATTGCCGCCTCTGCCACGACCATCCATCTGAAATGGCCGAACGACGTTCTCGTCGAGGGCGCGAAGCTCGCTGGAATCCTTTTGGAAGCCGAATCCCTGCCAGGCGGCCGGCGGGCCGTGGTGGTCGGTTTCGGGGTCAATGTCAGGGCTGCCCCTGAGGGTTTGCCCTACCCGGCGGCGGCTTTATCGGATTTTTCCGCGGCGGATGCGCCGATGCTGCTCGAATTCCTGTCGGAACGGTTTGTCGAAGCCGTCCGGATCTGGAACAAGGGGCGCGGATTTCCCACGATCCGGCAGCGGTGGCTGGAGCGCGCGGCGGGGGTTGGCGCCCCCGTGTCGGTTCGCATGGCCGAAGCCACGCTGATGGGCGTGTTCGAAACTATCGACGAGGGGGGGCGGCTCGTAATCCTCGCCCCGGACGGAACACGGCGAACCGTGACGGCGGGCGAGGTGCATTTCGGAAGTGCCGCGACGGCGGTCTGAGACTGGATAGACGAACAAGATGACGACACGGCAAGACGAACTCGTCTTCGTGCCGCTCGGCGGCGTGGGCGAGATCGGCATGAATGCGGGCCTCTACGGGATCGGACCCGAGAAGCAGCGCAAATGGATCATGATCGATTGCGGGATGGGGTTCGCGGGCGAGGAGGGCTTGCCCGGCATCGACCTGATGTATCCCGATCTCAGCTTCATCGAGGAGCGGAAGAAGGACCTCCTCGGCATCTTCATCACCCACGCGCACGAGGACCATATCGGCGCGATCTCGGAGCTGTGGCCGCGCCTCAAGGCGCCGGTCTACGCCACGCGCTTCGCCAAGAACCTGCTGGAGACCCGCCGCCTCTCCGAACCGGGGGCGCCCAAGGTGGATCTGCGCGAGGTCAAGCCGGGCAAGCGCGTCACCGTCGGCCCGTTCGAGATCGAGTTCGTGCCGGTGGCCCACTCGATCCCCGAGTCCAACGCGGTGGCGATCCGCACCGTGCACGGCCTCGTGCTCCATACCGGTGACTGGAAGCTCGACGACACGCCGGTGGCCGGCGATTCCACCTCGCCCGAAGCCTTCACGGCGCTCGGCGACGAGGGCGTCCTGGCGCTGATCTGCGATTCCACCAACGTGCTGCGCGAGGGGCGCTCCCCCAGCGAGGCCGAGGTCTCCGCGACCCTGAGGAAGCTGATCGAGGCGGCGCCCCACCGCGTGGCGGTGACCACCTTCGCCTCCAACGTCGCCCGCATCCGCGCGGTGGCCGAAGCCGCCCAGGCCTGCGGCCGTCAGGTCATCGCCGTGGGCCGCGCCATGGACCGGGTGATCGATGTGGCCCGCGAATGCGGCTATCTCGACGGCCTGCCGGACTTCCTCGGCGCCGAATCCTACTCGCACCTGCCCCGCGACAAGGTGGTCTGCCTGCTGACGGGGTCTCAGGGCGAGCCGCGGGCCGCGATGTCCCGGGTTTCGCGCCGTGACCACCCGGCCGTCTCGCTCACCGCCGGCGACCAAGTGATCTTCTCCTCCCGCGCCATCCCCGGCAACGAGCGGGATGTCGGCGCCATCATCAACGACCTGATCGAGGCCGGCATCGAGGTCATCACCGACCGCACCGAACTCGTCCACGTCTCAGGCCATCCGCGCCGTGAGGAGATGGTGGCGATGTATTCTTGGACCCGGCCGAAAGCGGTGGTGCCGGTCCACGGCGAGGCTCTGCATCTCGACGAACATGCCCGCTTCGCCCGCTCGCAGGGCGTCGAGGCGGTGGTGAAGGCCCGCAACGGCGCGGTGGTGCGGCTCGCCCCCGGCACGCCCGAGGTCGTCGAGCATGTCCGCGCCGGCCGCCTCTACAAGGACGGCAACGTCCTGATCGATGCCAAGGACCGGGCGATCCCCGAGCGGCGCAAGCTCTCCCAGACCGGCATCGTTTCGGTGGCCATCGCCATCGACGAGCGCGGCGAAGTGGTCGGCGAGCCGGCGGTCGACATCATGGGCCTGCCCAATCGCGGACGCGACGGCGAGCCCCTGCTCGACACCGTGGTCGATACGGTCAACCGCACCCTGAACGGCCTGTCACGGGGCAAGATGAAGGACTCGGAGGCGGTGGAGAACGCGGTGGACCGCGCCGTCCGCTCCTCGGTCAACGAGGCCTGGGGCAAGAAGCCCGCCTGCCACGTGCAGGTGGTCGAGGTGTGATAGGGTCGTAGGCGCCCCGTTCTCGCGAGGCGAAGCCGAAGCCGTCCAGCGCGCTGCATCCTCCGCAGATGTCGCGCCGCTGGATGGCTTCGCTGCCGCTTGCAAGGATGGGATCGGAACCGGGCAGGGAGGACAGAAAAATGATCGGACGGCTCAACCACGTCGCCATCGCGGTGAAGGATCTCGACGCGGCCACCGCGATCTATCGTGACACCCTCGGTGCCAAGGTCACCGAGCCGCTGCCGCAGCCGGAACACGGCGTGACGGTGGTGTTCGTCGAACTGCCCAACAGCAAGGTCGAGCTGATGTCGCCGCTCGGCGAGAATTCGACGATCCAGGGCTTCGTCGACAAGAACCCGGCCGGCGGCATCCACCATGTCTGCTACGAGGTCGAGGACATCATCGCCGCCCGCGACAAGATGAAGGCTGCCGGCGCCCGCGTCCTCGGCACCGGCGAGCCGAAGATCGGCGCCCATGGCAAGCCGGTGATCTTCCTCCACCCCAAGGACTTTTTGGGGACCCTGGTGGAGCTGGAGCAGGTCTGAGGCTCGCCCGCTGGCGCGGCCTCGCCCGGATCGACACAGCGTCACCGGGACCTTTTCCCGTCATCCAATCGGTCGAACACGATGGCCTCCTCGCCCCTCCGCACCGTCGTCGCATCGACGCCGCTGACCATCCTGACGGTGGCGGTGCTGCTGGTCATCATGGTGTTCGTCGCGGTGAAGGGCTTCGCCCTCACGGTGTTCGGCGCCTTCGCGCTGTACTTCGTCCTGTGGTGGACCTTCCTGTTCGCGATCCTTCCCATCGGCAATGCCGCCGAGGCCGATCCGCAGCGGCTGGTGCCGGGGCAGGATCCGGGGGCGCCGGCCAGTCCGCGCCTGCGCGAGAAGGCGCTGGTGACGACGGTGGTGGCCGGGATCGCGTTCTTCGCCGCCCTGCTGATCTTCCCACTCGCCCGGTTGTGACGCCGCCCAGGCTGTGATGGGCCTACTCGCCCGTCGGTCCGGGCGCGCCGTCGCCCTCAGGGTGCCGGGCCTCGTCTGCCGTCTCCGCCGCGTGAGGGAAGACGAGGCTCAAAAACAAAAAGCAAGGCACGAGGCCTTGCTTTGGAAAACCGAAGTATTTTTCAGCCTGATTTATCTCGCGCATTGCTTGCGGCGCGGTGGCTGATTGTTCCTCCCAAGACCCGGACCGTGCGCTGCCTCGTGGGCTGCGACCATCACGGCGCTGCTTATAGGAAGAACATTTCCCTTTGTCATCAGGGTGGAGACGATTCGCGGCGCTTTTTTGCAAGGCTTGCGTCAAACTGACCTCCGCGCCCGCTGCCCGTGCCGTCTGAACCCTTCGCCGGCTCGGTTTCGCCATCGCGGGGCGGCCCTGTTGTCGCGCGGCGCTTGTGTTTTGCAGGCGCAATGTGTTGTGTGCCTTCCAGCTTTAGGCCTCCCGCCGCAGGCCGCGCCAGCCGTCTTCCAAGGTCGATCGATGCGTCTCTCCCGCTATTTCCTGCCGATCCTGCGCGAGACGCCCAAGGAAGCCGAGATCGTCTCGCACCGCCTGATGCTGCGGGCCGGTATGATCCGTCAGGAGGCGGCCGGCATCTACGCCTGGCTGCCGCTGGGCCTGCGCGTCCTCAACAAGGTCTGCGACGTCATCCGCGCCGAGCAGGATCGCGCAGGTGCCGTCGAGATCCTGATGCCGACGATCCAGGCCGCCGATCTCTGGCGCGAGTCGGGCCGCTACGAGGCCTATGGCAAGGAGATGCTGCGGTTGAAGGATCGCCACGAGCGCGAGCTGCTGTATGGCCCGACCGCCGAGGAAGTCGTCACCGAGATCTTCCGCGCCAGCGCCCGCTCCTACAAGGATCTGCCGAAGAACCTCTACCAGATCTCGTGGAAGTTCCGCGACGAGGTGCGGCCGCGCTTCGGCACCATGCGCTCGCGCGAGTTCCTGATGAAGGACGGGTATTCCTTCGATCTCGATCAGGCCGGCGCGCGCCACTCCTACAACAAGGTCTTCGTCTCCTATCTGCGCACCTTCGAGACGCTGGGCTTGAGGGCGATCCCGATGCGCGCCGATACCGGGCCGATCGGCGGCGATCTCAGCCACGAATTCATCATCCTGGCCAAGACGGGCGAGAGCGAGGTGTTCTGCGACCGCACCTATCTCGACATGCCGGTGCCGCCGCCCTCCGTCGATTTCGACGACGTGGCGGGCCTGCAGGGCGTGGTCGATGCCTGGACCTCGCACTACGCCGCCACCGACGAGATGCACGACGAGGCGGTCTTCGCCGAGGTGCCGGAGGCCTCGCGCCTCTCCGCCCGCGGCATCGAGGTCGGCCACATCTTCTATTTCGGCACCAAGTATTCCGAGCCGATGAAGGCGACCGTCACCGGCCCCGACGGCCAGGAGCGGCCGGTCCATATGGGTTCCTACGGCATCGGCCCGAGCCGGCTGGTGGCGGCAACCATCGAGGCGAGCCACGACGAGGCCGGCATCATCTGGCCCGACGCCATCGCCCCCTTCGACGTGGCGCTCATCAACCTCAAGGTCGGCGATGCTGCCTGCGACACGGCCTGCGCCGAGATCCAGGCGGCGCTGGAGACCGCCGGCCTCTCGGTGCTCTACGACGACCGCGACGAGCGGCCGGGCGCCAAGTTCGCCACCGCCGACCTGATCGGCCTGCCCTGGCAGGTCATCGTCGGGCCGAAGGGGCTCGGCGAGGGCAAGGTCGAGCTGAAGCGCCGGGCCAGCGGGGAGCGCGAGACTCTCGATCCGGTCGATCTGCCCGCCCGCATCCGGCGCGTCTAGGGGCAGGATCCGATGGCGCTCGCGTTGGGCAAGGGAAGGGGCGTCAGCCTGGCCGGCGTCCTGGCCTGGGTGAAGAATGCCCGCGCCGCCGCCTCGACTCCGCCCTTCGCGGGCTTCGAATGGCTGATCGCCGGGCGCTATCTCCGGGCTCGCCGCCGGGGCGGCGGCGTCTCGGTGGTGGCCCTGTTCTCGGTGCTCGGCATCGCCGTGGGCGTGGCCACCCTGATCATCGTGCTCTCGGTGATGAACGGCTTCCGCTCCGAGCTGCGCTCCAAGATCATCGGGCTCAACGGCCACGTCTTCGCCGCGCCGATCGACAAGCTGTTCACCGATTACGTCGATCTCTCCGACCGGCTGGAGAAGGTCGCGGGCGTCCGCGCCGTGGTGCCGATGGTGCAGGGGCAGGCCTTCGCCTCCTCGCCCTATGGCGGCTCCGGCGTGCTGGTGCGGGGCGTGCGCGCCGCCGACCTGCCCAAGATCCCGGCGGTGTCGAGTGCGATCAAGAGCGGCACGCTCGAAGGCTTCGATGACGGCCAGGGCGTGGCGCTCGGCAAGCGGCTCGCCGATTCCCTCGGGCTCCAGGCCGGCGATCAGGTGACGCTCTCGACGCCGAAGGGAGCGAGCACGCCCTTCGGCACGGCGCCGCGCACCAAGGCCTACACCGTCAAGGCGATCTTCGAGATCGGCGTGACGGATTTCGACAGCACCATGGCCTTCATGCCGCTGGCGGAATCCCAGGCCTTCTTCAACCGCGACGGCGATGTCAGCGTGATCGAGATCTATCTCGACGATGCCGACACGGTCGGCGAGATGCGCGAGCCCCTGGAGATGGCGGCCGAGCGGCCGGTGCTGCTGACCGATTGGCGCCAGACCAACCGCACCTTCTTCGGCGCGCTGGAGGTGGAGCGGAACGTGATGTTCCTGATCCTCAACCTCATCGTGATCGTGGCGACCCTCAACATCATCTCCGGCCTGATCCTGCTCGTGCGCGACAAGTCGTCGGACATCGCGATCCTGCGCACCATGGGCGCGACCCCGGGCACGATCATGCGGGTCTTCCTCATCAACGGGGCGCTGATCGGTCTCGTCGGCACGGCGATCGGCCTCATCGGCGGCGTGCTGTTCACCCTGAACATCAAGCCGATCCAGCGCACGCTGTTTCCCGGTGCCTGGGATCCGACCGTGCGCTTCCTCGCCGAGATCCCCGCCGAGATGAACACGAGCGAGGTGGTCATCATCGTGATCACCTCGATCCTGCTGTCGCTGGTCGCGACGCTCTATCCCTCCTGGCGTGCCGCCCGGCTCGATCCGGTGCAGGCCCTGCGCTACGGCTGACGGGCTTTTCCCACATGGCTCAAACCAATGCCGGCGCCGCCCAGCCGGTGCCGGCCCTGTTCTTCTCGGGCGTCCAGCGCCGATACGCGCAGGGGGAGGGCGCCCTCGAGATCCTGCGCGGCACCGATCTCGCCATCTGGCCCGGGGAGCTGGTCGCCCTGGTGGCACCCTCGGGCGCCGGCAAGTCGACCTTGCTCCACGTCGCCGGGCTGCTGGAGCGGCCGGATGGCGGCGAGGTCTATATCGGCGGCCAGCCGACGGCGGCGATGTCGGATGCCGAGCGCACCCGGCTGCGGCGCGAGGAGATGGGCTTCGTCTACCAGTTCCATCACCTGCTGCCCGAGTTCTCGGCGCTGGAGAACGTGGTGCTGCCCCAGCTCATCCGCGGGCTCGCCCGCAAGGAGGCGGAGACTCGCGCCGCCGAGCTTCTCAGCTTCCTCGGCCTGAAGGATCGCCTGCCGCACCGCCCGGCCGAACTCTCGGGCGGCGAGCAGCAGCGGGTCGCCATCGCCCGCGCGGTCGCCAACGGCCCGCGCCTGCTGCTCGCCGACGAGCCCACCGGCAATCTCGATCCGCAGACCTCGGGCCGGGTGTTCAACATCCTGCTGCAGCTGGTGCGCGCCTCCGGCCTCGCCGCCCTGATCGCGACCCACAACATGGACCTCGCCGCCCGCATGGACCGGCGCGTGACCATTCGCGACGGGATGATCGAGCAGCTGAGCTGAGATCGGGGCAGCGCGGCACCGATCCGGCGAAGGCCGCACGACCTCCGGACGCGAAAGGGGATCGCGGCTGGAAGGGCGTGAGGATGGCTGG
Source organism: Methylorubrum zatmanii (assembly GCF_014845115.1). Lineage (GTDB taxonomy): Bacteria > Pseudomonadota > Alphaproteobacteria > Rhizobiales > Beijerinckiaceae > Methylobacterium > Methylobacterium zatmanii. The sequence goes on along the minus strand of NZ_NKUI01000118.1, from coordinate 1,437 downwards.
GGCGTGGCGCCGGTAACACACCGTTCACCATCCTGCCGGGTGCCTCCGTGGCGAGGCTTTACAAAGAACAAAGCAGGAACAAAACTCGCTCCATCACCAGGGAGCGGAAGTCATGTTCAAGCGCGTCTTCTTCACCAGCCTCGTCGAATTCACGGCCTTCGGCCTTCTCTTCGGCGCGGTTGCGCTCTGGGCGGTAGCCTTGGCGCCGATTCACTAAGGGTTCGCGTCCGAACGCCCTTCGTTCCGGGCCCGGACGTGTTGCTCACAGGGAAATGGCGTCGGACAGGGCTTTTCCGCCTGCCCCGCCCGTGCAAAGCGCTTCGGGATCGAGGAACAGTGGATATCGCCCACGGTGCGGCGCGTCGGTGACAGACTCGCAAGGCATTGAGCGGCGATCTTAGCGGGCTCCGAGCAGGGTCCCCATGGCGCGCACACTCAAAGAAGTCGGCTTCGTCCATCTCCACGTCCATTCGTCCTACTCGCTGCTCGAAGGCGGGGTGAAGGCCGGTGACCTGGTCAAGGCGGCGGCCGCCGACCGGCAGCCCGCGCTGGCGCTCACCGACACCAACAACCTGTTCGGGGCGCTGGAATTTTCCGAATACGCCGCGAAGGCGGGCATCCAGCCCATCGCCGGGATCCAGCTCACCATCTGCTTCGAGGCGCCCGATCCGATGGCGCGGCTGCCGCAGGCGGGCTGCGGCAACATCGTGCTGCTCGCTCAGGACGAGACCGGGTACGGCAACCTGCTGCGGCTCGGCAGCCGCGCCTATTTCGACGGCGCGCTGGGCGAGCCGCCCCGTGTCGCGGTCTCCGCGTTGGAGGGCGCGGTGGACGGCGTCATCGCGCTCACCGGCGGCCTGACGGGGCCGCTCGACACCAGCCTGCGCGCGGGGCGGCACGACCAGGCCGCCAAGCGGCTGGAGTTCCTGAAATCCGCCTTCGGCGAGGAGCGCCTCTACGTCGAGATCCAGCGTCACGGCCTCGCCGACGAGCGCGCGGTGGAGCGCGAATTGCTGCGGCTCGCCGACAGCCATGGCCTCGGCATCGTCGCCACCAACGAGCCGTATTTCGCCAAGCCCGGCGATTACGAGGCTCACGACGCCCTGCTCGCCATCGCCGAAGGCCGTCTCGTCTCCGACGAGCGGCGGCGTCGCCTGACCCCGCGCCATGCCTTCACGACCCGGGCCGAGATGGCCGAGCTGTTCCGCGACCTGCCGGACGCGCTGACGGCCACCGTCGAGATCGCCATGCGCTGCTCCTACCGGGCGCGCACCCGCAAACCGATTCTGCCGAACTTCGCCAGCGTCGCCGCCGGCGAGGCCCCGCCGATGGCGGGGGGCCTGGCCGAGGCCGCCGAGGGGCCGGGGCAGGAGGGGGCCGCCCCCAAACCGGCCCGGAGGTGGCCCCCAGACGAAGCGGGGCGTGGTATTCACTTTA
>NZ_NKUI01000117.1 GCF_014845115.1 Methylorubrum zatmanii | reverse complement strand
CCCCCCCATCACGACGGACAGCCCGGCCCCGTCGACCCCCGGCTTCCTGCAGACGGGGGCGGGAACGCCGTCCACGGTGCCGTCCCCCCCGGTCAATGCGCCGGCCGCGCAGGCGGCTCCGACCGAGCGGTCGCGCCGCATCGCCTGACAAACAGGCCGCCCGGCCCGAGCCGGGCGGCACAAAGGTGGCGTCTGTCGCATTCTCTGCCTTGCCAGACGCCAACGCCCCGGCTACAGACCCGCCACCTGCTGCACGTGACCCACGCCCGGCGCTTGAAGCGCCCGCGTCGATCCCCAGCAGGCTCCGGAGGGGTGGCCGAGTGGTTGAAGGCGCACGCCTGGAAAGTGTGTATACCGGAAACGGTATCGCGGGTTCGAATCCCGCTCCCTCCGCCACTTGAAAATTCCTATATACCAATAAACACAATGACTTAGTGGTCGATTCTTGACAAAACATGCCCCGTCAGGGCACGAAATCGTCCAACGTTTCGTCCAACACAGGCGGATTGCGTGGGTGATTCCCGTCGAGACCCGTCCCCCGACTTCCTGACCGCTCGACAGGGCGTGTGGCACTACGCGCGGCGCGTGCCGGCCGCGTTCCTGTCTCTTATACCAATCTCCGAGACGCCAATACGGGCGAA
>NZ_NKUI01000116.1 GCF_014845115.1 Methylorubrum zatmanii | reverse complement strand
ATTGGACGCCGATTGACACTGGGGATGCGCGACAGGATCCGCGCCGACCTCGGCCCCGCGGATGCCGCCCCGCCCGACGCGCTGCTTACAACGCGGGCCAGATCACCACGCTCCTGGCCCGCGCACGCTGGCCATCGTTGATGTCCGTCACCTCCCGGGCGGTCGCCGTGCGCCGCGCCCAGGCTTGCCGCCCCGCCGTCGCCGGGGGCATCGCCCTGAGCGCGAGGCCCTTCGACAGCGGGACGTCGAAGCCGCGGCCGATGTCGACCACCGGCACCGGACAGTCGCCGAGGACGTAACCGTGGCCGAACGGGGCATCGAGCAGGGTGACGTCGAGGCCCTTGACCGCCCTGCCGACGTCCAGCGTCGCGCAGAGCGACGCCAGGTTGGTCGGTAGGCTTGGGTCGTAGGGCCGCAGGTCCACGATCTCCTCCGCCTCCGCGAAAGCCGCATCGCGACCCATGGCCCGTACACGCCGCCACAAGCCCGCCTCCAGGGTGACGCGGAAATCTCGCTCAATGGCTCGAAGGTAATCGGCCTCGGAGGCGTGGGCGTCGGCGTCGGCAATCGCCAGCGCCAACTCCTTCGACCTAGCGTGGCTCCGCGCCATGGCTTCCACGTTCCTGCACGCGGTCAGCGCGAGGAAATCGCCAAGCTGGTCCCGGTCGGCCAACGACGGCACCTTCCGGTCGCGATGCAGGCGCTTGAACAGGTTCGATGCCTTGCCGTCGATCAGCGCGAGGTCATCCTCGATCTCGTCGCTCGGCCGCCACCACCCGTCAAACACTGTGTAGATCCAGTGATCCGCCATAATGTCGTCGGTCGAGAGTTGATGGGCATGCACGCCGTCGATGGAGCCCTCGATCCTGCCTCCCCTGCCGCTGAAGCCGCGAAGCCAGAACCTTGGAGTGTAGTGTTGATTTTCTTTCTCTGAGATGGGAGGTTGTAATCTGTTCATACTTTATATTACACTCGCGCGTCCGTATTTTCAATAATTGCTTTGCGTGACAGACGCATTCCTCCGCGGTCCATCCTTCATCGCGGTGGCTTCTTCGAACGACGGTAACGAGCGACGACAAGCGTTACTTTCCCGCGTCTGGCGGCCGCGACGGGACGTGGCCGCAGCTCCATATGGTGGCGCCGGCCGCATGCAGTGACCGGACCCGACCTAGTGGGATGCTTGGATACCTGCGACAGAAGCCACGCCGGCCGTTACCGCGCCGCTCGCACCCGCGGATCAAGGGACGTGGCACCCGCGGTCAAGCCGCGCGGTCCGCGGCGCGCCCGCCCCGCACGGTGGCGAGCTGGCGAGAATCCTCAGGCGGTTTCGTTCCCGGGGGCGGGACCGATGCCGTCGAGAAGGTCCGGACCTGGCCGGCGGGCGGCCCACTTCCGGAACACCGCGAGGGCGGACTTGTCGGTGATCCCGTGCCGGGCCGGGTTGTTCTCGTCGAGGATGCGGCGCAAACGCTCCGGCACCTCCCGGTGCCAGAACTTGGTGTGCTTGGGCCCGACGTCGCGTCCGAGTTCCTGGTAGGCGCCGTCGCCGGCCCAGCGGAGCCCCTTCGCGCCGAGAAGCACGCCGATCTCGCTGGCGCGGAACCCGAGATGCCTGCCGATGCTCGCTGCGGTGCAGGTGTAGATCACCGCCGCCTCGGCCGAGACGGTCGGCAGGTCGGGCGACGCGCCGCTCCCGGCGACCCGGGCGAAGGCCTCCTCGGCCTTGCCAGTCCTCAGGCCGTGCAGTTCAGTGACGAGGAGTTCGACCCCCCGGGTGAGGCGCTCGATCATCTCGCCCTGGCGCTGCAGGCGCTCGCCCTGCTCCCTGACGCGGGCGTCCTGTTCCTGCCGCTCGGCCCGCAGGATCTTGTTCTGCTCGCGGAACTGCGCCGCGATGGTCTCCCCCACGTCGCGCGCGAACTCCTCCATCCCGCTGAGGGGCTTCCTCGGCGGGAGGTGGTGCAGCACGCCCATGGGAGGACGCTCGTCGGTCACGCGGCGACGGCTTCCGGCTGGGCCCGATGGACGGCGTCGAAGGCCGCGTCGGCGGCGAGCGCGGCGATGTCGTCGCGGTCCACGTCCGGGCGATGCGAGAGCTTCTCCCGCAGGGTGGCGTGGGCACGCCGGCGGTCGTCGCGCTCGATCTGGGCGAAGACCTCTTCGGCCTCGGGGTTCTTGATCCCGGCGGCAAGCATCTCGCGCCGGGCCAGGTACGGGTCGCTCGCAAGTGCGCGGATGTATCTGTCGGCGACCTTGCTCTGCGGGACCTTGCCGCGCTCCCAACGCGTCCAGGTCTTCGGGCCGGTGGAGAGGATCAGCTCCATGTCGGTTTGGCGGAGCTTATACTTCAGACGGATCGCGCAGAGCTCCTCGGCGGACAGCAGGCCCTCCAATTCGCGCACGGCCGCGGCGTGCGCGAGCTCGTGCTGCGAGATCTGGGAACCGCGATAGCTGACGTTGCCGCAGGCGGCGCACACCATGCGCCGGTCCTCGAACGTGACCTTCTTCCCGGAACGCTCGACGACGAACGGCTCGACGCGCTCTGAGACCGAGATCCCCTCGCAGGCTTGGCAGGGCTCAAGTGTCATCGGTCGATATCCTTCTTGAACGACGTGACGACCAGGAACTCGGTGCCGTCGCTGGCGGTGGCGACGAGCAGCTTCAGGAACATCCAGTCCGAGCAGTCATCGACCCAGATCGAGTAGTAGTCCGACACCGTGGTCGGATGGTGCTTGCGGGTCTGCTCGGACTTGGTGAAGTGGGCCTCCCCGAGCTCGGTCTGGATGATCGCGAAGAGATCATCCGAGTCCAGGTCGCGGCGCCGGAGCTCGTCGAGGACGGGGGTAAAGAGCTGGCGTCCCTCCTCGTCACAAGCCAGGCGCCTGACCTTTTCCAGTGGATTGTGTGGCGCCATCCAGCCTCCAAGAGGTAGCACCATGCTACCCAAACTTCAACCGCGGCATTGTGCTGAGGTTGCCGCATCCCCGCTCTCAGTTGGCCGATTGTGAGCGGAACGCGAAGGATTTTACGCGTGGCCGTTGGCGCGGTTCCACACGCGGGGCGTCGGTTCGCCGTTCCTTTCGTGGCCTGATTCGGTGCTCGTTCGGCGGGTGTGTCCTCTATTTCGGTACCCGACACCATGAAGGGGGCGTCTGCTGCGCTGTCCCACCGAGACACGTTGATCCAGCGCAGGGCCCATCAAGCCGGACCGGCTTCATCTCGGAGGTGCGAACGAACGGGAACAGATATGACGACGACGGCCGTGGGCTTGCTCGGGGCGAATGGTCGGCGGTCGCCGGATGGGTGGCCGCCCTGCGTGGGTGGCTGGCCATCTTGCCGCTGGCCGGTCTCTGCCTCGACTTTGCGGTGCAGGCCGTCGGCCGGGCGGACATCGCGGCGGCGGCTTGGACCCGCGCGACCCCAGCTGTCCTCGGGGTCCTGATGATCCAGCCAGTGACGAGCCTGGCGAAGGGAGACGTCGGGCTCGACCCCGTCGTCCTGCTCTCGATAGGCGACGCGCTCGTCCACTCGCAGCCGCTGGCCGGCGCGGTCATCGCCCTCATGTACACGGGCGGCCAGTCGCTGGAAGCCTACGCAGCCAGCCGCACCAGCAGGGCGATGTCGGCGCTGATCGCGCGCCAGCCACGTACCGCCCTACGCGAGGACGGTGGCGCGTTGACGGAGATGCCCCTGGCGGCGCTGGTCCCGGGAGACCGCATCCTGGTGCGCGTCGGCGGCGTTCTGCCGGTGGACGGCCGGGTCGCGGTGGGACGCGCCGTGCTCGACGGGGCGAGCCTCACCGGCGAGGCGCTACCGGTCATCCATACATACCGGCTTGCCCTTGCCGACGCGGCCATCGCCGCCCACCGGCACGGCACTCTTCAAGGTGCGGCGGTCTTGGTGCCGTAATCGATGATGATCCGGCTAGTGCGCCAGCTTGGCCGGCGTGCTGCTTGCCGGGCAGGAACCTGCGAACGGTCGAGCACAGTCTTGGCCGCGGCGGGCAGAGCCCATATGAGGCACAGCCCGCCACGCCCGCCCGGAGGTCCCCTTGAGCAGATCGGTTTTCGTCAGCCACGCCGTCAAGGACAGGGAGCTCGCCGCCCAGGTCGTCGCCCTCCTTGAGGAGGGGATGGGCGTGCCGGAGGACGAGATTTTCTGCACGTCGCTGAAAGGGCACGACATTCCGGCGGGCGAGAACTTCGTCTCGTACATCAAGTCCCAGATGCAGGGTCCGAAGGTCGTGATCCTTCTCCTGACGCCCGCCTACTTTGAAAGCAAGTTCTGTATCAGCGAACTCGGCGCGGCATGGGTCAAGTCGCATGCCATATTCCCCATCCTCGTGCCGCCACTGGATTACGCCGACATCAAGGATGTTCTCCTTGGCACACAGGTTGTGAAGATCGATGACGATATTTCGTACAATCAATTGCGAGAATTGCTGCAGAAAGAGATTACCTTCACCCCGAAATCCCAAACGAAGTGGGACGTCAAGCGCAGATCCTTCCTGAAGGATATCAAGCCGATTCTTGCCGATATGCCTGGACCCAGCATGGTGTCCGCCTCGGCACTCGAAGCCAAGGACCGGCAATTGGAGGAAGCGCGGGTAGAGTTGGATGAATACGAGGAAACCGTGCAATCGCTGAAGAAGCGGCTTGCCGCTGTCGAAGCACTCAAGGACAAGGCTGCCGTTGCGGAGGTCAGCAAGCAGTTCGACGACACGGGCTTGACCGAACAGTTGGATGAACGCACGAACGAGATCGCGGAGTACCGTTCCACTCTTCGCGGCACGGAGATGCTGAAGTACGCTCTAAGTGCTTTTTATGGAAAACCCTACAAAATCAACCGATTTGAGGACCGCGAAGTATTCGACGAGGCTGCTCGCTTTGGGTTTATCAACGGCGACGACGAGCCAGTTTGGTCCCAGCGCCACATGAAATCCCTACGCGCCAAGCTGAAAGAGCTCGGAAGCTTCATTTCGGAGAATGAAGGGGACCTGGGTAAGCAAGTCGACGAGGACGTGCCATTGGAACCCGAGAACCAGGATTTCTGGGAATACCACTATAACATCTAAATTGGAGGCCAAGTCACGTTGGTGAGGAGGCGTGTGTTGGCCGGCGCCGAGTTCGCGTCTTGCCAAAGGCTAGCCCGCCGCAGCACCGGCTTCCAGACCGCCTCGCGGCCATTGACGCGCGACGTGACCTAACCGGGCCAGTGACATAAAGACTCAGTGGCGGTCTCGGTTCGTTCGTACGGGGTATTGGGTAGAGCTATCTAATACCCCGTCGCCGTGTCGCATTCCCCGGGCGCCGGCCCCAGTCGGAACGGTCTACGACATCGTTCCGACTGCGCGGCTCTGTGGATCCCGGCGCAATGGGCTTGCGCACATATCATGGCCGCGACACGTTCACCGTATCTAGGAGGCACAGACATGAAACCCGCCGGCCAGCACCCAACCGACTGAAAGCCGGAGTGCCGCCGCTTGCCGAGCCTCCGTTTCCCGCGAGGCTCACGTGTCACGCCAACTCTTCGTTTCGGATACACACTTCGGGCACGGTGCTATCCTGTCGCCCAGGATGCAGGCCCAGCGTCCGTTCGCCTCCATCGAGGAGCACGACGAGACGCTGGTTGCAGCGGCGCGGCGTCGTCGTGCGCCGGAACGTCGTGGTCGGCGGCGCCTACCGCCCCTATGGCGCCTGGTGGCCAGCCGGCGGAGCCATCGCGGCCGGGGCGGCTCTCGGCTTCGTCGGCGCGGCCACCGCCGCGGCCTGGGCCGGCTCGCCGCCGGCCCCCGGCTACTGCTGGTACTACACCGATTCCTCTCGGACGAAGGGCTTCTGGGACCGCTGCCCAGCCTAAGCGCAGGAGGCTTCCATGGAGATCCGCAAGTGCGCCGCCGAGGCCACCGGCACCTTCTGGCTCACCTTCGCGCCGCTGGCCATCGGCCTCTGCCTGACGCCGCCCGCGTCGGCGGAGTGAGCCGAAGCACGCGCTCCACACACCGACACCTCAGGTCCGTGACCCGGACCTACCCTGCAGGAGAGGACCATGAGCGAGACGCGGCGGTCGAACGATGTCGATGGCGACGAAGGCGCGAGCCGAGCCTTCAGCCGCCGTGCGATGCTCCTCGGGAGCACCGCCCTGGCCGCATCCGCGATGGGCGCCGCGCCGGGGGCGCAGGCCCAGGCGCCGGCCCTGCAACCTGCCCCCGCGAGGGCCGGCTCGTCCGGTCGACCGGTGAACATCCTCGTGATCTTTGGCGATGACATCGGCCAATCGAACATCAGTGCCTACACCTTCGGCCTGATGGGCTACCGGACGCCCAATATCGACCGGATCGCCCGCGAGGGCATGATGTTCACCGATTACTACGCCGAGCAGAGCTGCACGGCGGGCCGCTCCTCCTTCATCACGGGGCAGGCGACGCTCCGGACGGGCCTATCCAAGGTCGGCGTGCCCGGAGCGACGGTGGGTCTGCAGAAGGAGGATGCAACCATCGCCGAACTCCTCAAGCCGCTGGGATACGCCACGGGGCAATTCGGTAAAAACCACCTCGGCGACCGCGACGAGTACCTGCCGACCAACCACGGCTTCGACGAATTCTTCGGTAACCTCTACCACCTCAACGCCGAGGAGGAGCCCGAGCAGCGCACCTACCCGCGCGATCCCGAGTTCCGCAAGCGGTTCGGGCCTCGCGGGGTCATCAAATCGTCGGCCGACGGCAAGATCGAGGATACCGGCCCGCTGACGAAGAAGCGGATGGAAACCATCGACGACGAGACCTCGGCGGCGGCGATGGACTTCATCGAGCGGCAGACCCGGGCCGACAAACCGTTCTTCTGCTGGTTCAACTCCACGCGCATGCACTTGCGCACGCATGTCGCTGAGAACCGCCGCAGCCCGCCAGGCATCACGGCGCGGACGGAATATGCCGATGGCATGGTCGAGCATGACGGGCACATCGGGCAAATCCTGAAGAAGCTCGACGACCTCGGCATCGCGAACGACACCCTCGTCCTCTACACGACCGACAACGGCCCGCACATGAACTCCTGGCCGGACGGCGCGATGACGCCGTTCCGCAGCGAGAAGGACACGAACTGGGAAGGCGCCTTCCGGGTGCCCTGCATGATCCGCTGGCCGGGTCGCATCCAGGCCGGGACGGTCTCCAACGAGATGGTCAGCGGTCTCGACTGGTTGCCGACCCTCGTGGCGGCCGCGGGCGACCCCGACATCACCGACAAGCTGCTCAAGGGGCACACGGCGGGAACGAAGAGCTTCAAGGTCCACCTGGATGGCTTCAACCAGCTTCCGTACCTCACAGGGCAACAGGACCGGAGCGCCCGCAACAAGTTCTTCTACTTCAACGACGACGGCGACCTCGTAGCCATGCGCTACGAGAACTGGAAGATCGTCTTCGAGGAACAGCGCGCCCCCGGCACGATGCGCATCTGGGCCGAGCCCTTCACGAGCCTGCGTCTGCCGAAGCTCTTTGACCTTCGCGCGGATCCCTACGAGCGCGCTGACATCACTTCGAACACCTACTACGACTGGTTCGTCTCGCAGCCCTACATCATCTTCCTCGCGCAGGATGAAGTCGCCAAGTTCCTCGGAACGTTCCGCGAGTTCCCGCCACGCCAACGGGCAGCCAGCTTCAGCATCGACCAGATCATCGAGAAGATGCGGCGTGCCACCGAGGCGCACAGCAAGTAGCGCGTCAGGAGGCAGGCGATGTCCACCCGGGGAGATACCTTCAGCCGCCGCGGACTGCTTGCGGCCGCGGCGGCCGTCCCCATCCTGGCCGGGCCGTCTTGGGCAGGCGCGGTCCGCGCCCAGGGCGATCCCTTGCCCTCTTGGAACGATCGCGCCCCGAAGCGGGCAATCCTCGACTTCGTCGGTCGCGTCAGCCGTGAGGGCGGGCCGGACTTCGTCTTGCCGGCGAGGCGCGTCGCCGTGTTCGACAATGACGGCACCCTCTGGGCGGAACAGCCAATTTACTTCCAGGTCGCTTTCGCCTTGGATCGCGTGAAGGCGCTTGCCCCCGAGCATCCGGATTGGAAGGAGGCTCAGCCCTTCAAGGGCATCGTCGAGGGCGACCTCAAGGCCGTTGCGGCTTCGGGGGAGCGAGGCCTGCTCCAGGTCATGGCGGCGACCCACGCCGGCATGACCACGGAGGCCTTCAACGCCACCGTCGCGGACTGGCTACGAACCGCGCGCCATCCCCGTTTCAACCGTCCCTACGACAGCCTCGTCTACCAGCCGATGCTGGAACTGCTCGCCTACCTGCGAGCCAGCGGCTTCAAGACCTTCATCGTCTCGGGCGGCGGCGTGGAGTTCATGCGCGTCTTCGCGGAACGGACCTACGGCATCCCCCCTGAGCAGGTCGTGGGCTCGTCCGGCGTCACGAAGTTCGAGATGGGGCCCGACGGGACGCCGGCCCTCGTGAAGGAAGCCAAGGTCGCCTTCATCGACGACGGCCCCGGCAAGCCGTCCGGCATCGACCGCTTCATCGGGCGTCAACCGATCCTGGCCTTCGGCAACTCGGATGGCGACCAGCAGATGCTGGAATGGACGGCCGCCGGAGCCGGGCCCCGCTTCCTGGGTCTCGTGCATCACACCGACGCCGAGCGCGAATTCGCCTACGACCGCCAGTCCCACGTCGGACGCCTCAACCAGGCTCTGGACGAGGCCGGGCGGCGCGGGTGGACGGTGGTCGACATGCGGCAGGACTGGAAACAAGTATTCCCGCCAGCCCCTCGGAGCGAGCGATGACCGACGCACCCGTGCTGGACCGGCGCAGGGCCGTCACCGACCCGGTGCCCGACATGGTGTTTTTGCCCGGCGGCACCTTCAGGATGGGCTCCGACCGGCACTATCCGGAGGAGGCGCCGGTCCACCGGGTCCGCGTCGACGGCTTCTGGATCGATTTGACGCCGGTCACGAACGCACAGTTCCGGGCCTTCGTGCGCGCCACCGGGTACGTGACCATGGCCGAGCGGCGGCCGGACCCGAAGGATTATCCCGGCGCCCTGCCGCGCATGCTTCAGGCAGGCTCCCTGATGTTCAAGCCGCCGAAGGGGCCCGTCGATCTCAGGGACTGGAGCGCGTGGTGGCGCTTCAAGTTCGGTGTGCACTGGCGCCGCCCCTACGGCTCGGGCTCCTCCATCGCCGGACTCGACGAGCACCCGGTGGTGCACGTCGCCTTCGCAGACGCCGAGGCTTACGCGGCCTGGGCCGGCAAGGAGCTCCCGACCGAGGCCGAATGGGAATACGCCGCCCGCGGCGGTCTTGACGGGGCGGAGTTCGCCTGGGGCGACGAGCTCACGCCCGGCGGCCGGCACATGGCCAACACCTGGCAGGGCGCCTTCCCGCACCAGAACCTGGCCGAGGACGGCTTCGAGCGCACCTCGCCGGTCACGGCCTTCCCGCCGAACGGCTACGGCCTGTTCGACATGACCGGCAACGTCTGGGAATGGACGACCGACTTCTACGTCCCGAAGCATCCGGCCGACGCCGCGAAGGCCTGCTGCATCCCCCAGAACCCCCGAGGGGGCCGGCCGGACGAGAGCTTCGATCCGAACCAGCCAGAGATCCGCATCCCTCGGAGGGTGGTCAAGGGTGGCTCTCACCTCTGCGCGCCGAACTATTGCCGTCGTTATCGCCCAGCCGCCCGCCACCCCCATCCGGTCGACACCTCGACGAGCCACATCGGGTTCCGCTGCATCCGTCGGACGGAAGCGGCCCCGTGAGAGGCCGGGCATGTGGACGCGGCAGAGAGGGACGGACGTCCATGAGCCGCCGGTCCGGTCGTGCACTTGCTCTCGCCTGCCTCAGCGTCGTCCTGCCCATCGAAGCAGCGGAAGCGCGCGGCGTAGCCTCCACGGGTTCGGACCGCATCCGCGTCGTCTACGAGCCGCCTAAAAAGGCGGCCTATCGCGGGATCTACGATTCCCTGCGTCGGCAGCGCGTCCTGGAGCGCGTCGGCGCCATCGTCGGCCTGGCCCGCCTGCCGACCCGCCTGACCTATCGGCTCAAGGAATGCGCTGGGGAGGCGAACGCTTGGTACGCACCCGAGAACCGGAGCGTCACCCTCTGCTACGAGTTGGTCGCCGGTATCCATGAGGTCGCGCCGAAAACGACGTCACCGGCCGGGGTTTCCCGCCACGACGCGCTGGTGGGGCCTGTCGCCCAGATTCTCATGCACGAGAGCGGACATGCCCTCTTCGACCTGCTCCGTGTGCCGATACTCGGGCGTGAGGAAGACGCGGCCGATCAGGTGGCCTCCTACGCCCTGCTCCAACTGGGTGGCAAGGAGGCGCGCACGGTGGTGAACGGGAGCGCCTACTTCTTCGCGACGACGGGCAAGAACGAGCCCATCGACAAAGGCGGCTTCGCGGACGTCCACGGTTTCTCCTGGCAGCGCTTCTACAACCTCGCCTGCCTGGCCTATGGGTCGGACGAGAAGCGCTTCGGCTACATCGTCGCCAAGGGCTACCTACCGAAGGAGCGGGCCGAGGGCTGCGGCGAGGAGTACGATCAGGTCGCCTTCGCTTTCGAGACATTGATCGTCCCGCACCTGCGCGTGAAACCAGGCCGAGGCGAGCGGCTCCGCCGAGCGTTCGAGGGAGCCGCCCGAGGACGGTAGATCCCCGGACCTCACCACTCCGAACCGAGCTTCCCGCAGGTATCGCCGTCTGCGGAAGAGTCCCGATTCGGCTGAGGCGCCGGCGCTCCTCGGGAAAGCCATGACCATGATGAGTGCGTTGGCGGATGCGGCCGCGCCGCCATCTGCATGCGGACCGCGCCCGCGCAGTTCCCACAACTGTCAAGCCTGTAACGGTTTCATATCGGCCAAATAGCAGGGGACCACCCCTTCATGTGGCAGGAAGGTCATACTTACTCAAGATCCTGCGAGACTAGGGTTTACACGGCGAGCCCTAGCCTATTCCCTGATCTTGTTCCGAGCTTCTTGCGGAAAGCTGCACTCGGGATGACCCGTTGGGGGCAGGCATGCGGTACGTCGTGCGTCACCTGTTCGGAGGCGTTGCCCTGGGTGCGCTCCTTGCTGCGCCCCCTTCAGCTAAAGCCGCGGAGGGCGGCCTGAGCTTCTACATCGAGGGGCAAGCCGTTCCATTGGGGGGCGTAGTTCCCCCGCAAGGCCTGTACTTCGACAGCACGACCTACTTCTACAATGGCAGGCTCGGCGGCAATCGCACCACCCAGCTCGGCGGCAACATCATCGCCGACGCCAAGGTGAACATGGTCGTCGACTTCGTGACGGCGCTATGGGTCACGCCCGTCAAGATCCTCGACGGCGACCTTGCCTTCGCCTTTGTCATGCCCTTTGGCGAGCCGGCCGTGCGGGCAGGCGTTCTGCTCGACGGTCCACTCGTAAACCAAGTGGCCGGCCGGCCCGTAGGCGCCAGCGTCAGCGACGCCACCTTCAATCCTGGCGACCCCATCGTCTCGGCTTCGCTCGGTTGGCATTCCGGCAACTGGCACTGGAAGTTGACCGGCTTGGTCAGCATTCCTGCGGGCGGCTACGAACCCGGCCAGCTCTCGAACGTGGCCCTCAACCGCTATCTTGGGGACATTTCCGCTGCCGCGACCTATCTCGACCCGACCGTCGGCATCGAGCTCTCCGCGGCCGCAGGCTTCACGCTCAACGGTACGAACCCATCCACCCGGTACACGACGGGCCATGAGTTTCACATCGACGTCTCGGCCTCGAAATACCTCACGAAGGAACTGTCGGTCGGCGTCATCGCCTCCCACTACCAACAGATCACCGGCGATAGCGGTCCGGGCGCACGCCTCGGACCGTTCAAGGGCCGGGTCACGGCCGTGGGTGGCACGCTCGGCCTGACCGCCCTGGCGGGACAGATTCCGATCACCGCCCGCGTGAAGATCCTGCGCGAGGTCGAGGTCGAGAACCGCTTCCAGGGGACAATCGGCTTCTTTGAGGTCTCATTCCCCCTTTGGGTCCCGACCCCGAAGGCCGCGGCCGAGCCGAAACCGGTGGCGGCGAAGTTCTGACGCCGCCGCGAGACCGATAACGCGCGTGATCTCGTCGACCGGCACGTCCTCGAGCATCGTCCGCGCAGCGGCCTGGGCCCATGGCTGAAATCGCGGATGGCTGAAATCGCGGCCGGCCGCCAGATCGCAAGGCTGTAACGGTAACAGGGCTGACATGAGGGTCGGCTCATCCACACTCTCGCCGGGGGCGCACCGGCATGTTCCAGGATGTTCAGGCACAAGGTGACGGAGGCGGCTCGGCTGCGCGTGCCGCCGTCCTCGACCTGCAGGCGCGCATCAACCGGGACATCATCGGCCAGGAGCGCGTGGTCGAGCGCATCGTCATCGCGCTGTTGGCCGACGGCCACGTCCTTCTCGAAGGCCTGCCCGGCCTTGCCAAGACCCGGGCGATCAAGAGCCTGTCGAAGAACCTGGAATCCGATTTCAGCCGCATCCAGTTCACGCCCGACCTCCTGCCCTCCGACGTCACCGGCGGCGAGATCCTGCGCACCGACGGGCAGTTCGTGTTCCGCAAGGGCCCGGTCTTCGGGAACTTGGTGCTGGCCGACGAGATCAACCGCGCCCCCGCCAAGGTGCAGTCCGCCCTGTTGGAGGCGATGGAGGAGCGGCACGTGACCGTGGCCGGCAAGCGCTACGACCTGCCGCCCCTTTTCATGGTGCTCGCCACCCAGAACCCCATCGAGCAGGAGGGGACCTATCCGCTGCCGGAGGCGCAGATGGACCGGTTCCTGATGCATGTCCGGATCGACTATCCCTCGGATGCCGACGAGGTGCGGGTGCTCCGCCTCGTGCGGTCCGAGCAGGCCCCGGCGGGCGCGGCGGCGGCCAAGCCGCCGAAGATCCCGCAACGGGCCATCCTCGACGCCCGGGCCGAGATCGACCGCGTCGTCACCAAGGATGCCGTCGAGGCCTACATGGTCGCCCTCGTCGCCGCCACGCGCCGGCCCGGGGAGTTCGGCGACAAGCTGAAGGCGTGGGTGGCCATCGGGGCGAGCCCGCGCGGCTCCCTCGCCCTCGACCGCTGCGCGCGCGTGAACGCATGGCTGCGCGGCCGGGACTACGCCACGCCGGAGGACGTCCAGGCGGTGGCGCACGATTGCCTGAGGCACCGCGTCTCCCTGAGCTACGAGGCCGGCGCGGACGGGGTGACGGCCGATGGGGTCCTCGACGAGGTGATCAGGCAGGTCGCTGTGGCGGCCTGACGGGGGGCACGCGATGGGGCGGATGGCCGAGCGACGCGGCGACAGGGGCGATGGGAACCCGTCGAACGGAGCGCGTGCCTATGTCGGCCTCGATGCGCTTCTGCGCCTCAGACATCGGGCTAAGGGCTTCAGCTTCCTGCCGCGGCAGCCCGTGCACAGCCTGCTCTCGGGCCGGCACGCCTCCCGCCTGCGGGGTCGGGGGCTGAACTTCGAGGAGCTGCGCCACTACTTCGAGGGCGACGACACCCGCACCATCGATTGGCTGGCGACCGCGCGCCTCGGGGCTCCGCACGTTCGCGTCTACTCAGAAGAGCGCGACCGGCCGGTCCTGCTCCTCGTCGACCAGCGCACCACGATGTTCTTCGGGAGCCGGCGGGCGATGAAGTCGGTCGTGGCGGCCGAGGTCGCGGCCCTCGCGGCCTGGCGGGTCACGTCCCTGGGTGACCGGGTCGGCGCGGTCGTGTTCGGCGACGCCGACATGACCGAGGTGAGGCCGCAGGGACGTGAGACGGGGGCCGTCCGGGTGATCGCCGAGGTCGCGCGGCGGAACGCGCTTCTGGCGGCCGGCGCCGCGCCTCCCGGGGCCGATGGGCAACTGAACGAGGCCCTGCGCCGGGCCGAGCGCCTGGCGACGCACGACTGGCTCGTCTGCCTCGTCACCGACGCCGCGGGCGAGGACGGGGAGACCACGCGCCTTGTCACCCGCCTCACGGCCCACAACGATGTCCTAGTGGTGCATGTCCATGACCCGTTCGAGCTGGAACTCCCGGATGTGGGTCCGGCGGTGTTCAGCTCGGGCGACGCACAGGTCGAGGTCGATTCCTCCTCGAAGAGCTTGCGCAGCCGCTATTCGGACGAGCGCGCCGAGTGGCGGAAACGCCTGGGCGCCTTCTCGCTCCGACGCGCCATCCCCGTGCTGCCGGTCACGACCACCGAGGACGTCGCGACACAGTTGCAGGCGCTGATCGGGAAAAGGACCGAACGACACCTCTCCGGCGTCGGAGGGACAGCCCCATGAACCCGGATCCCGGCAGCCTGGAGAACCTGCGGGACCTGGCGACACCGGCCCCGGTGGCGTTCTGGCCCCCGGCGCCCGGCGCCTGGATCGTGTTGGCGGGGCTCCTTGCCATGCTGGCCCTTGTCCTGCGGGATGCCCGAAGACGGCACCGCGCCAATGCCTATCGGCGCGCGGCCCTCGCGGAACTCGATGCCCTCGCGGCGTCGCCCCGGCCGGATGCCCGCGCCGTCGAGCGGGTCTCCGAGGTGATGAAGCGGGCGGCGCTGGTGGCCTTCCCGCGCGAGCAGGTCGCGCCTCTGAGCGGTGCGAGGTGGGCCGATTTCCTCGCCGGAAGCGGCAGGGGCAAGCTCGACGCGCCCGCGCTGCGCAGGCTGCTGTGCGAGGCCTACGGCGCCCCTGGTCCGGAGCCGGCCGACCTCCGCAGGTTGACCGAGCAGGCCCGCATCTGGGTCGCCGCGCACCGCTCGACCGGCAGGGCAGAGGCGGGCTGAGCGTGCTCACGTTCTCCTATCCCTGGCTCGCCGTCCTGGCGCCCCTGCCGCTCCTGGCGTGGTGGCTCCTGCCGGCGCATGTGACGTCCCATGCGGGTCTGCGGGTTCCCTTCTTCGCCCGCCTCGTCGCCCTCACGGGCCGGAACCCGCACGCGGGCGGGCTCGTGGCGCCGCGAAGACTCCCACGCCTCGCGACGCTGGTCGTCTGCTGGCTTCTCGTGCTCGCCGCCCTGATGCGCCCGCAATGGATCGAGGCACCCCTGCATCGGGACCAGCCGACGCGCGACCTCCTCCTGCTGGTGGACCTCTCCGGGTCGATGGACACGAAGGATTTCACCGACGCGTCCGGCAGGACCGTCGACCGGCTGACGGCCGTGAAGGCCGTGCTCGACGACTTCCTGTCCCGTCGCAAGGGCGACCGCGCCGGGGTCGTGGTCTTCGGCGACGCGCCCTTCGCGCTCGTGCCGTTCACCACGGACCTCGACCTCTGCCGCGAGATGCTGCGCGACACCGTCGTCGGGATGGCCGGCCCTCGCACGGCGCTGGGCGATGCCATCGGGCTCGGGATCGCCCTGTTCGACCGGAGCCCGGTGAAGGCCAAGACCATCATCGCCCTCACCGACGGCAACGACACGGCCAGCCAAGTGCCTCCGACCGAGGCCGCGCATGTCGCCAAGGACAAGGGCATCGTCGTCCACACGGTCGCCATCGGGGACCCCTCGACGGTCGGCGAGGACAAGCTCGACGAGACGACCCTCAAGGACGTGGCGACCGCGACGGGCGGCTTCTTCTTCCGCGCCCTCGACCGAGACGAACTCGCCCGCATCTACGGCCGCCTGGACGGGATCGAAACCCGCCGGATCGACACGGTCACGTTCCGGCCGCGGAAGGACGTCTACTGGATCCCGCTCGCGGCGGCCCTGCTCGTCTCGCTTCTCGCGCAGGCCGTTCACCTGCTGCTCCGGGGCCGCTCCCCATCGCCTGCGCCCCTGTCTGGATCCGCTATTTCGCCGAAGGCGGGGGCCTCGTGATGAGCATCCTCACGGCCTTCCATTTCGAGCGCCCAGCTTGGCTGCTGTTGCTGCTGCCGGCCGCGGCGCTCTGGTACATGGAGCGGCGGAGATCGGATGAGGCCCGGCGCTGGCGGCGCGTGATCGACCCGGAACTGCTCCGGCACCTGCTCGTCGGGCAGGAGCGCCGGTCCTGGCTCTCGCCGAACGACCTGCTCCTCGCCGTCTGGGTTCTCGCCGGGGTCGCCGTCGCCGGACCCGCGTGGGAGCGCGAGCCGTCACCCTTCGCGGATGCCAAGCCCCCGGTGATGGTCGTCCTCCGGGTCGCGCCCACGATGATGACGCCGGACCTGGCGCCGACCCGCCTCGACCGGGCGCGCCAGAAGCTGGCCGACCTGCTCAAGCTGCGCGAGGGGGCTTCCAGCGGCCTCGTCGCCTACTCGGGCTCCAGCCATCTCGTCCTGCCGCCGACGCCGGATGCCGGCGTCGTCCTGAACCTTGCGCAGGCCCTCTCGCCCGAGATCATGCCGCGCGAGGGCGACGACATCGCGGGCGCCGCCGCGCTGGCAGACCGCGTCCTGGCGGGAGGGGGCCACGGCGGCTCGATCCTCCTGATGGCCGACACCGCGACCGGCGGCTTCGGTCCATCCCGGCTCGGTCATCCCGTAACGGTTTTCGCGCTCCTGCCGCCGGACCAGGATCGGGGACGCCTCGCCGGCGTCGCTCGCGCCCTCGACGCGGACCTCGTGGCGACCACGGTAGATCAGGTCGATGTCGAGGCGGTCGCCCGACGGCTCGACCGCACCGGCCGCGCGGCCGAGGTGGCGGGCGAAGGGCAGCACTGGAAGGAGGCGGGCTACTGGCTGACGCCGCTCCTCGCCCTGCTCGCGCTTCTCTGGTTCCGCCGCGGCTGGGTGACGGCATGATCCGCCTCGTCAAGCCCCCCAACCCATACGTCCTCGTGTCGCTGGCCGTAGTCCTGGCGCTCGGCGCGACCGCCTACCACGTCGGCTGGCGGAACCTCCTGCTCACGCCGGACCAGCGCGGGCGCTTCCAGATGGCGCGAGGCCGTCCGGGCGAGGCGGCTTCCGCGTTCCGCGATCCGGTCTGGCGCGGCGTGGCCCTGTTCCGGGCGGGTGACTTCAAGGCAGCGGCGCAAGCGTTCGGCGGCGTCGACACGGCCGAGGGCGCCTATGACCAGGGCAACGCCCTGGTGATGCTCGGCAAGTACGACGACGCCGTGAGGCGCTACGACCGGGCGCTGGCGCTCCGCCCCGGATGGGAGGAGGCGGCGGCCAACCGCGCAATCGCGCGCCTGCGGGCCGAGCGCATGCGCCAGGAGGGAGGCGAGACCGGCGACACCGAATCGAGCCCCGACGAGATCGTCTACGACAAGGGCAAGAAGGACGGCGCCGACACCACGGTTCAGGGTGACGGGAAGCCCATGTCGGACGAGGCGGTCCGGGCCCTCTGGCTGAAGCGGGTGCAGACGCGGCCGTCGGACTTCCTGCGGGTCAAGTTCGCCTACCAACTCCAAACGGCGTCCGGTACCGGTGTCGGGGCCCCGCAAGGGGGGCGACCATGAGGCCGCCCGTCGTCATCCTCGCGCTGGCGGTGGTCTGGGCGGGCTTGGCATCGGCCAAGGCCGCCGAGGTCGTGGTCCGGACCCAGGTCGATGAGGCGGGCGACATCGTCGTGGGCCAGCCGGTTCACCTGCATGTGGACGTGCTCTTTCCCGGCGGCATGCCGCGCCCGCCGCAGGTCAAGGTCGGCGACGCCCCGGGCGCCCAGGTCCTGCGCTTCGAGACGCAGGGCGTCACCATCAGCGACGCGATCGGAGGCCGGCCCTATGTCGGGCAACAGTTCGAGTTCGTCGTCTTCCCGCGCCGGGGAGGAGCCATCGACATCCCGGCCGCAGAGGTCACGCTGCTCGACGCGGCAGGGGATCGGACGGGAACGGCGACGGGCGAGGCGCGGCGCCTCGTCGTCACCGTGCCTCCGGGGCTCGACGCATCCGGACCCGTCATCGCAGCGGACGAGGTTGCCGCCACCCAGACCTGGGAGCCCGATCCGGCGCAGGCCCGGCCCGAGCCCGGCGCTGCGCTGGTCCGCACGATCCGCCGCAGCGCCGACGGCGTACCGGCCATGGGGATGGCCGACCTCGCCTTCACCGCTCCCGAAGGCGTCCGGATCTACGTCGACCCGCCGCGCTCCGAGGATCGGATGAACCGGGGCGCCGTCACCGGATCGCGCGTCGACAGGGTGACTTATGTCTTCGAGAAGCCGGGCAGCTACGACCTGCCCGCCGTCGTCCAGCCCTGGTGGGACCTGGATGGGGCGCGGGCACGGGCGGTGACGCTTGCCGGCACGCATGTCTCCGTGGCCCAGGTGGCCCCTCCTGCGGGAACGCGGTCCGCACCGGTCCGGCTCTGGCCATACGGCGTCGGAATGGGCGTCGTGGTGCTTCTAGGGGGGCTGTGGTTCGGGCGCCGACGCCTCTCGCGGCGCTGGCATCATCGGCAGGCCGCCCATCGGGCATCCGAGGCTGCCGCGCGCGCCGCCCTCTGCCGCGTCGCTCCGAAGGGGGATGCGGCGGCGACCTATCGCGCCTTCTCGGCCTGGCTCCGTCGGCTCCCGGATCCGGCCCGGTCGGCAGTGGTGGCGAACCCGGACCTCGCCGCGCTCGCGGCTGAGCTTGAGCGCAGCCTGTTCGGCGAGGACGGTCGTTGGTCCGAGGACCAAGGACGCCACCTCCGGGACGCGGTGAGGGACGCGCACAGAGCCGCGAGGCGGCTGCCCGAGCACGTATCGCGCGGCGCCCTGCCGCCGCTGAACCCCGCCGTTCGGCCGGCCTCGCTCAGAACGGGTTGATGTAGTTCAGGATCGCCGACTGTCGGAGCAGGACTTTACGGATGACGTGGGCCTGCTGCACGTGGTCCGTGTAGATCGCGGCGGTCCCGGTGCTGCCGGCCGGCAGGCGGCGGGCCACCTCGGCGTCGTCGAGCGTGACACGGACCACGAACGGCGCGGATTGGATGTCGACGGGCGCTACCGCGGAACCGCCGAACTGCGCCTGGCCCGTGGCGATGGCCTGCAGGACGGCCTCGACCCGCCCGGGATAGACGGTCCCCGGGAGTGTCTTGAAGATGATCTCGACGGGCTGGCCGGGCTCGACGTAGCGCGCGTAGATCTGGAGGATCTCGGCGCCGAGGAGGGTGTCGCCGGTGTCGATGAAGGCCATGACCGGCGACTGTGCGGTCACCCGCGCACCCTTCCGGAGCGTCAGGTTGGTCACGTAGCCGGCGGCCGGCGCCCGCACGGTGGTCTTGTCGAGGTTCCACTTGGCGCCCTCGAGCTGGGCGCGCAGCTGGTCCGCCTCGGCCTGTCGCTGCTCGACGTCGAACGCGCGCCCGGTCCCCCGGCTCTGCAATTGGGACATCTCGGCGAGCCGCGTCTCGGCGAGCTTGAGCTGCGCCCCGATGGCCTCGACCTGTGCGCGATACGGCGTCGGGTCGATCCGGAAGAGGACGGCGCCTTCCTTGAGCGGGGTGTTCGCCTTGACTGGAACGTCCACGACCTCGCCGGCGACCGACGGGACGATCTGGACCGAGTTGCGGATGACCGCCGCCGGTCCTGACGGCGCTCCCCAGCCCATCGGGATGAACAGCCCGACGAGCAGGAGAATGAGGACGAGCGCGGGCGACAGCTTCCAGAACAGGTTGAACGGGATGAAGCGGAGCCAAACGAACAGGACCAAGAGGGCGATATAGCTGTTGAGCAGGAAGACGATCATCGGTCCGCGCCCCGCCTCTCAGGGGCGTCGACGTAGGCCCAGACGAGGATCAGCGGCCAGAACACGAAGCCGAAAACCAGGGTGGCCCAGCTGCCGACGGTCACGGCCTGTGCCCAGGGATGTCCGCGCCGGCGCGCGATGCGGCCAGGCATCACCCCGAGCGCGACGACCGTCGCGACGAGCGTCGCCACCACGACCAACAAGACGATCCAGGCGAAGAGGTCGATGAACGGCACGGCCATGATGCGTGACGGTCGCACGCGCACGGATGTCTCTGAAGCCTGTAACCGTTACGGCTCCGGGCACCTGGCCGCCTGTATCCGCGAACACCTCCGTACCGCGCCCGGCGGCTCAAGGGCTCTCAGGCGACCGCATCCGTCACGCTGTGCGCGATGGCGTCGGCGAGCGCATCGATCCCGTGCTCCCGCCGGGACGGCATCCTCCCTTCCATCGACGGCATCGGATCCCTTCACCTCACCGCTTCGGGGGTCGCTGAGCGTCCACGTGTAGCGGCATCCTTCCGCGATCCCGTGCACGGCCACGTCGAGGGCGAGGACCGCCTCGGGCTGGGAGAGCAGCGCCCTGATGGCCTGCGCAGCCGCCCTGCGCTCTGGAGGCGGTGTCACGAAGACGCGAAACCCCTGGCCGGAGACGGCCTTGACGATCGCCTGAAGGTAGATGTCGCCCCTTGCCATCGCGCACCGGTCACGCCGGTCGCTCCGCTGCGTGACCACCACGGCCATCTGAAGCCCAGCCGTCGGGGCAGGACTTGCGTTCGAAGGCAGGACACGGCGATCAAACGGGCTGGTGGGGGTCAACGACGACGGCTGCGCCATCTCGCAGACCGGTATGTACGACCCCGGTCGCAGGACGAGGCGAAAGGCGGCGCCAGCGCCCGGCCCCTCGTAGTAGGCTGCGAGCGCCGACCTGATGCGAGTCGCCTCGATCCGGACGATCGGATCCTTGCCCGGATCAAAGTCCGGGCCGCGGCCGAACACGTCGACGCCGATGGTGTAGGCTTTGACGCGATCACCACGCCCGGCGAGCGCCTCCTCGACGACGAACGAGAGGAAGCGGCGATTACGCTCGGACAGCCGCAGGCCTTCAGCAATTGAGAGTTCGCGAAACACCCGTTCGAGCCCTGGCGAAGGCTCGCTCAAGTTGGTCGGCGAACGATCAGTATCCAAAGGGTCCTCCGCATAATGCGTTAGAACCAAGGCGGATCTTGCCCGACAAACGTGATCGGGCACCCCGTCATGAACCATTGGGACCCACACACAGACCAATATGTTACGCTAAGTTGCGAAGGATGTCTTCCTCAATTGCCTCAGCGAGCTGTCGATATTCGCACGCACGTTCAGGCCCGACCGGCTCGCCCGACTTGGACCAGTAGCTCGCTGCCTCGCAGGCCGCCTCGTAGGCGTCGCAGAGTTCTCGGAAGTTGGCGCCTTCCGCGGCCTTGTCCCTCAGTGCCTCGCGGTGCTCGGGATATCGAAGCAAAAGCCTCGCGAGGCCACGTCTCTCCGAACGCTCCATCGAAGCCTCCGGGAATTCTGTCTGCCGGCTGCATGGCATCGGTGCCCCCATCATGAACCCTGCTCGCCTGCGCAGAGCTTGTTACGGTTACATTTCCAAAACGGTTGCATCGCTCGCTAGGCATTTCCAGGGGGCGGAATAGCGAATCTCCTCGTTGCGCAGGGAGAGGCGGATGGACCTGACGAAGAAGTTACTGGTCGAGCCCGGCTCGCACGTGCGCCTGGACGGGATCGACGCAGGTTTCACCGGCCATTTCTCCTCCCGCGCGGAAGCCGACAAAGCCCGGACCAAAACGCGGAGCGGCTACGGGTCCCGCAGCGCATGCTCTACAGCGATGGTCGGCGCGCCCTCCTGATCGTGCACCAGGACATCGATGCCGCCGGCAGGGACGGCACCTGCTAGGGGGGGCGTCAACGCGGTGAATCCGCAAGGCGTTCGGGTCCACGGCTTCAAGGAGTCTACCGCCATCGAAAAAAGGGCACGACTTCCTCTGGCGCGTTCACGCCCCGGCCCCGGCCCGCGGCCAGAGCGCTGTCCGCCGAAGTGGAGACCGGGTCGGCGCAAGAAAACGCGTCACAACAAGGGCCTAGAGCCGTGCTCGATGGCAACGCGATCGGGCACGGCTCTAGGTCGCCGTATTCAACCGCTCGCACGACGAGGACGTCCTCGTCGCCCGCGCGCAAGCGAGTGCCGACGCAGATGTGGCATCGCCGGTGCGACACCATCAACGCCTTCGAGGAACTGCTGCGCATCGAGGGCGACATTACAGCGATAAAGTTCTTCACGGATACTTGGTATAATTCAAATCAAAATGAAAATGCCTTAACTCGCCCCTGCACTTCTTTCGATCGGAACGACGTCTCGGATGCGGTGCGCCCACACCACTCGATCAGGGCCGGCTCAGCTGGCCTTGAGCCAATCGACCACGCCGGCTGCAGAGCGGAATTCGTCGAGGGCGTGGATGCGGGCTCCCGGAATCGCGTCGCGGGCCATGGTTGCGAGGGCGTGGCCCGGGCCGAGTTCCAGCACGGTGTCGCTCCCGTATTCCTGACAGGCCTCCAGGCACGCGGCCCAGTCGATCGTTTGCGAGATCTGGCGCGCGAGCTTCACGAGCCCCGCTCGCCCATCGAAGACAGGGTCACCGTCGAGCCCGCTGATCAGCCGCGGCGCGGCCCGTGCTGGACGTTGCAGTTGTTCTTCCGCGAGGGCGTTCTCGAAACTTTGGCTCGCCTCGCGCAGAAGCGGCGTGTGCGAGGGAGTCCGCACTGCCAGGATCACGGCTTTGGCGGCACCGGCCGCGCGGGCGTCTTCACAGAGCTGTTCGAGGGCCGGACTCGGACCGCCGACGACGCCGCTGTCGGAGGCGTTGCGGATGGCGAGATGGCAACCATGTCTGCCGGCCAGGGTCTCGACGGCCGCGAGCGGCAGACCCCGGATGCCGGCGAGGCCAGCTCCGGCGCCGCCCGCCGCATCCATGGCCTCGGCGCGGATGGCGGCGAGGCGCAGGATCGTCTCCGCATCGAAGCGGCCGGCACAGCCCCAGGCGGCGAGATCGCCGATGCTGTAGCCGGCGACGATCACGCGGGCGGGGCGGGCCGCCTCCACCACGGTCCAGCCCGCCAGAGCGGCGACGCAGCAGAGGATCTGGCCCGTGCGGTTGCCGTGCAGATCCGCGCCGGGGGCGCGGACGAGTTTTCGCGCGTCAGAACCAAGGATGCGCTCCGCCGCCGCGAAAACCGGCGCGGCGGCGGGCCAGTCGGCGGTGAGATCGAACATCCCCGGATGCTGGCCGCCCTGGCCCGACAGCAGGACCGCGAGGGTCATGGGGCGGCCTCGATCCCGTCGACGAACAGGGTCATGGCGAGCAGGTCGGCCGCGCCGCCGGGACTGAGGTTGCGGGCGACGAAGGCGCTGTGCAGGGCCTTGGCACGTGCCCGCCAATCCGGCTGGGCGACTCCGCCCGCCGCGACGAAGCGCGCGGCTTGCTCGCGCGCGAACACGAACCCGTCCTGCCCGCCCCTGTGAAGCAGATTCGTGTCCTCGACATGCGCGATCAGGGCGAGGCAGGCCTCCACCCGCGCGGCCTCCTCGTCGCCGGGACGCGCTTGCCGGGCGCGCCGCAGCGCCGGCAAGCCGATGCGGTAGAGGCTCGGGAAGCCGGCGGCGGCCTCGGCCGGCGCGCCGCCGACGCCGTGGCGGCGGCGTGCCCGTGCGCCGGGGGCGTGCAGCAGCACGGGGCCGGCAAGGATCGCCGCGCCGTAGCGCGCGCGCACGAGGCCGCCCAGCGCTCCGGCCGCCGGCCGAGGCAGGGCCCCGGCGGCGGCACAGAGCAGGCCGAGCCCGAAAATCGCGCCGCGATGGGTATTCACGCCGCCCGTCGCCGCCCGCATCGCCGCCTCAGCGTCGAGGCCGATGCGGCGCAGGACCGGCATCGGTGCACCCTCTGCTCCCGCGATGGCCAAACCACGAAAGAACGGCGTGATCGCTTGGGTGCTCGCCCGGAAGGTGCCCGCATCCATGTCGGAGTGGCTTCCCGGATCGACGTGGCTGACGAGGCCGGGCTTCGGATACGTTTCGAGTTCGAGGCGCAGGGCGCAGGCGGCAGCCCGTGCGATCCCGTCTGCCGCCGGGCACCCAGCGTCCTTGGGAAGCGCGGCCAGCGCCGGGAGCGGATTCATTCGGGATCTCCCGCCAGAACACCGGCGGCCGCACGCAGGGCGAGGCGGTCGCGGTGCTTGACCAGAACCGTGTCGCCGGGGGCGGCGGCGTGCAGTTCGCGCCAGTTCACCCCACCGCCGTCCGGCAGCAGAAGCTCGCCGTCGAGGCGCATCGGCGCCCGCCTCTCGATGTCGGCAAGGCAAGCAAGGAATCCAGGCGGCACCACGCCGGAGACTGGCCAGAGCAGATCGAGGTCCGATTTTTCGGAGAGATAGCTCAGGCCGGTCAGGCTCTGCCAGAGCAGGCTGCCGAACGGACGCGGCGCCAGGCCGTGGCAAGCGCCGAGCGCGACGATGGCCTCGACTGTCCTGACCCAGGCGGCCGGGCAGGTGTCACGCATGTCGGTCAACCGCGCGGGCGGGCGCAGGCGCACCGACTCGGGGGGGAGAGCGAGGCCGACGCGGCGCTTACCGTCGCGCGGCGGCAGCGGCAGGCCGACCGGCACCAGCCCCGCCTCCCCCGGATGCGAGCGCCGCAGGATGACCGGGCGACCTTCCTCCACCCAGGCCGCGACGTGCGGCAAAGCTGCAAGGTCCGCCCGAGCGGCCACCGCCGCCCGCCACGCATCCGGTTCTACGTCGAGGAGGTCGTGGCGCCGATAGGCCTCAGCCAAGGCGCATGTCCCGGATCACCTGCGCGGCGATCGTCTCCGCGACGGGCCTTCCGCCGCGCTCGCGCCCGGCGCGGTCGCGGGTATCCTCCACGGGCAGTGCATCGATCACGGCGGCGATCTGCTCGGCCAACGGTCGGTCGGGGTCGAGCACGGCCTCGACCGCACCGGTGCGGACCATGTTGTCGAGGCCGGGAGCGAAGACCGGCGTATCCTTGGCCATCGCTTCCAGCCGGTCAAGGGGCAGTTTGGTGACCCGCGCCACGGAAGGCAGGTCCATCACGCTCGGATTCGCCCCCGGCAGGCCAACGAGGACGCGGGTCGCCAGAGCCGTGGCGATGAAGGCACCCGCCGCCGAGTGGCCGTAGATCAGCCCGACGGTCGGGTGACCGTGCGCATCGGCGAGCAGCAGCGTCTTGGCGAGATGCGCCAGATATTCGTTGAGGCCGAGCAGCTCGTCGCGCCGGCTCATGCGCTGGCTGTCGGAATCGATCGCCACGAGGATCGGCGTGCCGTCGCCCCGGCGCACCACGTCGAGGACATCGGCCGCGAGCCGGCAGGCGCCATCGACGCCGAGCGCCGTGTCGCCGTCGATGCCGATCACCGCGAGCCGGCCACCCCGGAACGGGCCCTCGCCGCTGACGAGCCCGTCCTCGACGGTGACCGAATGGCCCTCGGGAAACAGCGCTGACAGGATTTCGGGAAGCGTCGTGTTAGCGCGCGTCATGGGTCGTCTCCCCGAGGCTAGCGAGCAGGGTCTCGAACGCGGCCGTGGTCAGGGCCGGCACCGCCTCCGGGTCGTTCACGCCGAGCCGTCCCCAGATCTCGGTGGCGTCGCGACAATCGCCGAAGCGGGCCATGCGCTCTTCCAGGCGCTTCTGCTCGGCCTCCAGGGTGGCGAGATCGAAGGCAGGCGCCCGCCCGATCAGGTCGAGCGCCGCCCGGCGGAACGCTTGGACCGTGTCGTCGGCATAGGCGTCGGCGCCGCCGGTGAGCCGGCGATGCTTGCCGCCCATGGTGCGCCAGACCAAAGCGCGGTCACGGGAGTCGAACTCCTCCGCGCCCTTGTTGGTCTCGATCACCTCCGGCCCCGAGACGGAGATGCGCCCGCCCTCGGAGACGACGAGCCGCGAGCAGGTCGCCGCGATCAGGCCGCCGCCTCCATAGGCGCCGGCCCGGCCGCCGATCAGGCCGATCACCGGCACGCCGGCCGAGCGCACCTGCGTGATCGCCCGCATCACCTCGGCGATGGCGGTCTCGCCGGCATTGGCCTCCTGCAGGCGCACGCCGCCGGTATCGAACAGGATCAACACGGCTTCCGGCTTGAGGACCAGGGCGGCCCGCAGCAGGCCGACGAGCTTGGCGCCGTGCACCTCGCCGAAGGCGCCGCCCATGAAGCGGCCCTCCTGCGCGGCGACGAGGACGGCTTTGCCGTCGAGGCGGCCCGAGCCGACGATCATGCCGTCATCGAAGGCGCGCGGCAGATCGAACAGCGGCAGATGCGGGCTCATCCGGCGCTGCTCGGGGCCGATGACCTCGCGGAAGGATCCGGCATCGAGAAGACCGTCGATGCGGGCGCGGGCGCTCGCCTCGTACCAGCTCGTGGCCCAGCCCTTGGAGGCCGGATCGATGATCCGTTCGCTCATCGTCAGACCTCCATCAGCCGGGCGCCCTGGAGCAGGCGCAGCGATACGGTGTCGGGACGGGCGCCCCCGTCATTGATCGTGATGCGCAGCCCCCCGGGCTGGGCGCGGGCGACGAAGTCGGCGACCACCGCCGCCCAGACCTCGCCGTAGCCGCGGATCGGCGTCTCGATCTCGACCGAGCACTCGGTCGGGGCGAGCGCGCGCTCCAGGAGCACTTCGAGATTGCCGGAGGCGACCACCCCGGTGATGGCCTGTGCCTTGGCGCCGGGCAGGGCGCGGGACGTGGCGTGTCGGAAGCTGAGCTTTTCCATCGCGGCCTCACCAGTTCCGGAACTTGGCCGGCGGCTCGTAGAGGCCGCCCGACCAGTGCACGAGATCCTTGATCGACTTGGCCGCGAGCAGGGAGCGGTCGGCGTCGAGGGGTTCGATGCCGAGGTCTTCCGGGCGGCGCACGATGCCGCGCTCGCGCAGACGCTCGACCATGGCCCGGTCGCGCCCACGGCCGATCTCGGTGTAGCCGGCCACCCCGCGGATCGCCTGCTCGCGCTCGTCGGCGGTGCGGCAGAGCAGCAGGTTGGCGATGCCTTCTTCCGTCACGATGTGGGTGACGTCGTCGGCGTAGACCATCACCGGAGCGAGCTCCAAGCCGATCTTCTTCGCCAGTTCCAGGGCGTCGAGCCGTTCGACGAAGGCCGGCACCAATCCCTCGCCGAAGGTCTCGACGATCTGCACCACGAGCTTGCGCCCGCGCATCAGGGCCGGATCGCCGATGACTTGCGCCTCGCGGCCCGCCTTCATCCAGGTGTCGGACGGGTGGCGCCGCCCGTGCGGATCCGAGCCCATATTGGGCGCGCCGCCGAAGCCGGCCACGCGGTTCTGCGTCACCGTCGAGGAATGGCCGGCGAGGTCGATCTGCAGGGTCGAGCCGATGAACAGGTCGCAGGCATAGAGTCCGGCGGTCTGGCAGAAGGCCCGATTGGAGCGGAGCGAGCCGTCGGACCCGGTGAAGAAGATGTCCGAGCGCTCGCGGATGTATCGGTCCATGCCGACTTCGGAGCCGAAGCAATGCACCTGCTTCACCCAGCCCGATTCGATGGCCGGGATCAGGGTCGGGTGCGGGTTGAGCGCCCAGTGCGTGGCGATCTCGCCCTTCAGGCCGAGACGCTCGGCATAGGTCGGCAGCAGCAATTCGATGGCCGCCGTGCCGAAACCGATGCCGTGGTTGAGGCGGCGGATGCCGTACTCGGCGTAGATCCCCTTGATCGCCATCATGGCCATCAGGATCTGGGTTTCCGTCATCGCCGCCGGATCGCGGGTGAACAGCGGCTCGACGTAGAACGGCTTGTCGGCCTCGACCACGAAGTCGATCCGGTCGCCGGGAATGTCGACGCGGGGCACGCGCTCGACGATCTCGTTGACCTGCGCCACCACCACGCCGTTCTTGAAGGCGGTCGCCTCCACCACCGTCGGCGTGTCCTCGGTGTTCGGGCCGGTATAGAGGTTGCCGTCCCGGTCGGCCGAGACGCCGGCGATCAGGGCGACGTTCGGGGTGAGGTCGACGAAGTAGCGGGCGAACAGCTCCAGATAGGTGTGGACCGCGCCCAGCTCGATCTGCCCGCCATAGAGCATGCGGGCGATGCGCCCGCCCTGCGGACCCGAATAGGAATAATCGAGGCGCTTCGCGATCCCCTGCTCGAACACGTCGAGATGCTCCGGCAGCACGATGCCGGACTGGACCATGTGCAGATCGTGCACACGGGTCGGGTCGCATTGGCTCAGGGCCCGCGCGAGGCAATCCGCCTGCTTCTGGTTGTCGCCTTCCAGGCAGACCCGGTCGCCGGGACGAAGGATCGCCTCCAGCAGATCGACCACACCGGCGGCGGCCACCACCTTGCCCGAGCTGTGAGCCCGGCCCGCCTCGATCCGCGCATCGCGGGCTTCCCGCTCCCGGCGCCAGCCGCTCATCCGGTCCGCTCCCTGTGATGGCCTCATCGCGCATACGAAGGATGGCTTAGCGGCCGAGTTCGTATGCGTCGCGGCAGTCGAATTCCGGTTTTTGTATTCTTACTTGCACGAAAGTCAATATCTTGCATACGATGCGATCATAAGAACGAATCGCTGAATACGGGATGGAGACGCGTGATGGCGGCTGCATGCAGAAGGCCCAGGCCGGGCTCGTGGATCGAGGCGACGTCGGCCGACTCGGCGGCGGCCCCTCGCCCGGAGGGCGGCCGATGACCATTCTCGGCGTTGCGCTCCTCGCGCTCTGCACCCTGATCGGCGTGTTCCTGGGTGACCTTCTGGGTGTTCTGCTCAACGTGAAGGCCAATGTCGGCGGCGTCGGCATCGCCATGATGCTGTTGATCGCCGCCCGGGTCTGGCTCGTGCGCCACAACCGGCTCGGCCACGCGACCAAGCTCGGGGTCGAGTTCTGGGCCAGCATGTACATCCCGATCGTGGTGGCGATGGCCGCGCAGCAGAATGTCGTCGCGGCGGTGAGCGGCGGCCCGATCGTCATCATCGCGGCGGTCGGCAGCGTGCTGCTGTGCTTCGCCGCGACGGCCCTGCTCGGCCGGATCGGCGGGCGGCCGGCACAGGACAGCGCGGACATCGAGCATGCCGGTGCCGTCATCGCCGGGGACGCCGAAGCGCCCTCGCCCGTGCGACCCACGACCGCGATGCGGAGGTAAGCCGATGCTGCACATGCTCGAACACGTCTTCGTCGAACAGAGCCTCGTGGCGGCCTTCGCGGTCATCGGCGGCCTGATGCTGGTGTCGCACGTCATCGGGAAACGCCTGACCGGCGGCCGGGTCCACGGCTCGGCCATCGCCATCGTTCTCGGTCTCGTGCTGGCCTATTGCGGCGGGCTCGCCACGGGAGGGAAGCGAGGGCTCGCGGACATCCCGGCTCTGGCCGGCATCGGGCTGATGGGCGGGGCGATGCTGCGCGACTTCGCCATCGTCGCCACCGCCTTCGAGGTGGACGTGATCGAGGCACGCCGCGCCGGCCTCCTCGGCGTGGTGGCGCTGGCGCTCGGCACGGTGCTGCCCTTCCTCGTCGGCACCCTGACGGCGGTGGCCTTCGGCTACCACGACGCGGTGTCGATCACGACCATCGGCGCGGGTGCCATCACCTACATCGTCGGTCCGGTGACCGGCGCGGCGCTCGGCGCCGATTCGACCGTGATGGCGCTCTCCATCGCCACCGGCGTCACCAAGGCGGTGATGGTGATGGTGGGCACACCCCTCGTCGCCCGGCTGATCGGCCTCGACAACCCCCGCTCGGCGATGGCCTATGGCGGCCTGATGGGCACGGTCAGCGGCGTCGCCGGCGGGCTCGCGGCCACCGATCCGAAGCTGGTTCCCTACGGCGCGCTGACGGCGACCTTTCACACCGGCATCGGCTGTCTCGTCGGCCCCTCGCTGTTGTTCCTGATCGTGCGGGCACTGGTGGGATGATGCGGATGGGAGATGGCGGCGACATGGACGGCATGGTCGAGGGGCGCAGTCTGCTCTCCGATCAGATCCGCAACGCCCTGACGGACGAGATCGCCTCCGGCGTCCTCGCCGCCGGGATCGCCCTCGACGAACAGCATCTCGCCGACCGCTTCGGCGCCTCGCGTACCCCGGTGCGCGAGGCCCTGCGCCAACTCGCCTCCAGCGGTCTGGTCGAGATGCGGCCCCGGCGCGGCGTCGTGGTCACCCGCATGACGCCCGAGCGGATCATGGAGATGTTCGAGACGACCGCCGAGTTCGAATCCCTCTGCGTGCGGCTCGCCACCTACCGGATGACCCCTCTCGAACTCAGCGCCCTGATGGATCTGCACGAGCAATCGGCGGCCCCCGTCGCGGCGCAGGATTACGACACCTACGACGCCCTGAACCGCTCTTTCCACGAGGCGCTGTATCGCGGGACCCATAACGGCTTCATGGCCGAACAAGCGCTGGCCATTCGGGCGCGCCTGTCGGCCTTCCGGCGAACGCAGCTGCGTCACGGCGCGCGCATCCTGCGTTCCCGCGCCGAGCACGGCGAGATCCTCCAGGCGATCGCCGAGGGCGACGGCGACGCGGCGGCGCGGCGGATGCGCGCCCACATGCTCAACGCCGCGAGCGCCCTGGGCCGCTACGTCGCCGAGCATACCAGCGCCTGAGCAGGTGGGTTGGGGCGGAGAGCGGCGGGCGTCACCATCGGGAGACTCTTCGCAGTCCCTGGCGGTCAGGGCCACGGGCGGCGCTGCCGGGTGAGCCCATGTAACGTTTTGTGACAGCGGCCACTTTCGCGTTGCCGGGCCGCCCTGCCCTCCTATGCTCAGGGCATGAGCGACGTCCCCACCATCGCCATCGTCGAGGATGACGGCGACATCCGCACGCAACTCGCCGGCTATCTGGAAGGCGAAGGCTTTCGTGCCCTCTGCCTCGACGGCGGCGCGAGCCTCGACCGGCTGCTCGCGGCGGGGCCGGCGCCGGACCTGATCGTGCTCGACTGGATGCTGCCGGGCGAGGACGGGCTGTCGATCTGCCGGCGCCTGCGCGCGGCGGGCGGACCGCCCATCGTCATGCTGACCGCCAAGGACGAGGATATCGACCGGGTGCTCGGCCTGGAGATGGGCGCCGACGACTACGTCTCGAAGCCGTTCAACCCGCGGGTGCTGCTCGCGCGGATCCGCGCTGTCCTGCGCCGCGCCACCGGGAACGGCGGCCAGGGCGCCGATCCCGCGCGCGAAACGCTCCTCGTGGCCGACCTCGTGGTCGATCTCGCGGCGCGCCGGGTCACGACCGGTCGGCCCAGTGCCGAGATCCCGCTCACCAGCGCCGAATACGACCTGCTCCACTGCTTCCTGACCCGGCCGCAGCGGGTGCTCTCCCGCGACCAGCTCCTCGACTGGACGCGCGGACGCACCGCCGATGCCTTCGACCGCACCATCGACGTGCAGGTGAGCCGGCTGCGCCACAAGCTCGACGCCTCCGGCAGCGGCGTCGCGGCCCTGCTCAAGACCGTGCGCAACGCCGGCTACATCCTGGCCGCCCCGGTGAAGCCCGCGCCATGATGGCCCGGATCGGCCTGCTCGGCCGGATCATGCTGTTCCTGCTCGGGGCACTCTCGGTGCTGGTGATCGTCACGGTCTCGATCGATCGCTGGCAGATCGCGCACCGGCCCTTCCCCTGGAACAGCAGCTTCCCGCGCCTCGATCAGGCCGCGCACATCATGACCCTTCTGCGGGAGGCCGACCCCGCCCTGCGGCCCGCCATCCTGAAGGCGGTGAGCGGCGAGGCCTTGAGGGCCGAGATCGCCGATCAGCCCCCACCGGAGGCCGAGCTGATCCGCGAGCCGCGCCTCGAAGCACGCCTGCGCCGGCTGACGGGGGAGACGGACGACCGGATCTCCGCCTTCACCAGCACCGCCATGCTGCACCGGGGCGTCGATGCGGCGGATGTCGCGGATCAGGACCGGCGCCGGCCGATCGGCAGCCTGTCGACGGCGACCTATCGGCTGCCGGATGGCCGAATTCTGGTCATCTCCGCCATCGAACGCCATCGCTCGCTGATGCCCTGGCTGCTCGGGCTGCCGTTGAGCCTGTGGGTGGCGATCCTGGGCGTGGCGGTGGCCGGTCTCGTCCTCGTCGGGGCGCGTCACGAACTCACCCCCCTGCGGCGCCTGACCGAAGCGGTGTCCCGCTTCGACGGTCGCGTGACGGAGCCCGCCATCCCGACCCAGGGTGCCCCCGAAATCCGGCATCTCGCCCGGGCGGTGCAGGTGATGCAGGAACGCATCGTCGGCCTGATGGCCGAGCGCTCGCTTCTGATCGGCGCCATCTCCCACGACCTCAAGACCTACCTGACGCGCCTGCGCCTGCGGGCCGAGGGCGTGGCCGAGCCGGAGCGGCGGGAGCGGCTGATCGAGGATCTCGATGCGATGACGGCCCTGATCGACACCTCCCTCGGCTTCGCCCGCGGCACCGCCGTCGGCGTGGAACGCGCGGCGGTCGATCTCGCCGACTTGGTCGCGGTCGAAGTCGCCGAGCAGGCGGCGCAGGGCATCGCGATCCGGCTGACCGGCGAGGACGTGCAGGACGCGGTGACCGTGGGCGATGCGGTCGCGTTGCGGCGCGTCGTCGCCAACCTGATCGAGAACGCGGTCAAGTTCAGCCGCTCCACGGTCGCCGTCGCCGTGAGCCGCACCGGCACGGTCTGCCACGTCGTCGTCGAGGATGACGGGCCGGGTATCCCGGACGCCGAACGCGCGGCGGTGTTCAGCCCGTTCTACCGGGTCGAACGCTCCCGCAGCCGACAGACCGGCGGCACGGGACTCGGCCTCACCATCGCGCGGCAGATCGCCGAGGCCCATGGCGGCAGCGTCGTCGCCGAGGCCGGATCCCTGGGCGGCGCCCGGCTCGTCGTCACCCTCCCGGCCCTCGCCTGACGGGCGGGTGGCCGGTTACAAAACGTTACCCCGACGCAGCGGCCCGTCACATCCGGGAAGGAGCTGCGGGCGACCCTTCGCTCAACCCGACGCGGCGAGCCCGCCGCAGGTTCACGAAGGTGAAGGACGTCGTCGATGGTCAAACGTCTCGTTTCGGCCGCCCTGCTGGCCACCGGCCTCGCGGTCCCGGCCATGGCCCTGCCGCTGGTCCAAGAGGGCGCCACCACCGGCGCCGATACGCCGATCATCCGGGTCTATGACGGCTGCGGGCCCTATGCCCATCGCGGCCCCTATGGCGGCTGCCGCCCCGGCGGACAGGCAGGCGGCTATATCCGCGGCGTCTCCTGCCCGGCGGGCTTTCATATCGGCCCCTATGGCCGCCGCTGCTGGCCGAACTGAATCCCCTTCCCCTCTCCCCGGCCCAGGGCCGGGCACCCAGGAGTGCATCATGATCGGCAAGATCGCGATTCCGCTGGCGCTCGCCGCCGGACTTCTGACCACCGCTTCGGACGCCGAGGCCCGGGACGGCTGCGGCCTCGGCTTCCATCGGGGCTATTACGGCTGGTGCCGGCCGAATTTCGGCTATCGCCCCTACGTTTACGGGCCAGTCTATCACCGCTTCGGCTATCGGCCCTGGGGCGGGTATCGCTGGCGCTACGGCTACCATTGGCATCGCCGTTTCGCGTGGCATGGCGGCTATCGCTGGGGCGGCTTCCGGCACGCTGGCTGGCATGGCGGTTGGCATCGCCGCTGGTAGGCCGCCCCTCAGGCGGGCAGCGTCAGCCGCACGCAGAGACCGCCGAGATCGGAGAGTTCGAGCCTGACGGAGCCACCATACAGCTCCGCCAGCTCCACCGCGATGGGCAGCCCGAAGCCGTGGCCGGGCTGGCTCTCGTCGAGGCGGCGCCCCCGCTTCAGCACCGCCGAAGCGGCCTCGCCGGTGAGGCCCGGCCCGTCATCCTCGATCCGCACGACGGCTTCGCTGCCGACCCGCTGCGCCGCGACCCGGACGCGGCCGCGGCACCACTGACAGGCATTCTCGATCAGGTTGCCGAGCATCTCGTCGAGATCCTGCGGATCGCAGGCGATTGCGAGGCCGTCCGGCACATCGAGCAAGAACGCGATGCCCTTGTCGGCATGAAGGCGCGCGAGCACCACCCGCAGGTCGCCCACATGCGTCGCGAGATCGACCCTGGTGCGGGCGCCGCCGCCGATGGCCGCGCTCCGGGCGCGGCGGAGATGATGGCGGATTCGCCGGTCCATCCCCTCGACCAATCGCCGGAGCCCACCGTCGCGGTCGGAGGCCGTGTCGGCCAGCGCCATCGACAGGGTCGCGAGCGGCGTCTTCAGGCTGTGGGCGAGGTTGGCGACATGGGCGCGGGCATGCTCCAGCTGGGTCGCATTCTGGTCGAGCAGCGCGTTCATCTCGCTGACCAGGGGGCGGATTTCCTCCGGCTGGCGCGGAGGCAGCCGGTCCCTGGCACCGGATCTCACCTCGGCCAGTTGATCGCGCAGGCGGCGTAAGGGCCGCAGGCCCAACCGGACCTGGACGAGAACCCCAGCGAACAGGAACAGGCCGATCACCCCGAGACAGACGGCGAGCGTGCGCAGGGCTTCGAGGACCGGGCCGCGCAGGGCCGCGTTCGGAGCCGAGGCGGCCAGGACGGTCGGCGGCGCGCCCCCCTCGCCGGGGATCGTCAGGATGCGCAGGATCAGGCCCTCGCCCCACGGGCCGGTGCCGTCCGCAGGCGCGGGCGTTCCGGCGTCCCGTTGCCGCTCGGGGAGATCGGGATGGGCTAAGCGACGCCCGTCGAGGGAGGCGGAGCCGAGCCACGCCGCGCCGCGCCGCACCTGCCAGTACCAGCCGGACCGGGGCCGGTCGAAGGGCGGCCCGTCCCGGTCGCGCCCGAGGGACAGGCCCCCCCCGGGATCCGGGCGCAGATCCGAGACCAGGGACAGGATGCGGTCGTCGAGGCGCCCGTCGATCTGGCCGCGGACGAAGCGGTGCAGGATAAAGCCGATGGAGAGGCCGGCGGCGAGGAGGGCCACGCTCAGGAACGCCCCGGCCGCCAGCAGGAGGCGCCGCTGCAGCGAACCCGGACCGTGAACCCTTCGGTGCGGCGGCTTCGGAGGATGGGGTGGAGGCGGAAGGGAGGCTTTCACGCCGTCCCCACCGGCATCAGGCGGTAGCCGTGGCCGCGCACCGTCTCGATGGCGGCGGGCGCGATCTTGCGGCGCAGGCGCGTGATGATGACCTCGACCGAGTTGGAATCGACCTCGGCATCCCCGTCATAGACCCGCTCGATCAGTTGGGCGCGGGGCACCACCACCTCCTTACGCAGGATGAGACAGCACAGCACGCGCCATTCCAGGCCGGTGAGCCGCAGGGGCAGCCCGTGATGCTCGAAGGTGCCGAGGCCGGGATCGTAGACGAGGGGACCGCAATCGATCCGTTGTGAGCCGTTGGCTTGAGCCCGGCGCACCAGGGCCCGCAGGCGCATCACCAGCTCCTCGACCCGGAACGGCTTGACGAGGTAGTCGTCGGCTCCGGCCTTGAAGCCCGCCACCTTGTCGCTCCAACCGTCGCGGGCGGTGAGGACGAGCACCGGCATCGTGCGACCGGCGGCGCGCCAGCCCTGCAACACCGCGACGCCGTCGCGCTGGGGCAGGCCGAGATCGAGCACGACGGCATCGTAGGCCTCCGTCTCGCCGAGATGGCCGGCATCGATCCCGTCACGGGCGCGATCGAGGGCGAAGCCTTCGGCCCGCAGCGCCTTGGCGAGTTCGGCGGCCAGTGCCTCGTCATCCTCGACCAGCAGGATCTTCATCGCGGTCCCGTCCGACGGCCGGCGCCGCCGTCCCGCCGGACAGGTCCGGGGCTGGGAAAGGCGCCTAAGCCCTTGTTTCGATAGGCAGCCACGCGACGAACGAGGCCCGCCGCAGCGGAGCGCGCTCTATCGGCGGGCATTTAACTGAACCTGAACGAACTGGTTCAGGGTGAGTTTCGGGCACCGGCCTAGAAGTCTTCCGGCCCGAGAGGGACACCGGAACACAGGACATCGACATCCCATGACCAACGGTACGATCACCGACGCTTCCGCGCAGACTGAAGCCCAGCCGGCGCCGCGCCGCCGGGCTCGGCGCGGCCTCGTGGTCGGCGCCATCGCCGCGCCGCTCGCCCTCGGCGCGGTCGGCCTCTCCCTGGCGCAGAACGGGCAGCCGGCGATGATCACGCCGGTCGCACCGGTCGCGATCTCGACGCTCGCCCCCTCGGGCGCCATCGCGGCGAAGGGCGAGGTCGCCGAGATCTTCGGCAACAAGTTCGTGATCCAGGACGGAAGCGGCCGGGCGCTGGTCGAGACCGGACGCGAGGGAGAGGACGGCAAGCTGGTCGACAAGGGCGAGACCGTCACCGTCCAGGGGCGCTTCGAGCACGGCTTCCTGCAGGCCCGGATCGTCACCCGCGCGGATGGCCGTCAGGTCGTCCTCGGCCCCGCCGGCGGCCCGCCGCGCGGCAGCCTCGATTGGGCCAGGGACAAGGTCGGCCTCGGCCAGCAGACCGATCTGCCCGCCCTGAAGGCGGCGGTCGAGAAGGCCGGCTACGGCGATGTCCGGGTGACGGGGCGGGGCCCGCGCCATTTCGAGGTCGCCGCCAAGGGCCCGGACGGCCGGGAGCGCCTGCTCCATGTCGGCTTCGACGGGCAGATCCGCGAGCGCTCGATCCTCTGAGCTCCCAACGACACGATCACGGCCGGCGGACGCGTCCCGCCGGCCACCGGATATCGCAAAGGACCATGGGCATGGATGAGACGGTACGGGCAGCGGGAACGATCTGGGGCATGTTCGGCCACCGGCTCGCCCTGGAGGGAGCGGACGGCAAAGTCCTGGTCGATCTCGGCCCCAAGGGCATCGAAGGGCTCGACCTGAAGGTCGGCGACCCGGTTGCGGTTTCCGGGCGGCGAAAGCCGTCCGAGATCAAGGTCACGCTCCTCACGCTGCCGGACGGGACCGAGCGGGCTCTGTCCTGGCCGGACCGGCCTCAGCCCGACCGGTGCGGACCGGGCAAGCCGGTGGATCCGGCCCCCATCCTGGCGGCCGTGAAGGCGGCCGGCTACGTCGCCGAGGGAGAGCCCCGACGCAGGCCGAAGCATTTCGAGATCACCGCTCGCAGCCAAGGCGAGCGCCATCAGCTCCATGTCGGTCTCGATGGGGCGATCCGTAAGATCGAAGCCGAGGCATGAGGCAATCCGGGAATGCCCACACCTCGCTAGTGGCCTGAGTTGGAAGTTTCCTTGCGGTTTTGGCGCGCGAGCACCATGTGGCGGCCTTCTACGAGGAGGTCGCTACG
>NZ_NKUI01000115.1 GCF_014845115.1 Methylorubrum zatmanii | reverse complement strand
CGCGGCGGCGGCGAGGGCCGCGCCCAGGGTGATCTCCGCCGAATGGGCGTAGCCGGCACGGTCGAGAACCGTGGCCGCGGAGGCGATGGTCAGGCCGATACCGGCCGGGGCGAAATGGGCGGGCAGGGTGCTCATCCCCCCTCTCTAGCCGATCTCGCTTGCGCGAGGATCACCGACGGCACAGCCCCCGTCGTCGCAATCCCGCGAGGCTCGCGCCGGGCGGAGCCCCCTCAACGTGAAAAGCCGCCCCGTTTCCGGAGCGGCTTTCCAAACCCTCGCGAGAGGGAAGCGCAGGCTTACTTGATCTTGGCTTCCTTGAACTCGACGTGCTTGCGCGCCACCGGGTCATACTTCTTCATGACCATCTTCTCGGTCTGCGTGCGCGAGTTCTTCTTGGTGACGTAGAAATAGCCCGTGTCGGCGGTCGAGACGAGGCGGATCTTGACGGTAACGGCCTTGGCCATGGCGGGGCGCTCCTAAAGCTGTGCGGGGCGGTTCGCTGTGTGGCCGGCGCCAGCGCGGGCGAAACGCAAAAGGCCGGGAAGCCCCGGCCGAATTCCGGGGCGGTCAATGCCCGATGGGTGCCGCTTCGTCAAGCCGCCACGTCGCCGGGCACGTCACCTGGCACGTCACCGGGGCGGGTAGGTGTGATCCTCCGCCGGGAAGCGCCCGGCCCGGACCTCGTCCGCATAGGCCCGCACCGCTTCCTCGATCTGCGTGCGCAGGGAGCCGAAGCTTTTGACGAAGCGCGGCACCCGGTCGCTGAGGCCGAGCATGTCCTCGAGGACGAGGATCTGCCCGTCGCAGGCGGCGGTCGCGCCGATCCCGATGGTCGCCGCACGGATGGCGGGATCGCCGGCGATGGCCCGCGCCACCGGCTCGACAATGCCTTCGAGGACGATGGAGAAGGCGCCCGCATCGCTGATGGCGCGGGCATCCGCCCGCAGGCGCTCCTCGTCGCCGGCCCCGTGGCCCTGCACCTTGAAGCCGCCCATGGTGTTCACGGATTGGGGGGTGAGGCCGATATGGCCCATCACCGGCACGCCGCGCTCGGTCAGGAAGGCGACGGTCTCGGCGAAGCGGGCGCCGCCCTCCAGCTTGACCGCTCCGGCCCCCGTCTCCTTGAGGACGCGGGCGGCGTTGAGAAAGGCCTGCTCGCGGCTCGCCTCATAGGAGCCGAACGGCATATCGACCACGACGAGGGCGCGGGAGGTTCCCCGCATCACCGCCTGGGCCTGGAGGATCATCATCTCCAGCGTCACCGGCAGGGTCGATTCCATCCCGTGCATCACCATGCCGAGGGAATCACCCACGAGGACGAAGTCGCAATAGGCGTCGACGATGTTCGCCGTATGCGCGTGGTAGGCGGTGAGCGCGATGATCTTGCGCCCTTCGGCCTTGCGCTTGATCAGATCGACCGCCTGCAGGCGACGGGTTTGGACAACCTGCGACATGGCTTGCAATCCGGAAGCTGGCGTTCCTCGAATCCCGGTCGGGCCGGGCGCATCGTGCGGACCCGCTCTATAAGCCCGTTCGCGCCGCCCCGCAGGGGGCCACCGCCATCGTTCCGGTTGATTCGTGGAGA
The DNA here is from genome assembly GCF_014845115.1 of Methylorubrum zatmanii. Classification (GTDB taxonomy): domain Bacteria; phylum Pseudomonadota; class Alphaproteobacteria; order Rhizobiales; family Beijerinckiaceae; genus Methylobacterium; species Methylobacterium zatmanii. The sequence goes on along the minus strand of NZ_NKUI01000115.1, from coordinate 23,158 downwards.
GGTGTCACCCGGAGGGGCTCGGCCTTCCTGTGCGGTGGCGCTTCGTGCCCATCACGCGGAACGGCCGACATGGCGGCCGGATCGATCCCGTGAGGTGCGCGCCGCTGGCCCCGCTCGCCCTTTTTCGGGCGTTTCCTCCCTAGACTTCGGTCCGCCTCCGGGCCCGCCGCTTTTCCGCCACATCCGCGCTCCTGTCAATGGCCGAGTCTGTGATCGAGGGCTTTGACACTGCTCAGATATTGAGCTCGGCCGCAACCGGTCCCGAATAGGGCGAAAAAGTGTCAGAGCGCCTTTTCGAGGAGCTGCTCGATCCATTCCGGCTGGGTTTCGCCGACGGAGCGGCCCACCTCCGTCCGGCCCTTGTAGACGATCAGGGTGCTCTGCATCTGCGCCCCGAACCGGCGCACGAGATCCCGCTGGCCATCGAAGTCGATGGTGAAGATGGCGAGGTCCTTGAAGCGCGGCTCCGCCGCCAGCGAGGCCAGGATCGGCTTCTGCGTCCGGCAGATCGGGCACCAGGGGGCGGAGATCTGAACCAGGATCGGCCGCCCCTCGCCCTGCGCGGCCTCGAAGGCCGGCCCGTCATAGGGCTTCGCCTCGGCGGCGGACCCGGCCCTCGGCAGGCCGGCGACGAGGAGGGCGGCGAGGATGAGGGCGCGGCGGGTCGTCATCGGATCATCCTCGTGCTCCCGGCTGGCTGCCGGGGATCAGCGCTGCGCCGCGCGCCCGCTGACGGCGGCGGTCCAGGCCGGATCGGGCTTGGCGACGGCGGTGTCGTGGCTGTCCTGCCACCCCTCGACGCCGAGGGGGAACCAGTGGACGCGGGTATAGCCGGCCGCGACCAGGCGCTTCCCCGCATTCCAGCTGCCCCAGCATTCGGGCCGGCAGAAGGTCACCACCGGCTTCGCCTTGTCGCCGCCGGTCAGCGCGGCGACGCGCGCCAGGAAGGCCTCCTCCTGCTCGGGGGCGAGGGGGGCAGCCCCCGCGCCCGGCATCCAGACGGCGCCGGGCAGCGAGCGATGCGTCGGCAGCCAGGGCCGGTCGGCGGGCAGGCCCTGCGGCCGGTGATCGGCCAGCACTACGTCGATGAGGACGGGGTTTTCCGGCAGCAGCTTTTCGAGCCCCTTGAGGTCGACCACCGTCGCCCCCTTGAGGGTCGCCGGGGTGTAGCCCCGCGGCGGCCCGGTATAGAGCCCCTCCGGCTCCGGCACGCCGACCGGCGAATCGGCGGGACCGGCCGCGCCGAGCATCAGGCCGAGCACGCCGAGCGCCGCTGTTCTGGCAATCACCCGCATGGCGTTTCCCATCGGCCTCAGTTGCTGGCGGAGGGAACCGGGAAGCTCTGCTCCCAGCGTCCGCCCTGGTTGTCGGAGGCCACGACCTTGATCGGCCCCTTGCCCTCGGGCTTGAAGCCGAAATGGATGACCGGGTTCGAGGCGATGGAGATGTCGCCGTCGAGATGGAACACCAGCGCGTCGCCGTAGGTCACGTCGAGCTTCTCGATGTAGCGGGCCGGGGTGTAGTCGCGGGTGACCTGATTCATCTGCATCCCCGAAAAATTCGGGTGGCGCACCATCAGCGTCGCCTCGGCCGGCTTGCCGGGCTGAACCTCGCCGCCGAACTTCAGGCGCATCTCGCCCATGCCCTTCATCGCCTCCTCGTCGCTCATGCCCATCGGCGCCGAGCAGCCGCCGGAGGCTTTGACGAACTTGGCCGCTTCGAGGAGCTTGCCGTCCTTGGTCTCCACCACGGCATGGACGTTGGTGTAGTTGTTCACCCGCACCCGCAGCTTGATCTCGCCCGGATCCGCCGCCGGCCCGAAGGTGAAATGCGCCGCGTAGGGCGACGGGTTGTCGTCGATGATGAAGGAGAGCCCCTTCACGTTGTCCTTGTCGGCGAGCGTCAGGCCGATCGGCACCAGGGCCGCGTCGAGGGCGCGGGCGGGCGCGTCGATCTTGACCGCGCTCTCGCTCGCCGTGACCGCGCGGTCGCCGAAGATGGATGTCTTGATCTCGCTCCAGCGGGCGGCGCGCTCCTCATCCGTGTCGGTGGCCCCGGCCCGGACATGGCCCGGCGCGAGCGCGGCGGCGGACAGGGTGAGGCTGAGGGCGAGCATCAGGCGTTTCATGGTCGGTCTCCTTCCCCGAAGGTCCCCCGGAACAGGGCGTGGGTTACTCCCACTCCAGCTCTTGATAGGCCTGGGTGACGTTGCGGCCGTTATAGGTGTCGAACAGGGCCCATTTGTCCTTCTCTGCGAGCGCGACGGTCTGCACCGCGGTCTCGATCGGGACGCCGGAGGCCACCGCCTTGCGCGTTTCGTCGCGCAGGGCGGAAAGATAACGCGTGAGATCGGCGATCGCGGGCGCGAAGGCGACCGAGGTCGGGCCGTGGCCCGGCACCGCCCGCGCCGCGCCCATTCCTTGCAGCCGCTCGATCTCCTTGAACCAGCCGAGCAGACTGCCATCGAGAGAGGGAATCCGGCCGACGAAGAGCAGGTCGGCGGGAAACAGCAGGCCGCTGCCGGTATCGAGCATGGACAGGTCGCAGGTGGTGTGCGCGCTGCCATGGGCGGTGAGGCGCAGGGTTCGGCCGCCGAGATCGATCTCCGCCCCGTCCTTCACCTCCAGGGTCGGGTAGACCACCTCGCCCGCACGCGCCTCCCCGAGGATTTCGGCGAGGCGCTTGCGGTAGAATTCGCCCCGGGCATCGAGCGCGCCGCGCAGGGCGGCATGGCCGACGAAGATCGGGTTGTCGCCACGGAAGGCGGCGGCGCCGAAGACGTGGTCGGGATGGACATGCGTCAGCAGCACGTAGCGGATCGGCTTGTCGGTGCGCTTGGCGATCTCGGCCCTGAGCCATTGCCCGTCGGTCAGACTGCCGCCGGATTCGGTGACCAGCACCCCGTCCCGCCCGACGATGAAACCGATATTGGCGATGCCGTCGACATTCTCCGGCGTCGCCTCCGCATCGGGGCCGCGCCGCACGAACACGCCCGGCGCCACCTCGTCCATCGACAGGGATTCCGCCGAGAAGCCCGCGCGCGGCAGGCAGCACAGGCAGAGGCCGCCGAGCAGCGCCCCACGACGGGTGACGGAGCCGTTCACCGGCGCCTCCCGATAGATCGACGCCCGAGGCACCACCGTGCCGCCATCGGCCGCTCCCTCACAATATTCAGCGATATAGTGCCAACCATCTAGTAGGTAGATTTTTCCTGCGTCAAGTGCCAGGATCGAGGAGGCAGGGAGCCGTCGCGATCACGTGATCGGCTCGGGACGAGGAAACCGGAGAAGCGGAGCGACGATGAGAGACACGCGCGCATCGCTCCTGAGCGAGGCCGAGATCCTAGTGCGCGGCCGGGGCTATTCCGGTTTCAGCTATGCCGATCTCGCCGAGGCGGTCGGCATCCGCAAGGCAAGCATCCATCATCATTTCCGCACCAAGGAAGATCTCGCCCGGGCCCTGATCGCCGCCTACGACGCCCGCTACGATGCGGCACTCGACGCGATCCTGGCACAGACCTCCGACGGGGCGGCACGGATCGAGGCCTATGGCCGGCTCTATCTCGGCGGCGTCGAGCAGGGGCTCGGCTGCCTCTGCGCCGCCCTCGCCGTCGAATTGGAGACCCTGCCCGAGGGCCTGCGCCGCGCCATCGCCGCCTTCTTCGACAAGCACATCGCCTGGCTGACCCGCGTGCTCGCGGAGGGGCAGGCCGATGGCAGCATCCGCCCCGGCCTCGACCCGCAGGCCCATGCCCGCATGGTGGTGGCGACGCTGGAGGGGGCCCTGCTGCTGGAACGCTTCCTGGCGGGGCCGGAGGGGTTCGGAAAGGCGCTGGTGGCTTTGGGGGAAGGGCTGCGGCCGCCCGGCTCCGGCGGACAGGCCTGAGATTACGCACCGAAGCGAGGCTGCCTGGGGGCTGCCTTGTGCGGAGGCGGCCTTTCACCGCCGCCCATTGATACAATATGACAGGGACGATTTCCTCCCTGCCTCAGCCGCCCAGGTTCCTCATGTCCGACGCCTCCCTCAGCGCCTCGTCCCAGAAGATCCCGGTGACGGTGCTCACCGGCTATCTCGGGGCCGGCAAGACGACGCTGCTCAACCGCATCCTCACCGAACCGCACGGCAAGCGCTACGCCGTGATCGTCAACGAGTTCGGCGAGATCGGCATCGACAACGACCTCGTGGTCGGCGCCGACGAGGAAGTGTTCGAGATGAACAACGGCTGCGTCTGCTGCACCGTGCGCGGCGACCTGATCCGCATCATGGACGGGCTGGTGAAGCGGCGCGGCAAGTTCGACGCGATCATCGTCGAAACCACCGGCCTCGCCGACCCGGCCCCCGTCGCCCAGACCTTCTTCGTCGATCAGGATGTCGGCGAGGCCGCCCGCCTCGACGCGGTGGTGACGGTGGCCGACGCCAAGTGGCTGTCCGACCGCCTCGCCGACGCGCCCGAGGCCAAGAACCAGATCGCCTTCGCCGACGTGATCCTGCTCAACAAGGCCGACCTCGTGGCGAAGGAGGATCTCGACCGGGTCGAGGGCCAGATCCGGGGTATCAACCCCTATGCCAAGGTCCACCGCACCGAGCGCTGCAACATCGCCCTCGACGCGGTGCTCGACCGCAAGGCCTTCGACCTGTCGCGCATCCTCGACCTCGAGCCCGACTTCCTGGAGGAGGGCCACCACCATCACCACGACGCGCAGATGCAGTCGGTCTCGGCCAAGATCGACGGCCCGGTGGATCCCGAGAAGTTCATGCCCTGGATCTCGAACCTGACCACGGTTCAGGGGCCGGACATTCTGCGCTGCAAGGGGATCGTCGCCTTCCCCGACGAGCCGAACCGCTTCGTCTTCCAGGGCGTGCACATGATCCTGGACGGCGACCTGCAGGGCGCCTGGGGCGTCGACGAGACACGCGTCTCCCGCGTCGTCTTCATCGGCCGCAACCTCGATCCGGAGGCGATCCGCGAGGGCTTCTACGCCTGCAAGGCCTGATCCGGCGCGCGGCGGCTGCACCGGACGAAGAGGCGAAGGCGGCCGGGGAGATCTCTCCCCGGCCGCAGCTCCGCCTTACGGGCGGTGAGCGGCCTGCGCGGTCCCGTCGTGTCCCGGCGCGGAGCCGGTGGCGGAACCGGTCGGGGCGGTGGCGCGCTTGACCGCCGCATCGAGGTTCTCGGGGTCGAGGGCCGTCTCGACGAAGGCCCGGCCGCGATGAGTGAGGTCGCGGGCGTAGCGGATGCCCTGATCGCGCAGGTCGTCGGCATAGGGACCGAGGGCGCGGTCCTCCTGGCGGGTGCGCGGCAGCAGCGCCCCGAGGAGCAGGCCGGCGGCGAGGCCGACCACGCCGACGAGGATCGGGTTCTCGGACACGAACTGCTCGGTGGCGGTGCGGCTCTCATGCAGCCGGCGATAGCCGCGATCCGCGAGGTCGGCGGCGCGCCGGCGCTGGCTCTCGTAGCTGTCCTCGGCCCAGGAGCGGGCATCCTCATAGGCCTCGCCGGCCCGTTCGCGGGCGGAATCGGCCGCATCGCTCACCCGATCCCGGAGGTCGGACGCCCGGTCGGCGGCTCGGTCACGCAGGCTACGGGCCCCCTCCGCGGCTTGGTCCGCTTTATCCTGCAGGCCGGCCTGCAGGCGGGCATTGGCCTCACGGCCCGACGCCGTGGCGCGGTCGTGGAGGTCGTGCAAGCTGTGCTCGACACCGGCCTCGCGGGGCATGCCGGACTGGCCGGCGATGTGCTCGGGCAACGTTTCCACGGGGGCGCCGGAGGGCGGCGTACCGGGACCTGAATGGTTCGGACCTTGGCTCATGATGGGCTCCGTTTCCTGACAGGCCGCCTGCACGGGGAACCGGCGCGGCCCTGATGATGGTCAGACCTGACGCTCGGGGGACAGATCGTGGACGGGCCGTCCGCCGGGGGCGTCGGGATCGTAGGTGCGGTCGGCGCCGGTCACGGTGACGGGCTTGGTCTCCACCGGCACCACGGCGCGGGTGGCCGGCCGGCGGACGGAGCGCATGCCGTTGAGCAGCAGGCCGACGCCCGCCGCGATCAGCAGCACCGGCACGGGGTTGCGGCGCACGGCCTCGAGGGCGTCGTCGTAGAGGCCGCTATAGGGCGTGCGCTGCACCGAGCCGAGCATCTCGTCGACGAGGCTCGACGCGTTCAGCCGCCCCTGGATCCGGTCGATGGTCTCGTCGAGCCGGGCCCGGCTCTGCTCGATGTCCTTCTCGAGATCCGAGATCGATTCGCTCATCCCGAAACCCTTTCCGTCAGCGCGCGGGCATCTTGCCGGACCTGCCGCGAGGTCCGGGTCGGGGCGAGGTTGGACAGGGACATCGCCCGCGCCCCGATGACGCCGAGCACCACCGCGATGAGCAGCATGCCGCCGCCGACCAGCAGCGCCGCGAGCCATTCCGATCCCACCAGCGTCGCGACGAACTTCACCAGCGCGCCGATCAGCACCAGCATCGCCGTGATCGCGAACACGGCAGCGAAGACCATCATGGCCAAGCCGACGAACAGAGAGCGGACGTTGTTCGTCATCTCCGTGCGGAAGAGCGCGATCTCCTTGCTCGCGAGTTCGCTCGCCTCGCGCAGGGCATCGGCAACGAGGGATTGGATGGAAGAGGACGGCGGGGAGGGGTGAGGGGTCGTCATGGCGCTCCCCTCAGGCCCGGTAGCCGTCGTAGGAGCGATTCGCCTCGGTGGTGCCGGATGCCTTGACGAAGCGCGACAGCAGGAAGCCCGCCGCGAAGGTCGCCACCGCGACGGTCACCGGGGAACGGCGGGCGAAGGCCTCCGCCTCGTGGTAGAAATCGTCGAGGCTGCGCCGCTCGATCGAACCGGCGAGATCGTCGAGCCCCTCGGCCGCGCTGTCGAAGAAGGCGCGCACATTGGGGCGGTCGTCGAAGGTCTTGCCCGAATCGCGCAGGGATTTGGCGAGGTCGGAGACGGAGCGGGCGGCCTCGCCCTTCCGGTCGTCGACATAGGCCAGGGCATGCTGGCGCGCGGCGGCGGCGAAGCCCCGGCCGCGCTCGGCCGCCACGCTCGCCGTGTCTTCCACATCGTGGCGCAGATCCTCCAGATCGGCCCTGGTGTCGGCCGGCTTGGCATGACCGACCGGATCTGGGGATGTGGCAGCTGTCATGGGTCGTGACTCCGGACTCAAGGCGCCTCGGCGCATCGATAATCGGTGAACTCGGCCGGAGAACCGTTGGCCGTGTCGGAGGGTTCCGTTCCCGGATGCACCGAAGCACCGCGGCTGCGGGACAGCGGAGGCTCCGTCAGAAGAAAAGGCGAGGAAGCGCCGTTCTCCCATGCCCCTGCTCCCCGAGCGGACTGCGATTCGCAGCCGGATGTCAGCGCCCGTTCAGCTTGGCCCTTGCATGGTGGCGGCCGCTCTGCTGCACTGCGAAGGACGCGGCGAGGTGCGGGAGCCGGGCGGGCGGATGCCGGATGGGACAGCGGTGAGATCGTCGGAACGCCTGCTTGACCGGCAGGAAGCGATGCGCTTGGCTGTCGCCCGACGGATCGCGCTTGGCTTCCGCGCGTTTTCCCCCAGACGCAAGACCCTCAAGACCCTTAGGCAGGCGCGTCCCGCGTGCCTGCCCCAGCGAGGACCGGAGCCGGGTTCGTGGCACGTCTGATCATTGTCTCCAACCGTGTCGCCGTGCCCGCCGAGGGCAAGGATGCGGTCTCCGCAGGGGGACTCGCCGTCGCGGTCAAGGAGGCGTTTTCCTCTTACGAGGGCCTGTGGTTCGGCTGGAGCGGCAACATCCGCGAGAACCCGAGCACCGAGCCCGAGCTGATCGACCGCGGGTCGATCCGCTACGCCGTCCTCGACCTCTCGCCCCAGGATCACCGCGAGTATTATGCGGGGTTCGCCAACCGGGCGCTCTGGCCGATCATGCATTACCGGATCGGTCTGGGGACCTTCTCCCGCTCCGATTATGCCGGCTACCAGCGCGTCAACCAGACCTTCGCCCAGGCGCTGGCCAAGCTGGTCGAGCCCGACGACCTGATCTGGGTCCACGATTACCATCTGCTGCCCCTGGCCAGCGAATTGCGCGGCCAGGGCATCGCCAACCCGATCGGCTATTTCCACCACATCCCCTGGCCGGCGGCGGACGTGTTCAATACCCTGCCCGCCAGCGGTGACCTGCTGCGGGCCCTCGCCGATTACGACCTGATCGGCCTGCAGACCGATTCCGACGTCCAAAACCTCTCGCGCAATTTCATCGACACGATGCGGGCGATCCCGCTGGGCGGCGGCTCGATGATGGTGGACGGGCGCCGCACCCGGATCCGCAGCTTCCCCATCGGCATCGATGTCGCCGGCTTCAAGGAGGCCGCCGACAAGGCCGGCTCCAACAAGGTGGTGCGCGAGACCATGGCGGGCCTGCGCACCCGCAAGCTGCTGATCGGCGTCGACCGACTCGATTACTCGAAAGGCGTGCCGGAGCGCATGGAGGCGGTGGACCGCTTCTTCGCCTCGAACCCGGACCAGCGCGGCAACGTCGTCTACATCCAGATCACCCCGAAATCCCGCAGCGAGGTGCCGGAATACGAGCAGCTCGCCCGCGAGGTGAACGAGAAGGTCGGCGACATCAACGGCATGCTCGGCGAGCCGGCCTGGACGCCGATCCAGTACGTCACCAAGGCCTATCCGCGCCCGGTGCTGGCCGGTCTCTACCGGGCGGCCAGGGTCGGCCTCGTCACGCCGATGCGCGACGGCATGAACCTCGTGGCCAAGGAATACGTCGTCGCCCAGAGCGAGGAGGATCCCGGCGTCCTCGTCCTCTCGAAATTCGCCGGCGCCGCGCGGCAATTGCCCGAGGCGCTGCTGGTCAACCCCTACGACCGGTTCGAGGTCGCCGAGGCGATCCGGCAGGCGCTCTACATGCCCCGGGGCGAGCGCCTGGAGCGCTGGAAGCCGATGGCCGAGCGGATGCTGCGCGAGGACGTCGATTGGTGGGCCCGCTGCTACATGACGGAGCTGGAGAGCTTCCGCACCGTCGAGCGCGAACCGCCGACCACGGCGGCGGCGGCGGAGTAGGTTTCGCGACAGCCGGGACACGACCGAGGTTCCTCCAAGCCTCCCCCTCAGCCTGAGGTGCCGGAGCGAAGCGTGGGCCTCGAAGGATGCTCCAGAAATCGTACGCGAACCGGAGCCTCCTTCGAGGCCGCTTGCGCGGCACCCCAGGATGAGGAGATGAAGGGGATCACCGCGCTCTGACAGACTCCCGACCCGAAGAGTCTGCTTCCCGAAGGACCGGAATGATCGTCATCGAAGAGGGCCTGCCGACGCCGCTCGGCGCACATTTCGACGGGCGCGGCGTCAATTTCGCTCTCTTCTCGCAGAACGCGACCCGAGTCGATCTCTGCCTGTTCGAGCCCGGTGCGCGCCATGAGCACCGCACCATCCGCCTGCCCTGCCGGACCGACGACGTCTTCCACGGCTACCTCCACGGCCTGCTGCCGGGTCAGCTCTACGGCTATCGCGTGTTCGGTCCGTGGGATCCGGCGGCGGGGCATCGCTTCAACCCCTCGAAGCTCGTCCTCGACCCCTACGCCCGGGAGATCGCGGGGCGTATCCGCTGGCACGACGCGCTCTACGGACACCGCCGCGGCGGCGCCCGCGAGGACCAGATCGACCGGCGCGACAGCGCCCCCTTCCTGCCCCGCGGCGTGGTGACCCGGCCCGAGACCCCGGACCCCATCGCCCTGCCCGCGTCCCGGCCGCTGCACGAGACGGTGATCTACGAGGCCCACGTCAAGGCGCTGACCATGACGCATCCGGCCCTCTCGGACGCCGAGCGCGGCACCTATCTCGGGCTCGCCCATCCGGCGATCATCGAGCACCTGCTGAAGCTCGGCGTCACCGCCCTCGAATTGCTGCCGATCCAGGCCTTCGCCGACGACCGTTTCCTGGTGGAGAAGGGGCTCGTCAACTTCTGGGGCTACCAGCCCTACAACTACTTCGCCCCGGAGCCGCGCTATCTCGGCGACGGCGATGCCAGCGGCCTGCGCTTCGCCATCCGCGAACTGGCGGCCGCCGGCATCGAGACCCTGCTCGACGTGGTCTACAACCACACCGCCGAGGGCGACCATCTCGGGCCGACCCTGTCGTTCCGCGGCATCGACAATGCGAGCTATTACAAGCTCGACCCCGACGATCCGCGCCGCACCGTCGATTGCACCGGCTGCGGCAACACCCTCAACGTCGCCCATCCGCGGGTGATGCGGATGGTGCTCGATTCCCTGCGCCACTGGGTGACCGCCTACGGCGTGGCGGGCTTCCGCTTCGATCTCGCCTCCAGCCTCGGCCGCGCGCCGCTCGACTTCTCCCCCCAGGCCGCCTTCTTCCAGGCGGTACAGCAGGATCCCGTGCTCTCGCGGGTCAAGCTCATCGCCGAGCCGTGGGATATCGGCATGGGCGGCTACCGGCTCGGCGGCTACCCTTACGGCTGGAGCGAGTGGAACGACCAGTTCCGGGACAATCTGCGCGGCTTCTGGCGGGGCGATGCCGGGACGCTCGCCAAGCTGACCCAGGGGCTGTCGGGCTCACGCGAGATCTTCCTGCCGTCCGGGCGCTCGCCGCTCGCCAGCATCAATTTCGTCGCCTCCCATGACGGCTTCACCCTGGCCGACGTGGTCGCCTACGCGGAGAAGCACAACGCGGCCAATGGCGAGGAGAACCGCGACGGCCACGGCCACAACCTCTCGGCCAATTACGGCGTCGAGGGGCCGACCGAGGATCCCGCCATCCTGAGCCTCCGCGCCCGCCAGAAGCGCAACATGCTGGCCTGTGTGTTCTTCGCCCAGGGCGTGCCGATGCTGCTGATGGGCGACGAGCGCTCGCGCTCGCAAGGGGGCAACAACAACGCCTATTGCCAGGACAATGCCCTGAGCTGGATGGATTGGAAGAACGACCCCGATCCGAGCCTGACCGAGTTCGTGGCGAACCTCGCCGCCCTGCGCCGGGCCTGCCACTCCCTGCGGCGGCGCCACTTCCTGATCGGCAGCCAAGTCGGCGAGACCGCGCTGAAGGACGTGCACTGGCTCTCCCCCGACGGCACCGAGATGGACGAGGCCGCCTGGGCCGATGGCGAGCGTCAGGCCTTCGGCATGCAGATGAGCAACGACATCGAGGGCTCGGAGCGCGTCCTCATCCTCGTCAACGCCGCGCAAGCCCCCTGCCCCTTCGCCCTGCCGCCCGCCCTCGGCGGCCCCTGGCGCCCGGTCTTCGACACGACCCTCGCCGTCGGCGCGGTACCGGAGGATACCCGTCCGGCCGTCCCGGCCGGCGGCACCGTCGCCCTGCCCGAGCGAGCGGTCCTGGTGCTCAAGTCTCCGCCCGTTCTCGCCTGAACGCCGCCTCCACCGAGGACGATCCGATCCTGCCCCCTGCTCCGGGACGTTCGGCCGGGAAAACGTCGCAGGCGTCTCGGCTTCCTCATCCCTCCGTGGCATCCTGCCCCCGGATCGAAAGGGGACGGGATCGATGCAGGTGGAACGCGGCGGGGCGGCGCGGGTGACGGTGGTCGATCACCCCCTCGTCCAGCACAAGCTGACGATGATGCGCGACCGCGACCGCTCGACGAAGGGGTTTCGCGAACTCCTCAACGAGATCGGCATGCTGCTCGCCTACGAGGTGACCCGCGATCTGCCGCTGGAACCGGTCACCATCGAGACGCCGCTTCAGCCGATGGAGGGGCGCCGGATCGCCGGCAAGAAGCTGGTGCTCGCCCCGATCCTGCGGGCCGGCGTCGGCTTCCTCGACGGCATGCTCTCGCTGATGCCCTCCGCCCGCGTCGCCCATGTCGGGCTCTACCGCGATCCCGACACGCTGCAGGCGGTGGAGTACTATTTCAAGAGCCCGTCGGATCTGGCCGACCGCACGGTGCTGGTGCTCGATCCGATGCTCGCCACCGCCAACTCGGCGGTCGCGGCGGTGGAGCGCCTGAAGAGCCGGGGCGCGAAGGATCTCCGCTTCGTCTGCCTGCTCGCCGCGCCGGAGGGGATCGCCCGCTTCCAGGCGGCGCATCCCGACGTGCCGGTCTGGACGGCGGCCATCGACAGCCATCTCAACGACCACGGCTACATCGTGCCGGGTCTCGGCGATGCCGGCGACCGGATGTACGGCACGCGCTGATCGCGCGCGTTCCGATCGACGGAGCGCGGCACGGCTCGACGCGCCCCACCCCATGCGCCATGTGAGCCATGACCCGAGCAACGATGGGGGCGCCCCCGCGCGCGACCGTCCGCCGAACCAAGCCTGAGGTGCCGCCGATGTCCCACACCCTGCCCGAGACCATGCGCCAGATCCGCTTTCAGGGCGCGGGCGGCCCGGAGGTGATCGCGGTCGAGACCGTGCCGCTGCCGAAGCCGGGTGCGGGCCAGGTGCTGGTCGAGGTGGTCGCGGCGGGGGTGAACCGGCCCGACATCATGCAGCGCCAGGGCAGCTACCCGCCACCGAAGGGCGCGACCGAGATTCCGGGCCTGGAGATCGCCGGCCGCATCGCCGCTCTTGGCGAGGGCGTGACCGGATTCTCCGTCGGCGACGAGGTCTGCGCCCTCGTGATCAGCGGCGGCTATGCCGAGTTCGCGGTGGCCGAAATCGGGCAGGTGCTCAGGAAGCCGGAATCGCTCTCGCTGGTGGAGGCGGCCGGGCTGCCCGAGACCGTCTTCACGGTCTATTCCACGGTGATCCAGCGCGGGCGCCTGCAGAAGGGCGAGACCTTCCTGGTCCATGGCGGGTCGAGCGGCATCGGGACCACGGCGATCCAGATCGCCAAGCAGCACGGCGCCCGCGTTCTCACCACCGCCGGCTCGGCCGAGAAGTGCCGGTTCTGCGAGGAGCTGGGGGCGGATGCCGCCATCAATTACCGCGAGGCGGATTTCGCCGAGGAGGTGAAGCGACTCACCGACGGCAAGGGCGTCGACGTGATCCTCGACATGGTGGGCGCCGCCTACCTCTCGAGGAACATCGCCTCCCTGGCGGTGGAGGGCCGCCTCGTCCAGATCGCGTTCATGCAGGGTTACAAGGCGGAGAGCCTCACCCTCACCCCGATCATGCTCAAGCGCCTGACCATCACCGGCGCGACCCTGAGGGCCCAGGCCAAGGAGGCCAAGGCCGCCATCGCCGAGGGCCTGAAGCGGGATGTCTGGCCGCTCGTCGAAGCGGGCAAGATCCGCCCGATCGTGCACGCCACCTTCCCCCTGGACGAGGCGCGCCAGGCCCATGAGCTGATGGAAACCAGCAGCCACAGCGGCAAGATCCTGCTCGTGACCGGCCGCTGACGGCACAGCTTCCTCAGGAACTCTCGAAGCCGGACCGGCGTTGGCGACGCATATCCGATGCGAAACCGCGCCGCCCGTCCCATGGGTGGCCGAGAGGCAATCAGAGGGAATCCATGGCGCAGATCGAGAATCAAACCGAGGCCCGCCAGGGGACCAAGGGCAAGCCGGTCCTCTACGTGCTGGTGGCGAGCCTCGTGCTCCTGGCCGTTGCCACGGTCGGCCTCCTGAGCTGGAACCGGGCGGAGACCACCTCCGATTACGCCGGCAAGAGCCAGGAATCGGCCCGCGAGATCACGACGGGCTCGGTCAACAAGGCTCCGTCCTCCAACAGCTCCAACGTCCCCGCCGAGAACCCGGCCTATCCGCAGCCGGCGCAGAAGTCGGCCCAGTAACGGCCGCCGCTTCATCTCGGTAAAAAGCCTCCCGGGACCCGCTCTCGGGAGGCTTTTCGTGACGGGATCCCTGAGGATCGTTTCAGCGCGTCGGGATCGGCGTCTCGCCGCGATAATCGTAGAAACCGCGCTTGGATTTGCGGCCGAGCCAGCCGGCCTCGACATATTTCACCAGCAGCGGGCAGGGGCGGTACTTCGAATCCGCCAGCCCTTCGTAGAGGACCTGCATCACCGAGAGGCAGGTATCGAGGCCGATGAAATCGGCCAGCTGCAGCGGGCCCATCGGATGGTTGGCACCGAGCCGCATCGCCGTATCGATCGATTCCACAGAGCCCACGCCCTCGTAGAGCGTGTAGATCGCCTCGTTGATCATCGGCAGCAGGATGCGGTTGACGATGAAGGCCGGAAAATCCTCCGACATGGTCGAGGTCTTGCCGAGCTTGGCGATGAAGGCCTTGGCCGATTCGTAGGTCGGATCCTCGGTGGCGATGCCGCGAATCAGCTCGACGAGCTGCATCAGCGGCACCGGGTTCATGAAGTGGATGCCGATGAAGCGATCCGGCCGGTCGGTCGAGGCCGCCAGCCGGGTGATCGAGATCGACGAGGTATTGGTGGCGACCAGGGCATCCGGCTTCAGCGACGGGCAGAGCGCCTGGAAGATCTTGCGCTTGGTCGCCTCGTCCTCGGTGGCCGCCTCGATGACGAGGTCGCAGGGGCCGAGATCGTCGAAGCTGCGGGCGACCGCGATGCGCTCCAGGGCGCTGCGGCGATGCTCCTCGCTCAGGGTGCCCTTCTGAACCTGACGCGCGAGATTGGCGTCGATCAGCGCGAGGCCTGCCTCGATCCGGTCGGGATCGCGGTCATTCAGCCGGACGTCGAGGCCCGACGCCGCGCAGACATGCGCGATGCCGTTCCCCATCTGGCCGGCACCGATGATGCCGACCGTCTTGATCTCGATGCCCATACCCGTATCGCGTCCTGCCTGCTGCGGCATCGTCCTCAAACCGCATCCCTAGAATGCGGCACTGCAACAAATGCGTCAAACCGACCCCTAGCCGCAGGTTTGCCGGATCGGTTTCACAGTTCGTCGCGGACTTGTCCTCACCGGCGACACGCCCCCTTCCGCACTGTGAGACACGGCTTGGAGGTGAGGGGCGCTTCGCCGATGGCGCCGGTCCCGACCGGGGCCGGAACCGGTATAGCGCGAGACTCCTTTACCGGTCCTTGGCCTTGGCGATCTCGGCCTGAAGCTCCGGCACGACCTGGAACAGGTCGCCGACCAAGCCGTAATCCGCCACTTGGAAGATCGGAGCGTCCTCGTCCTTGTTGACCGCGACGATGACCTTCGAATCCTTCATGCCGGCCAGATGCTGGATCGCGCCGGAGATGCCGATGGCAACGTAGAGGTCGGGGGCGACCACCTTGCCGGTCTGGCCGACCTGCCAGTCGTTGGGGGCGTAGCCCGCATCGACCGCCGCGCGCGAGGCGCCGACGGCGGCGCCAAGGGCGTCGGCGAGGGGCTCGATCAGCTCCTTGAACTTCTCCGCCGAGCCGAGCGAACGGCCGCCGGAGACGATGAACTTGGCCGAGGCCAGTTCCGGCCGGTCGGACTTGGCGATCTCCTCGCTCTTGTAGGCGGCGCCGAGGGCGTCGGGCGCCGCGGCCGAGACCGCTTCGACGGAAGCGGCGGCCCCGCCCTCTTCCGCGGCCTTGAAGGCGGCGGTGCGCACGGTGATGACCCGCTTGCCGGCGCCGGCCTGCACGGTCTGGATCGCGTTGCCGGCATAGATCGGCCGCTCGAAGGTATCGGGCGAGACGACCTTGATGATGTCGGAGATCTGCGCGACGTCGAGGAGCGCGGCCACGCGCGGCAGGGTGTTCTTGCCCGTGGTCGTGGCGGCGGCGACGATGGCGTCGTAGGGCTCGGCGATGGCCGCGATCAGCGCGGCGGTCGGCTCGGCGAGGTCGTGGTCGTACACGCTCTCCTCGCTGTTGAGCACCTTCTCGACGCCGTCGAGCTTGGCCGCCGCGTCCGCGGCCGCCTTGGAACCGGAGCCGAGCACCAGGGCATGGATCGGCTGGCCGAGCTGCTTGGCGGCGGTGAGGGCCTTCAGCGTGCCGTCCTTGATCTGCCCGTTGGCGTGCTCGACGTAGAGGAGCGTGGTCATCGGCGAAACTTTCGAAAGAAGGGGGAAGGGGCGCCGCTCGACCGGAGCCGGGAGCGGCGCCGGGCGGGATCAGAGCACGCCGGCTTCGACCTTGAGCTTCTGCACCAGCTCGGCCGCGGAGCCGACCTTCACGCCGGCCGAGCGGCCCGGCGGCTCGGCGACCTTGAGCACGGTCAGCTTCGGGGTGACGTCGATCCCCAGCCCCTCGGGGGAGAGCTCCTCGAGCGGCTTCTTCTTCGCCTTCATGATGTTGGGCAGGCTGGCGTAGCGCGGCTCGTTCAGGCGCAGATCGGTCGTGACGATCGCCGGCAGCTTGAGCGAGACGGTCTGCAGGCCGCCATCGACCTCGCGGGTCACATCGATGGCGCCCTCACCGAATTCGAGCCGGAAGGCGAAGGTGCCCTGCGGCCAGCCGAGCAGGGCGGCGAGCATCTGGCCGGTCTGGTTGGAATCGTCGTCGATGGCCTGCTTGCCCAGGATGACGAGGTTCGGACCTTCCTTCTCGACCACCGCCTTGAGCAGCTTGGCGACGGCGAGCGGCTCGCAATTCACGTCGGTCTTGACCAAGATCGCCCGGTCGGCGCCCATGGCGAGCGCGGTGCGCAGCGTCTCCTGGGCCTGCTGCGGGCCGATCGAGACGGCGACGATCTCGGTGACCTTGCCCTTTTCCTTGAGGCGGATCGCCTCCTCGACGGCGATCTCGTCGAAGGGGTTCATCGACATCTTGACGTTGGCCAGTTCCACGCCCGACCCATCGGCCTTGACGCGGATCTTCACGTTGTAGTCGACGACCCGCTTGACGGGCACCAGAACCTTCATGGCAGTCGCTTTCCTCCGCGCCCGCGCAGTCCAGGCGCCACTTACGGACGATCTCAGGACTCGCTCGACGCCACTCGATTGATTGTCGGGGCGGCGGGACCGTAACGAGGCGATTTCCCGCTTGTCAACGCGCCTTATCGGGGGCGTGACCCGCGCGGATTCAACGATTCTGACCGGGAACCCACAGCACGTCGTCGGCCCCGTTCCGGTTGGCCGCGCGGGAGGCCACGAACAGGAAGTCGGACAGCCGGTTGAGATATTGCAGGGCCTCTCCCGAGATCGCCTCGCTCTCGATCCCCGACAGCGACACCACCAGCCGCTCGGCGCGGCGGCACACGGTGCGGGCGAGATGGAGCGCGGCCGCCGTCGGCGAGCCGCCGGGCAGAACGAAGGAGGTCAGCGGCGGGATATGCTCGTTGAGCGCGTCGATCTCCGCCTCCAGCCGCTGCACCTGCGCGGCGACCACCCGCAGGGGCTCGTAGCCGAGGGGCTTGTCGCTCGGCGGGGTGGCGAGATCGGCACCCAGATCGAACAGGTCGTTCTGGATGCGGGCCAGCATCGCGTCGAGAGCCGGCTCGGCCTGCAGGCGGGCGAGCCCGATGCAGGCATTGGTCTCGTCGACGGTGCCGTAGGCCTCGACCCGCAGATCCGCCTTGGAACGGCGCTCGCCGTTGGCGAGGCCGGTGGTGCCCCGGTCGCCGGTGCGTGTGTAGATGCGGTTGAGCTTGACCACGGCCTGCCTCCCGCGGGCAAACAAAACCCGCCGGGCGATGTTTCGCGCGCGGCGGGTCTTGGCAAGATGCTTTCGGCAAGATGCTTTCGGCACCTCGGTTGCGGCGAACCGGAGAGGGCGACGACCCGCCCTCGACGGGTCAGAAGGTGTAGCCGATCTTGCCGCCGTAATTGGTCAGGCCGCGATTGTTGGCGCAGAGGCCGGCATTGGACATGTGCTCGACCGTCGCCATCACGCTCCAATGCTCGCTGATGCGGAAGCCGAGCGCGGCGGCCTCGCGGAAGAGCGGCGAGCAGCCGAGGGTGTTGAAGCCGTAGGGCGTGAACTCCTTCGGGCCGGTATAGCCGTTATGGGCGGCGCCGCCGAAGAAGCCCTCGATGAACACGCGGCGGTCGAGGGTCTCGGGGAAGAGATCGACGGTCCAGGTGCCGCCGATATAGGCGTAGCTGGTGCGGCCGCCGGTGTTGTAGCTGCCGCCCACGGTGGGACGCGGCACGAAGGCCTGCCAGAACGGGTCGGCGCTGACGACCGGTTTGGCGAACAGGATCTCGCCGTTGACGTTCGCGGTGCTGAAACCGGCCGCCTTGCCCTCGGCGCTGCCCGGATCCTGCACCGAGCCGCCGATGCGGACTTCGGAGACGATGCTGTAGGGCTGGACGGGGGCGGCGTAGGGCAGCGGCGCGGGGGCCCGGGCGCCACCGAGATCGGCGGCCTGCACGGCCGTGACGGCCGAGGCGGCGAGGACGCCGACGAAGATCCGGGCAAGAGGTGAGGTCATCGGCGGTCGATCCGTCCGTTTCAACCTGGCCCCAATATCATGCCGCTTCGGTCACAGCCCTCGGATTCATCCGACTCCCACGCTTTTGCCGGCTCGGTGGGGCCTCGACGCCACACTCGGTCCGCGCTCTCGGCGCCGAGCCGACGGCGCGCCTACGACGCTCCTGCCGGACGAGAGGCTTGCCCGCCAGGGGGACAGCCCGCATTGTGTCATTTGATCGACCGGCTCGGCCGCGCCTGAATCAAGCGGTCCTGGAGAGAACGGTCTTCGGCAGGGAGGCGGATATGCGGACAGGATTCGCGCTGGCGGCGCTCGCCACGCTCTCGGCCGGCCTGAGCCCGGGTCCGGCCCGGGCGGAGGACGAGGCGCGCCTGCGCGGCCTGTGGAAACTCGTGTCGTACGAGGTGGAGGTGCGCGCGACCGGCGAGATGCTGCCGGTGATGGGCGCGCACCCGACCGGCTACGCCTATTTCACGCCGGAGAAGCGCGTCTTCTTCGTGCTGACCGGCGAGGGACGGAAGCCGGCCGAGGACGACGCGCAGCGGGCCGCCCTGTTCAAGACCCTCGTCTCCTATACCGGACGATACCGCCTCGACGGGGACAAGTGGATCGCCAAACTCGACGTGGCCTGGGATCCAAAATGGGTCGGCTCGGAACAGACCCGGATGTTCACCCTGGAGGGCGAGCGCCTGCGCGTCCTCACGCCCTGGCGGGTGATGCCGAACTGGGCTGATCGCGGCGAGACCCGCAGCATCGTGACCTTCGAGCGCGGGAAGGAGTGATACGGCCTCCGCTTGATCGGAGCGGGTTGCGTCTCGGCAAACCCGCGCGGCGTTCGAGCGAAGCCCCAATCCGCCATCCCGAGAGGATCAGACGGATTGGGTCTGAGCCCGCGCGGGCGGATCAGGCCGAACGCCACCAGACCACGCCCATGATGACCAGGATCGCGATGAATTGAAGCAGCACCCGCAGCCGCATCAGCGTCTGCGAGAGGTTGGCGCTGCCGCCTCGCATCATGTTGACGAGACCGAAGAGCAGCACGCCGGCCACGGCGAGGCAGGCAAGCAGGACGAGCTGGTTGGCGGACATGGATCGGTGATCTCGGGCAGGGGCCGCGCTCCCGTGAGCCCGGCCCGGTAGGAAATGGTCGGCGGTGTCAGTTCCGGCGAAGCAGGCGCTCGAAATAGTCGAGTTCCTCCTGCGGACGCGAGGGGTCGCCGAGCTTGCGCCGCAGCTCCTCCATGATCCGGCGGGCGCGCTGCACGGCGGATTCGTCGGCATTGGGCACGCGCACATTCCCGTCGGAGAGGTCGCGCCCGCGAGTCGGGCGGCCGAGCGGATCGTCCTCGGCCGCGCCGGAGCGGCCCTGCTGTCCGGGGGATTGCCCCTCCTGCTGGCCCTCGCCCTCGGCCATCTGCTGCATCTGCTTCTGCATGCCCTCGGCACCGCGCTTCAGCCCTTCGAGGGCCCGGCCCTGCGCGTCCACGGCATCGCCGCTGCGGCCCTGCCCCAGGGCCTCCTCGGCCTCGCGCATGGCGCCCTCGGCATCGGCGAGGCCTTCCTCGCCCTGCAATCCCTGCTGCTTCATCCGCTCCTTGAGATCCTGCAGCTGCTCGCGCAGCCCCTGCTGGCGCTGGCCGGTGCTCTGGCCCTGCTGGCCCCGCTGCCCCTGACCCTGCTGGCCTCGGCCCTGCTGGCCTCGGCCCTGCTGCCCCTGCTGGTCCTGCCCTTGCTGCCCCTGGCTCTGCTGACCCTGCTGGCCGGGCTGCTGCCCGCGCTGGCCCTGCTGCTGACCGTTCTGCGGCCGCTGGCGCTGGCCGGGGCGTTGCCCCTGCTGGCCCTCCTTGAAGGTCTCGTCGCGCAGGTCCTGCTGCTCGCGGGACATCTTGTCGAGTTCGTCGAGCTGGCGGTTCATCTCGGCCATGCCGCCATCGGATTTCTGGCCGTTCTCGGCGTTCTGGAGGTTTTCCAGGACGTTGCGGAGCTGGTCGAGCAGGCGCTGTGCCTCGGCGGTGTCGCCGCGCTGCATCGCCTCCTGCATGTCCTTGATCATCTTCTCGAGATCGTCGGGCGTGACGGTCTGGCCGCGCTGCTGCTGTTGCTGCCGCTCGGATTGCTGCTGGCGGTTCTGCGGCTTCTGGCGCTGGGCGAATTCCTTCATGAACTTGTCCAGGGCCTGCTTCAGATCCTGGGTGAGCTGCTTGATCTCCTCGTCCGGCGCGTTGCGCTCGATCGCCTCCTTGAGGCGATCCTGGGCGGCGCGCAGGGCCTTCTCGGCATCGGAGAGGTCGCCGTCCTCGATCTTGAGCGCCATCTCCCACAGCAGGTCGGCGACGGCGATCAGGTCCCCGTCGGTCGTCGCCGCGCGCAGGCGGTTGGCGGCGGTGGTGAGCCCGAGGAAGATCGCGGGCTGCGGCGTGAAGCGCTCCGGCGCGATGCGCAGGGCGTCGAGGGCGGTCTGGACGCGGGCGCGGTCCTCGTCGGGGGCGGTGACGAGGCGGCGGCGCTCCTCCGCCAGCGCCCGGGCCAGGGGCTGGCTGAAGGGCCGGGCCGGCAGCACGATCTCGGCGGGCTGGGTGCGCCCCTCCTGGCCAGCCTCGTCGCGGACCACCAGCGTCAGCTTCACCCGCGCCCCGGACCAGGGATTGTCGGTGAGGTCGACCAGCGTCTTGGTGTCGGTCTCGCCGGTGGCGTCGGTGGGCAGGGCGAGCCCGATCTTCGGCACCGGCACCAGGGAGCGGCCCGGCTTGACCGGCTCGATCAGCCCCTCGGCGGAGGCGATGCCGTAATCGTCCTTGGCGCGGTAGGTCAGGTTGAAGGTGCCGCGTCCGTTGACCTCCAGTTCGCCGACCCGGCGCACCTCCGGCGGCAGATCGGGGATCGTCTCGATGACGAGGCGCTGCGGCTCCGCGCCCGAGGCGGCGATGCCGAGTTCCGCCGTGCCGCCTGCGAGCCGGAAGCGCTCCTCCCGCAGGGTGGCGCGGGCATCGCTTCCCTGGGGGGCGGGTGCGGAGCGGGCGCGGGAGGCCGGCGCCTCCTCCTTCGTCACCGGGACCAGGGCGGCGTTGGGCGTCAGCTCCGCCTCACCATGGCCGGCGATGCGGACGATGAGGATGGAATTGACCGGCGCGCGCAGGTGCTGCACCGCGTCCCGGCCCGCGCCGGCCCCCATGCCGGACATGGTCACGATCAGCGGCGGCACGCGGGTATAGATCGGCGGATCGATCCAGCCATCGACGCGGAAGCTCGGAGCGGCGGCCGGCGGCTCGCGCCAGTCGAAGGCGGCGGCGACGCGCCCGCGCCATTCGGGGCCGGCCACGAACAGGGCCGCCAGCGCGGCGACGAGGATGCCCGCGCGCAGGGCCAGGGGGTCGTGGCCGGGCATGTGCGGCCGGGGCCGGCCGGCCTTCAGCCGCGCCACGGCGGCGGCGGCCCGCGACTGGTGCAGGGCCCACAGCGCACGGGTGGCCGGATCGGCTTGGCCGACGGCGAGCGTGTCCTCGATGGAGGAGGCGGGATCATGCGAGACCGCGCCGCCCCGGGCGGCCTCCCGGTCGATCCGGGCCAGGGCCTCGCGGCGGCTCGGGGCGCGCAGGCGCAGGGCCGGCAGCAAGGCGAGGACGAGCAGGAGCGCGAAGAGCCCGAGCCCCACCCTGCGCCAGAGCGGCGAGAGATCGAGCCAGAGGCCGAGCCAGGACACGACCAGGAAGGCGAGTCCGACGCCGAGCCCCCGCCACAGCACCGGCCAGGCCCGCTCCCACAGGCCCGCCGCCCGCGCCTGAGCCACCAGCCGGTCGAGACGGCGGCGCGTTTCTCTCTTCCGGTCCTCGCCCGCCGGCTTCGTCGGTTCGGCCTCGCTCATCGTGTTCGGTCGCGGCTCCCGCGGGCGCCGGGCGAAAAGCGCCCCGCGCACGAATGAGGAAGCTAGCATGGTGCCGGGCACCGTCCGCCGGGTCAAATCCGCCCAGCCGAGGTCAGGCGGCGGCGGCTTCCCGGTCGCGCCCGATCCGCGCGGCCAGGGGCACGCTCGCTTGATTCTTTCCCTTCGCCTCGATCTCGAAATCGCTCCAGACGAGGTGCCGGGCGACCAGGGCGTTGACCGCCTCGTTCCACATCAGCTCGGAATGCGCGGCGAGGTCGCGCCAGGAATGGCCCTGGCCCGAGAGGGCCGGGAAATCGGGCAGCGCGCCGGGATCGTGGTCGGGCAACAGGCTTTCCCGCGACACGCTGATATGGCTCACCGGCCGCACCCCGCGCCAGGAGGCGATCACCGCCTGGATCCGGGGATCGTCGGGCTCGAGATACTCGCCCCGACTCTCGACCCAGTGGTGATGGAGATCGAGCACCACCGGAACCCGGTCGCCCAGGCGCAGCACCGCGTCGAGGCCGAACAGCGACTCGTCGTTCTCGACCGTGAGCAGGTTGCGCGCCGTCTCCGAGATCAGGGACAGGTTCTCGCGAAACCCCTCGATGCCGGGTTCGCGCCCGCCGATATGGATGTTCACATGGGCGCCGTGCGGGTGCCAGCCGGAGCCGTAGCCCAGCATCGCCATCACCTCGGCGTGGTATTCGAGCTCGGCGATGCCGTTGGCCTGCGCGTTCGGGTTGCGCGAGGCGATGATGCAGAACGGGCCCGGATGCATGCTGAGCCGCACGCCCCCCGCCCGTGCCTGCTCACCGATGCGGGCGAGCCCGGCGGCGATCCGGTCGCGCAGGGCGGGTTCGGCGTAGAGCGGCTGCGCCACCGGATGGGTGTAGCCGGGCAGCACCGAACTCGCCATGCGCAGGAGCCGCTCCAGGGGCGGCCGGGCCGCGACCCAGGCGACCTGACGCTCCAGGGCCGCGAGGTTGTGGCGCACCACCCCTTCGAGCTTCTCGAAGCGGGCGGCGGGCCCGAGGCGCTCCAGATGCGCCATGGTCACCGTGCCGAGATTCATCAGCTTGGCCGCATCCTTGGCGGCCTTG
>NZ_NKUI01000114.1 GCF_014845115.1 Methylorubrum zatmanii | reverse complement strand
CCTGCTCTCCCCCGTCGTCATCGACCCGAAGAAGGCGGTGATCGCCCTCAAATGGGCGGTGCGCGAGATGGAGGAGCGCTACAAGAAGATGTCCAAGGTCGGTGTGCGCAACATCGACGGCTACAATGCCCGGATGAAGGAGGCGCGCGAGCGGGGCGATAGCATCACCCGGACGATCCAGACCGGCTTCGACCGCACCACCGGCGAGGCGGTCTACGAGGAGCAGGAGATGGATCTCTCCGCCCTGCCCTACATCGTGATCGTGGTCGACGAGATGGCCGACCTGATGATGGTGGCGGGCAAGGACATCGAGGGCGCGATCCAGCGCCTCGCCCAGATGGCGCGTGCCGCCGGCATCCACCTGATCATGGCGACGCAGCGCCCCTCGGTCGACGTCATCACCGGCACGATCAAGGCGAACTTCCCGACCCGGATCTCCTTCCAGGTGACGAGCAAGATCGATTCGCGCACGATCCTGGGCGAGATGGGCGCCGAGCAGCTTCTGGGCCAGGGCGACATGCTGTTCATGGCCGGCGGCGGGCGCACGACGCGCGTGCACGGGCCGTTCTGCTCGGACTCGGAAGTCGAGAGCGTGGTCGCCCATCTCAAGCGCCAGGGCCGGCCCTCCTATCTCGAGGCGGTCACGGCCGATGACGGCTCCTCCGACCAGCCGGAGAAGCCGGCCAAGGGCTCGCGGGCCGCGGCCAAGGCCGAGAAGGACGACTTCGCGGAAGGAGAGGAGGCCGACGCCCCGGTCTTCGACATCGGCGCCTTCGCGGCGACCGCCGGGGCCGAGGGCGGCGAGCTCTACGAGCAGGCCATCGCCGTGGTGCTGCGCGACCGCAAGGCCTCGACCAGCTACATCCAGCGCCGCCTGCAGATCGGCTACAACCGCGCCGCCTCGATCATGGAGCGGATGGAGATCGAGGGCATCGTCGGTCCGGCCAACCATGCCGGGAAACGCGAGATCCTGGTCGAGGGCCTCGCGGGCGCGCCCTCCGGCGGTTACGACGACGAGTGATCTCCCAAGCCTCGTCCCGAAAGCCGATGGCGCGCTTTCGGGACGGGGCCACGAACCTGGCCCGTCGCATATTCGCCACAGGGGCCGGTTCTATCACCGGACACGAGACCCGGACGCTCCGCCGCCAGGCGCGTCCGCACCGGGGCCTGATCCCCACGCCGCCTCCCGCGCGCCCGCAGCTTTCGGAGATGCCCTGACGATGACTGGCCGACGCCTCACCCTCGCCGCCGGTCCGCTGCTCCTCGCCGCGCTGGCGCTTCAGCCGCAGCCGGCCGGTGCCCAGGTCTCCTCGTTCTTCGACGGGCTGTTCGGCCGCAAGGAGGAGCCGCCGGCCCCTCCGGCCGCGGCGCCCGAGCCGCAGGCGGCCCCCGCCCCGGCCAAGAAGGCGGCGCAGAAGCCGGGCAAAGGCACCGACAAGGGGGCGGACAAGAGCGCCGAGAAGACCACGGACAAGCCGGGCGAGAAGACCGGCAGCCTCAAGGCGGCGGCCAAGCCCGGTGCCTCCGCTCCGGCGGGTGCGGCCAATCCCGGCACGCGGGTGGCGGCGGTGGGCGCGCCCAATCTCGGCGCCTCGCTTCAGGACGCCGATCCGGCCACCATCGTCGCGGCAGCCAACGCCTATTTCAACGGCTTCCAAACCCTGACCGGCTCGTTCATCCAGATCGGCGCGGACGGGCGGCGCATCGGCGGCAAGCTGTCGCTGGCCAAGCCGGGCCGCCTGCGCTTCGAGTACGACCAGCCCTCCCCCCTCGAAGTCGTGGCGGATGGCACCTCGGTCGCGGTGCGCGACCGCAAGCTCGGCACGCAGGATCTCTACTTCATCTCGCAGACGCCGCTGAAATTCCTCCTGCGCGACAAGATCGACCTCACCCGCGACTTGACGGTGACGGAGGTGACCAACGATCCCGGCGGCGTGCGCATCGCCCTGGAGGACCGCTCGACCTTGGGCGGCACCTCGAAGATCCAGCTCTTCTTCGACGCCGAGGTGAAGTCCCTGTCGCAGTGGCGGATCACCGATCCGCAGGGCTACCTCACCACCGTGCAGCTCTCGAACCTGCAGAAGGGCAAGGCCGTCGACGGCGCGCTGTTCTTCATCAATTACGGCCGGGCCGAGGACAAGGCGATGCAGCGCCAGATCGAAGGGCAGAACCCCTAAGCCGGCGGCCGAGGCCGGTTTGCGCGCCGCGTGGGTTGGGCTAACGGGGCGCCATCCCTCGCCACGCTTCTCAGGCAGTCCCCGTGCGCCTCACCGTCACGACCTGGAACATCAACTCGGTGCGGCTGCGCATCGAGTCCGTTTTGCGCTTCCTGGCGCAGGCCCAGCCGGACGTGCTGTGCCTGCAGGAGACCAAGTGCCCGGACGAGCTGTTCCCGCTCAAGGCGTTCAAGGGATCGGGCTACGAGAACATCGTCTTCGCCGGGCAGAAGGGCTATAACGGCGTCGCGATCATCTCGCGGTTTCCGCTGCTGACCCGCGCGGTGATGAGCTTCTGCGAGCGGGCGGATGCGCGCCACATCTCGGCGGCGCTCGGGCCCGAGGCCGGGCCGGCGGCGGGCCTCGTCCTGCACGACTTCTACGTGCCGGCGGGCGGCGACCTGCCCCACCGCGACCTCAACCCGAAATTCGCGCACAAGCTCGACTTTCTGCAGGAGCTACGGGCCTGGGGCGGGCGGCGCGTCTCCGGCCCGGCGATCCTCGTCGGCGACCTCAACGTCGCGCCCCTGGAGCACGATGTCTGGTCGCACAAGCAGCTGCTCGACGTGGTGAGTCACACCCCCGTCGAGACCGAGGCGCTGGAGACGCTGCGGGGCGAGGCCGGTTGGATCGACGCGGCGCGGTTCCTCACCCCGGAACCCGAAAAGATCTACACGTGGTGGAGCTACCGCTCGCCGGACTGGGCGGCGGCGAACAAGGGGCGGCGCCTCGACCACGCCTGGGTCTCGCCGGACCTCGCCGGCACCCTGCGCAAGGTCGAGGTGTTCCGCGAGGCCCGGGGCTGGGAAAAGCCCTCGGACCACGCCCCGGTGACGCTCACCCTCGAACTGTGATCGGGGAACGCGGGCGCCCCTCCGGGCATTGGGCTTCCAATCCGATCTTTCACCATGGAGTCCATCCGGATGCGCTCGATCCTGCGCCAGATCCTCGTCGTCTTCCTCCTGCCCAAGGCCATTTCCTATCTGCGTCGCCGCTATGGCGGCGGCCGCGCGGCCGGCCAGCACCGCTCGTACTGATCCGGGCTCCGGAGGGATCATCCCTTCAACCAGGGCTCTGCCCTGAACCCGCGAAAGGACCTGTCCTTTCGAAACCTGGATCGGCTGCGACGCGCCGCCGGCCGTAGCCGAACCAGATCGCCAGCCCGATGGCGAGCCAGACCAGTAGACGCAACCACGTGTCGCCGGGCAGGCTCGCCATCAGGGCAAGGCAGGCGAGGATGCCGAGCACCGGTACCAGGGCGCCCCCCGGCACCCGGAACGGCCGCGCCCTCTCAGGCTCCGTGCGGCGCAGGATCAGCACGCCGGCGCAGACCAGGATGAAGGCGAACAGCGTGCCGATGCTGACGAGTTCGCCGAGCACGTCGATCGGCACCAGCGCCGCCACCAGCGCGGTGACGAGCCCGATCAGCCCCTGCGCGACGAAGGGCGTCCGGCTGGTCGCGCCGATGCGCGCGAACACATCCGGCAGCATGCGGTCGCGGGCCATGGCGTAGAAGATGCGCGCCTGCCCGTAGAGCGCTGTCAGCGCCGCCGTGGTCAGGCCGATCAGCGCCCCCAGCTTGATCGCCACCGAGAAGCCGGTGAGCCCGGTCGCCGCCATGGCCCTGGCGATCGGGTCGGCCACGTCGAGGTCGCGATAGGGCACGAGGCCGGTCAGCACCGCCGCCACCGCCACATAGAGCACGGCGGTGACGACGAGCGAGCCGATCAGCCCCACGGGCGCGTCCCGCTGCGGATCGCGGGTCTCGCCGGCGGCGGTCGAGACGGTCTCGAAGCCGACATAGGCGAAGAACACCACCCCCGCCCCGCGGAAGACACCGCTCCAGCCGAAGGCGCCGAACGTCCCCTCGTTGGCCGGCACCAGCGGCTGCCACAACTCCGGCCGCACATGGGCGGCGCCGATGCCGAGAAAGCCTAAGATGATCGCGACCTTCAGCGCCACCAGCACGGCGTTGGCGCCCGCCGCCTGCCGGTTGTCGCGCATCAGCAGCGCGGTGAGCACCAGCACGATCAGGGCCGCCGGGAGGTTGAACCCACCGCCCTCCCCCGGCGCGGCGGCGAGCCATGCCGGCAACCTCACCCCGGCATCGGCCAGGAGGCTTTGGGCGTAGCCCGCCCAGCCGACGGCGATGGTGGCCGCGGCGAAGGCGAATTCCAGCACCAGATCCCAACCGATGATCCAGGCTGGCAGCGCCCCGAGCGTCGCGTAGGTGTAGGAATAGGTCGAGCCCGCGACGGGAATCATCGCGGCGAGTTCGGCGTAGCACAGGGCCACCAGCCCGCTCGCCACCGCGCCGAGCACGAAGGACAGCATCAGCCCCGGGCCGGCGAAATTCGCCGCCGCCGTGCCGGTGAGCACGAAGATCCCCGCGCCCACCGTGGCGCCGACGCCGATGCAGACGAGGCTGAAGGCGGAGAGGTTTCGTGCCAGCGCCGGCCCCTCCGCCTCGGTGGCGAGGGCGGCGATGGGCTTGCGGATGCCGAGGGCGAAGCGGAGCATGCGATTCCGTGGGTCGGTTCGGACGAGCCGGCAACGCGAAAATCGCGCCGAAGCGGCGGCAATGTGAAGCTGAGCCCGGCCGAACCGACGGGGCAAACGCTTGAAAAGCGATCATCCCGCTGTCCGGGCGCGAAGAGCGCCCCGCGTAGCGGGCCCTCGGCTGTGCCGAGGCATCGAGCGGAGCGACAGCCAAGGCCGCGGAGGCGGCCGCCGGCGCTTGAGGTCGGGAAGACAGCAGGGTGATCGCTTTCGAGCGATCGCCCTGTCGAGCGGGCGGCGGCACTGGCACTTCCTGCGGTTTCGTGTATGGTCCGCGCCGCCTCGACCCGGCCACGGGCGGGGCCTATGCCGCTTGTGGCAGACCGCGCTGGACGACATCCCGGCACCGGCCCGACCGCAAGCATGTTCCGGGCGCCCTTCCCCCTGGCGGGCGGCGCCTCACCAAACCTCACCTGAAAGGCCTGCGATGTCGATCACGGCAGAGCGCAAGACCGCGCTCATCAAGGAATACGCCAAGGGCAACAAGGACACCGGCTCGCCGGAGGTCCAGATCGCCATCCTCACCGAGCGGATCACCAACCTGACCGCCCACTTCAAGACCCACGGCAAGGACAACCACTCCCGCCGCGGCCTCCTGAAGCTGGTGTCGCAGCGCCGCTCGCTGCTCGACTACCTGAAGCGCAAGGAAGAGGCGCGCTACCGCACCCTCATCGAGCGCCTCGGCATCCGCCGCTAAGGCATCCGGCGCGGTCCCCTCTCGGGACCGCGTTTCGCTATGGACTGTCCGGGCATGGGGCCCGGCCGGTCCGCCCCGGGCGGCTTGAAGGCAAAGGGCGCCAGGGCAGGATCGCGAGACGCTTCTCTCACTCGAAGCGTCTCGCCGTCTTGCCTCTGGCGGCGCCGGGTTCGCCCGACCCGCATGTTTGAAGGCAAGAGACCTATGTTCGACGTACAACGCGAAGAGCTGATCTGGGGCGACCGCAAGCTCGTCCTCGAGACCGGCAAGACCGCCCGGCAGGCCGACGGCGCCGTGGTCGCCACCTATGGCGAGACCACCGTGCTCGCCACCGTGGTCGCGGCCAAGGAGCCGAAGCCCGGCATCGACTTCATGCCGCTGACCGTGAACTACCAGGAGCGCGCCTACGCCGCCGGCCGCATCCCCGGCGGTTACTTCAAGCGCGAGGGCCGTCCCTCCGAGAAGGAGACGCTGGTCTCCCGCCTGATCGACCGGCCGATCCGCCCGCTCTTCGTCGAGGGCTGGCGCAACGACACCCAGGTCGTCGTCACCGTCCTCTCCCACGATCTCGAGAACGATCCCGACATCGTCTCGATGGTGGCGGCCTCCGCCGCCCTGACGCTGTCCGGCGTGCCGTTCACGGGCCCGATCGGCGCCGCCCGCGTCGGCTTCGTCAACGGCAGCTACAAGCTGAACCCGCTGGTGACCGAGGTCGCCGAATCCTCCCTCGACCTCGTCGTCGCCGGCACCCAGGACGCCGTGCTGATGGTCGAGTCCGAGGCCAAGGAGCTGTCCGAGGAGGTGATGCTCGGGGCCGTGATGTTCGGCCACAAGCACTTCCAGCCGGTGATCGAGGCGATCATCCGCCTGGCCGAGAAGGCCGCCAAGGAGCCGCGCGACTTCTCCCCGCCGGAGAATGCCGACGTCGAGAAGGCGGTGCTGGAGATCGCCGAGGCCGACCTGCGCGAGGCCTACAAGAAGACCGTCAAGCAGGAGCGCTACGCCGCCGTCGACGCCGTGAAGGCGAAGGTGGTCGCCGCCCTGTGCCCGGCCGAGGGCGAGCAGAAGTTCAACCCCGAGAAGGTCAAGGCCGCCTTCAAGGAGGCCCAGTCGAAGGTGGTCCGCTGGAACATCCTCGACACCGGAAGCCGCATCGACGGCCGTGACGTAAAGACCGTCCGTCCGATCGTGTCGGAAGTCGGCGTGCTGCCCCGCGCCCACGGCTCGGCGATGTTCACCCGTGGCGAGACGCAGGCTCTCGTGGTGGCCACTCTCGGCACCGGCGAGGACGAGCAGTTCATCGACGCGCTCGAGGGGACCTACAAGGAGCGCTTCCTGCTCCACTACAACTTCCCTCCCTATTCCGTCGGTGAGACCGGCCGCATGGGTTCGCCCGGCCGCCGCGAGATCGGCCACGGCAAGCTCGCCTGGCGCGCGATCCGTCCGGTGCTGCCGGCGGCCCACGAGTTCCCGTACACGATCCGCGTGGTCTCCGAGATCACCGAGTCGAACGGCTCCTCCTCGATGGCCTCGGTCTGCGGCGGCTCGCTGTCGCTGATGGATGCGGGCGTGCCCCTGCGCCGTCCGGTGGCCGGCATCGCCATGGGCCTGATCCTGGAAGGCGAGCGCTTCGCGGTGCTCTCCGACATCCTCGGCGACGAGGATCACCTCGGCGACATGGACTTCAAGGTGGCCGGCACCGAGGAGGGCATCACCTCCCTCCAGATGGACATCAAGATCGCCGGCATCACCGAGGAGATCATGAAGGTCGCCCTCGCCCAGGCGAAGGACGGCCGTGCCCACATCCTCGGCGAGATGGCCCAGGCCCTGACCGCGGCCCGTCCCGAGCTCGGCGAATACGCGCCGCGCATCGAGACGATGCAGATCCCCACCGACAAGATCCGCGACGTGATCGGCACCGGCGGCAAGATCATCCGCGAGATCGTCGAGAAGACAGGCGCCAAGATCAACATCGAGGATACCGGCATCGTGAAGATCGCCTCCTCGGACGGCAAGGCGATCAAGGCGGCCTATAACTGGATCCGCTCCATCGTCGCCGAGCCGGAGGCCGGCACGATCTATGACGGCACCATCGTCAAGATCATGGAGTTCGGCGCCTTCGTGAACTTCTTCGGCGCCAAGGACGGCCTCGTCCACATCTCCGAGCTGGCGGCGCAGCGCGTCGCCAAGGTCGGCGACGTCGTCAAGGAAGGCCAGAAGGTCAAGGTGAAGTTCCTCGGCGCCGACGAGCGCGGCAAGATCCGCCTGTCGATGAAGGTCGTCGATCAGGAGACCGGCGAGGACATCACCGAGCGGCTGAAGGCCGAGCGCGCGGAGCGCGGCGAGCCGGAGCGCGAGGAGCGGAGTGATCGCGGCGACCGTGGGGATCGCGGTCCGCGCCGCGACCGCGGCGAGCGCCGCCGGGAATCGTCGGGCGAGTAATCGCCCCTCCTCCTTCGCATCGTCTTGTTGAAGAGCGCGGCCCCTCCCGGGGCCGCGCTCTTTGCTTTTCGCTCCCGCAAGACCGCCTGCGCGAACCG
Source organism: Methylorubrum zatmanii (assembly GCF_014845115.1). Taxonomy (GTDB): domain Bacteria; phylum Pseudomonadota; class Alphaproteobacteria; order Rhizobiales; family Beijerinckiaceae; genus Methylobacterium; species Methylobacterium zatmanii. Next base: position 35,528 of record NZ_NKUI01000114.1, on the reverse strand, counting down.
CCTCCGTGGATGAGCGCGCCCGGATAGGCCGCGAGCCGCACAATCATTCCGGCAGGCATCATACCAGATCCGTTCGACCCCTTCGGGATGGCGGATCCGGGCTTCGCTCAGGCACCGCGCGGGCTTGCCGAGACGGGCTCCACTTCGATCGAGCGGATCCCGTCTCAGGGCCCCTGAAGGCAAGCACGCGCCAATTGCCGAATTTCCATAAGTTTTCTGCAAGTTTGGAACAGAGACAAACCCAGCAACCCGACCGGATTAGGGCCCGCCCTCCCCCGTCTATTCTAATAAAATAAGGGGGAAATTTATGATGAAGGCGCAAGGGAGCCACGCTTTGTCGTGGCCGATGCTGCTCGCATCCGTCGCCAGATCAAGCCTCGTCGCGGCCTTCATCCATCCGGCCCATGCGCAAGTCACGGAGATCAAGGCCGGCCCGCCGACGGCTCAGGCGGTCCATCCCCTGCCACAAGCCGCCCTGCCTCGGGCCGCGTCCGTCGACGGCGTGACCCTCGACACGATCAGCGTCTCGGGCTCCCGCTCCGGGCGCGGTCTCGTGGTCGACAGCTCCGGCGCGCAGGTCGGCTACATCGCCACGCGCCTGCGCTCCTCGACCAAGACCGATACGCCGCTCATCGACACCCCGCAGGCGATCTCGGTGGTGACGCAAGCGCAGATCCGCGATCAGAACGTCCAGAGCCTCGGCGACGCCTTGCGCTACGTCCCCGGCGTCGCCATCGCCCAGGGCGAGGGCCATCGCGACGAGATCCTGATCCGCGGCCAGCGCACCAACGCCGACTTCTTCGTCAACGGCATCCGCGACGACGCCCGCTATTTCCGCGATCTCTATAACACCCAGCGCATCGAGGTGCTGAAGGGCCCCAACGCGATGATCTTCGGCCGCGGCGGCGGTGGCGGCATCGTCAACCGGGTGCTCAAGGAGGCCGACGGCGTGCCGATCCGCGAAGTGCTGCTGCAGGGCGGCCAGTTCGCGAACAAGCGCATGGCGCTCGATGTCGGCGACCGCCTCTCCGAGACCGCCTTCGTCCGCCTCAACGGCGTGTTCGAGGAGACCGGCACCTATCGCGACTTCATCGATATCCGCCGTTATGGCGTGAACCCGACGATGACGCTCCTGCTCGGGCCGCAGACGACGCTACGCCTGTCCTACGAGTTCTTCAGCGACAACCGCATCCCCGACCGCGGCATCCCCTCGCAGGGCGGCCGGGCCTGGCGCTACCGCGACAACACGGCGACCCTGTTCGGTGCGCCGCCGATCTCACGCGGCTCTCTCGATGCTCAGATCGGCACTGCCCAGCTCGACCATGTCTTCGAGAACGGCGTCGTCATGCGCAGCCAGTCGCGGATCGCCGATTACCGGAAGTTCCACCAGAACGCGTTTCCGAACGGGCCGGTCAATGCCGACGACACGGCGGTGGTGCTGCGCACCTATAACAGCCAGACCGACCGCACCAACCTCTTCAACCAGACCGACTTCACCTACACATTCGCCACCGGGCCGGTGGCGCATACCCTCGTCGGAGGGTTCGAGCTCGGCTATCAGCAAGGCATCGACTTCCGGCGCGACGGCTTCTGGAACACGACCGGGAACCGCGATCTCGTGGTGAACCCCTACTCGCCGGTGACTGCGGTCGGCGCCACCTATCGCAACATCGCCTCCGGCAACAACAACACCTATGCCCTCGGGCTCGCGGCGGCCTTCGTTCAGGACCAGATCGAGATCGACGAGCACCTGCAGTTCATCGCCGGGCTTCGCTACGATCACTTCAACTTCGCGTCGCGGGATCGGCGTGACGGCAGCCTCAATGCCCGTATCGACAACCTCGTCTCGCCCCGCGCCGGCGTCGTCGTCAAACCGCTCGACACCCTCGCCGTCTACGGCAGCTACGGCGTGTCCTACCTGCCGAGTGCCGGCGACCAGTTCCGGGTTCTGACACCGGGCCTCGCCCTGGCCGAGCCGGAGACATTCGTGAATGCCGAGATCGGCGTGAAATACGAGGTTACCCCCGAGCTGCAGCTGACGGCGGCCCTGTTCAACCTCGACCGCACCAATCAACCGATCCCCGATCCCAACAATCCGGGCTTCGTCCTCGGCGCCGGCCGTACCCGCACGCAGGGGGCGGAGATCGGCCTGAACGGCTACGTCACCGATTGGTGGGCCGTCGCCGGCGGCTATGCCTTCACCGATGCGCGCATCAGCGCCGATCTCAGCGATTCCGTCGTGGCCGGCAACGTGGTCGGCCTCGTGCCCCTCAACACCTTCAGCCTGTGGAACAAGTTCGAGATCGGCGAGGGTGTCTCGGTGGGAGTGGGCTACCTCAACCAGGCCCACAGCTTCGCCGCCTCCGACAACACCGTGCGCCTGCCGAGCTATTCGCGCTTCGATCTCGGGCTGTTCTACGAGTTCAGCGAGGCGGTGCGAGCGCAGGTGAACATCGAGAACCTGTTCGACCGCCGCTACATCGTCTCCGCGCACAACAACAACAACATCCTCCCCGGTGCGCCCAGGACCGTGCGCTTCCAGCTGATGGCCCGGTTCTGAGGCTCGGCGCGTGATCCTCCGCTTCATGGCAGCGCGCGCGGAACGGCACCGGCCGCCCCGCGTTCGCCCCGCGAACCGCAGATGCGTGAAAAGGAGCGGATGACCGTGAACGCGATGATCGAGGACATTTTTTCCGGCGAACAGAACCTGAGCATGACCGAGCGGGCGGTGTCCGTTGCCCTCGGCCTCGGCATCGCCGCCGCGGCCGCTCAGCCGCGGCCGAACAAGTTCCTGAGCCTCGCCGCCCTGGTGATCGGTGTCGGCCTCGCGGTGCGGGGCGCCACCGGCCATTGCGCCGTCAAGGCGGCGGCTGGAGGCGGGCGCGACCTGACCGCCTGACGTCCCCTTCAGGCCGAGGCCGGCCCGCCCTCGCTGGCGGTGCCGGCATCGAAGCGCGCCCGCGCCTCCTGAATCGCCGGATGGCTCGCCTCGGCCCAGCGGATGAGGCGGGCGAGCGGATCGAGCAGCGCGATCCCCAAAGCCGTCAGACGATACTCGACGCTGGGCGGCTTGGTCGGGAATACCCTGCGCGCGACGAAGCCGTCCCGCTCGAGATCGCGCAGCGTCTGGGTCAGCATGCGCTTGGAGATGTCCGGGATCCCGCGCGCGAGCGCGCTGAAGCGGGACGGCCCGGGGGCCAGAGCGGTCAGGATCAGCATCGACCATTTGTCGCCGACCCGGTCCAGCACATTCCGCACCGGACAGCCGGAGGCGTCGAGGCCGGCGGATTGCCAGCGGGCGAAACGGCGCGCCAGCTCCGCCTGCCCTGGCAGGCCGGAGGTTTCCTCCACGTCACCTTGTCCCAAGAAAGTGCCTCCTTCACGGCCTCGACGGTCTCACTTAGTGACCTTCTACCACAGTGAGACCGGCATCGAGGAAAGCCATGACCATCTCCGCCTCTCCGCGCCTTTTCGTGACCGGCGCCACCGGCCAGCTCGGCCGCTTGGTGATCGACGCCCTGCTGAGGCAAGTGCCGGCAGACTCCATTATCGCGGGCGTCCGCTCCCCGGACAGCGAGGCGGCGCGCGGCCTGCAAGCCCGGGGCGTCGCGCTGCGGCACTTCGATTACGACCGTCCCGAGACGCTGGAGGCAGCCTTGCGCGGCATCGACCGGCTTCTGCTGATCTCGTCCAGCGAGATCGGCCGGCGCGTCGTCCAGCATCGCAATGTCATCGACGCCGCCGAGCGGGCCGGCATCGGCCTGATCGCCTATACCAGTCTCTTGCACGCCGAGACGTCGCCTCTGGCCCTGGCCAAGGAGCACCGGCAGACGGAAGCCGCCCTGAAAGCCTCCGGCATTCCCTACGTTCTGCTGCGCAACGGCTGGTACACCGAGAACTACACCGCTTCGATTCCGCCGGCCCTGGCGCATGGCGTGTTTCTGGGCAGCGCCGGGGAAGGCCGGATCGCGTCCGCCGCGCGGGCGGATTACGCCAAGGCCGCCGCCGCCGTGCTGACGGGAGAGTCCCATGCCGGGCAGGTCTACGAACTGGCCGGCGACGAGGCCTACACCCTGACCGCGTTCGCCGAAGCGGTGAGCGCGGCCGCCGGCACAGCGGTCGCCTACCGGAACCTGCCGGAGGCCGATTTCAAGGCGGCCCTGGTCGGAGCGGGCCTCCCGGAGGCCTTCGCGGCCCTGCTCGCCGATTCCGATGCCGGAGCGGCGCGGGGCGCCCTCGATGAGACCGGGGGCCAGCTGAGCCGGCTGATCGGACGGTCGACGACCCCCTACCGCAGCACGATTGCCGAGGCGCTCGCCCGCGGCTGAGGAACCCTCCTCCGAATCGGGACCCACCTCGCCCCTGCCGGGAAGGCGGCAGCCCGAACGTGAAAAGGGGCGCTCCCCAAGGAGCGCCCCTGTCTCAATCTCGAAAGGCCTGAACCGCGTCAGAGCGAGCGGCTGCTGGTCCGGCCGGCGATGAAGCCGTAGATCGCCAGCACGATGCAGGCGCCGACGATGGAGCCGATGAAACGCGCGCCCTCGTTCGGCCCGTACCAGCCGACAGCCTGACCGATGAAGGTGGCGACGAAGGCACCGACGATGCCGAGGATCGTCGTCATGATGAAGCCGGCGGGCTCCTTGTCGCCGGGCATGATGAACTTGGCGATGACGCCGGCCACGAAGCCGATGATGATGGTCCAGAGGATTTCCATAGTCGTCCCAACCTCGCGATGCGTCTTCGGCGTGATCCTCCGCCGTGAAGGATCGCGCGAAGACTTGGCCGTATTCGGATGACAAACGCGCGAGCGACGATGCCGGTTGCCTCTTGAGTCGCCGGAGCGGCCAAAAAATCCGGGCCGGTCCCCGCCGGAAGCGGGCGATGACCACCGTTCTCGAACGGCGGCCATCGCCGAACCCCTTTACGGGCAACCGTCCGCAGCGGCAGAAGGGGCCGTCCTTTCACCCTACGAGACCGGCACCCGACCCAATGACCATCGAACGCTACGAGACCGGCCCCCGCATGAGCCAGGCGGTTGCCCATGGCGACCTCGTCTTCCTGGCGGGCCAAGTGGCCGCCGACGTGGTCGGCACCGGCGTCACGGCGCAGACGCAGCAGATCCTGGAGCAGATCGACCGCCTGCTGCAGGCCGCGGGCAGCGACAAGTCCCGCATCCTCTCGGCGACGATCTACCTCGCCGATATCGCCGGCTTCGCCGAGATGAACGCCGCCTGGGACGCCTGGGTCGACCGGAGCAACCCGCCCGCCCGCGCCACCGTCGAAGCACGGCTGGTCGCCCCCGAATACCGGGTCGAGATCGCCGTGACCGCGGCGCGGACCAAGCCGTGATCCGGCGGCTCCTCCTGGGAGGGCTCGCCGCCCTCCCCCTTCTCCTCGGAGCGGCGGGAGGGCTGCGGGCCGAGGAGCGGGTCGTCAACATCTACAACTGGTCGGATTATATCGACCCGAAGGTGCTCGACGACTTCACCAAGGAGACGGGCATCAAGGTCGTCTACGACACCTACGACAATAACGAGATCCTCGAGACGAAGCTTCTGGCCGGCAAGTCCGGCTACGACATCGTCGTGCCCTCGGGTCCCTTCCTGCAACGCCTGATCAAGGCGGGGGTGTTCCTGGCCCTCGACAAGGGCAAGCTGCCGAACCTCAAACATGCTTGGCCGGAGATCGCCAATCGCCTCCAGACCTACGACCCCGGCAACACCTTCGCCGTCGATTACATGTGGGGCACCACCGGCATCGGCGTGAATGTCGGGGCCGTGCGGGAGCGTCTGGGCGCGAATGCCGTCCTCAACAGCTGGAGTCTCGTGCTCAATCCCGGCTCGATGGCCAAGCTGAAGGATTGCGGCGTGATGCTGCTCGACTCGCCCGAGGATCTGATCCCCTCGATCCTGCCCTTCTACGGCTACAAGGCCGATACCAAGCGCTGGGACGACATCACCACGGTGACCGACGCCCTCTACAAGGTGCGCGGATCGGTCAGGAAGTTCCACTCCTCGGAATACATCAACGGGCTTGCCAACGGCGATGTCTGCCTCGCGGTCGGCTATTCGGGCGACGTGATGCAGGCGAAGAAGCGGGCCGAGGAATCGAAGAACGGGATCGAGATCGCCTACTTCATTCCCAAGGAAGGGGCGCTGATGTGGTTCGACGCCTTCGCGATCCCGAAGGATGCGGCCCATCCGGCGGAGGCGCACGCCTTCATCGACTACATGATGCGGCCCGAGGTGGCGGCGGCCAACACCAACTTCGTGTCTTACGCCAACGGCAACCTCGCTTCGCAGAAGCTGGTGAAGCCGGAGATCCGCAACAATCCCGGCATCTACCCGGACGAGGCGACGATGCAGCGGCTCTCCGTCAACACCGCCTGGAACGACTCGACCCAGCGCTTCGTCACCCGGGCCTGGACGCGGGTGCGCACGGGACGCTGAGTTCTCATACCAGAGCCGTTTGAGCGCTTCGGGATGGCGGATCTGGGCTTGGCTCAGGCGCCGCGCGGGCTTGCCGAGACGGGAACCGCTCCGATCAAGCGGATCCCGTCTCGCTTCGGCCTCTCGCCGAACGAAAAGGCCCCGGCTCAGAGAGCCGGGGCCTTTTCGTTCGTCCCTCCCCGCCCGCGTAGCGGACGGGGAGACTTTTCAGGAGTCGGCTTACTCGGCCGCGGCCGGGGGCAGCTCGCTGAGTTCCGCGGCGTTGGCCGCGTTCTCGGCGGAGCGCTGCTGCAGGATCAGGCTGTCGCGGCGGCGCGCGATGGAGCGGATATCCGCCGCGAGCGAGCCGGTGCCGGCCGGGATGAGCGAACCGACGATGACGTTCTCCTTGAGACCCTCCAGGGTGTCGACCTTGCCGTTGACCGCAGCTTCCGTGAGGACGCGGGTGGTCTCCTGGAACGAGGCCGCCGAGATGAACGACTTCGTCTGCAAGCTGGCCTTGGTGATGCCGAGCAGGACCGGAACGCCCTGGATCGGCTTCTTGCCCTCGGCAAGCAGCTTCTCGTTGAAGTCGGCCAGTTCGGTGCGGTCGATCTGGTCACCGGTCAGGATGTCTGAGTCGCCGCCATCGGTGATCTCCACCTTCTGCAGCATCTGACGGACGATGACCTCGATGTGCTTGTCGTTGATCGACACGCCCTGAAGCCGGTAGACCTCCTGGATCTCGTTGACGAGGTAAGCGGCAAGCTCCTCCACGCCCTTGATCGCCAGGATGTCGTGCGGCGCCGGGTTGCCGTCGACGATGTAGTCGCCGAGTTCGACCACGTCCCCGTCCTGCAGGTGGATGTGCTTGCCCTTCGGGATCAGGTACTCGACCGGCTCCGAACCGTCGTGCGGCGTCAGCGTCAGCCGGCGCTTGTTCTTGTAGTCGCGGCCGAACTGGATCGAGCCCGACTTCTCGGCAATGATCGCCGCATCCTTCGGACGCCGCGCCTCGAACAGCTCCGCCACCCGCGGCAGACCGCCGGTGATGTCGCGGGTCTTGGCCGAATCCGTGGAGACACGGGCGAGCACGTCGCCGGCCCGCACCTTCGCCCCCGGATCGAGACCGATGATGGCATCGACCGGCAGGTAGTAGCGGGCATCCGAGCCGCGCGGCAGCTTCACCGGCTTGCCGTCCTGATCCAGCACCAGCATGGCCGGCTTCAGGTCGGAGGTGCGGGCCGAGCCGCGCCAGTCGATGACGACGCGCTTGGCGATACCGGTCGACTCGTCGGTGGTCTCGGTGATGGACTGGCCATCGTAGAGATCCTCGTAGCCGACGATGCCGTCCACCTCGGCGACGATCGGACGGGTGTAGGGATCCCACTCGGCGATCCGCTGCCCGCGCTTGATCGTGTCACCTTCGTCCACGCGGACCTTGGCACCGTATTGCAGGCGGTGGACCGCTCGCTCGGTGCCGTCCGAGCCGACGATCACCACCGCGACCGAGCGGCCGGTGGCGATGAGATCGCCATCGGAATTCTTGGCAAGCGAGCGGTTGCGGATACGGATCGTGCCCTCGAAGCTCGACTCGACGAAGGACGAATCCGCGATCTGCGCCGCGCCGCCGATGTGGAAGGTGCGCATGGTGAGCTGGGTGCCCGGCTCGCCGATCGACTGCGCCGCGATGACGCCGACGGCCTCGCCCATGTTGACGGGCGTGCCGCGGGCGAGGTCGCGCCCGTAGCAGGTGGCGCAGACGCCGCTCTTGGTCTGGCAGACCAGCACCGAGCGGATCTTCACCTCTTGGATGCCCGCGGCCGCGATGGCCGGGAGATGCTTCTCCTCGATCGTCTCGCCGGTCTTGACGATGACGCTGCCGTCCTGCGCCACCAGATCCTCGGCCGTGGCGCGTCCCAGGATGCGGATGGCGAGCGGGGCGACGACCTGGCCGGCATCGATGATGGCGCGCATCTTGATGCCGTTGGTGGTGCCGCAATCCGTCTCGCGGATGACGGCGTCCTGCGCCACGTCGACGAGGCGGCGGGTCAGGTAACCCGAGTTCGCGGTCTTCAGCGCCGTGTCCGCGAGGCCCTTACGGGCGCCGTGGGTGGAGTTGAAGTACTCGAGAACGTCGAGGCCTTCCTTGAAGTTCGAGATGATCGGGGTCTCGATGATCTCGCCCGAAGGCTTGGCCATGAGGCCGCGCATCGCCGCGAGCTGCTTCATCTGCGCGGGCGAACCACGGGCGCCCGAATGGCTCATCATGTAGATCGAGTTGACCTGCTTGTCGGCTCCCTTGTCGTCCTTCTGGACGGCGGAGATCCGGCCCATCATCTCGGCGGCGAGCTTGTCGGAGCACTTCGCCCAGGCATCGACGACCTTGTTGTACTTCTCACCCTGGGTGATCAGGCCGTCGTTGTACTGCTGCTCGTAATCCTTCACGAGCGCGCGGGTGTCGTCGACGATCTGCCACTTGTTCTCCGGCACGACCATGTCGTCCTTGCCGAACGAGATGCCGGCGCGGAAGGCGTGGCTGAAGCCGAGCGCCATGATCCGGTCGCAGAAGATCACCGACTCCTTCTGACCGCAATGGCGGTAGACGGTGTCGATCATCGCCGAGATTTCCTTCTTGGTCATCAGCTTGTTGACGACGTCGAAGGGCACCTTCGGGTGCAGCGGCAGCACGCCGGACAGGATCACGCGGCCCGGGGTCGTGTCGTAGATCCGCGACACGGGCTCGCCGTCCGGCCCGAGGCCGCGCCAGCGCCACTTGATCTTCGAGTGCAGCGACACGGTCTTGGCCGCGAGCGCGTGCTCGAGCTGACCGATATCGCCGAACACGCCCTGCATCGGGTTGTTCTTGTCGTCGGCCTTGTGCTCGCCGACCGCGCCGTCGGCGACGATCGAGAGGTAGTAGAGGCCGAGAACGATGTCCTGCGACGGCACGATGATCGGCTGACCGTTGGCCGGGTGCAGGATGTTGTTGGTCGACATCATCAGGACGCGCGCTTCCAGCTGAGCCTCGAGGCTCAGAGGCACGTGCACGGCCATCTGGTCGCCGTCGAAGTCGGCGTTGAACGCGGCGCAGACCAGCGGGTGCAGCTGGATCGCCTTGCCCTCGATCAGCTTCGGCTCGAAGGCCTGGATGCCGAGGCGGTGCAGCGTCGGGGCGCGGTTGAGCATGACGGGATGCTCACGGATGACCTCGTCCAGGATGTCCCAGACCTCGGGCTTCTCCTTCTCGACGAGCTTCTTGGCCTGCTTGACGGTGGCCGAGAATCCCTTGGCGTCGAGGCGCGCGTAGATGAACGGCTTGAACAGCTCCAGGGCCATCTTCTTCGGCAGGCCGCACTGGTGCAGCTTCAGCTCCGGACCGACCACGATGACCGAACGGCCGGAATAGTCGACGCGCTTGCCGAGCAGGTTCTGGCGGAAACGGCCCTGCTTGCCCTTCAGCATGTCGGCGAGCGACTTGAGCGGGCGCTTGTTGGCACCGGTGATGACGCGGCCGCGGCGGCCGTTGTCGAACAGCGCATCGACCGCTTCCTGAAGCATGCGCTTCTCGTTGCGGATGATGATGTCCGGCGCGCGCAGCTCGATCAGCCGCTTGAGGCGGTTGTTGCGGTTGATGACGCGGCGATACAGGTCGTTGAGATCCGACGTGGCGAAGCGGCCGCCATCCAGCGGAACCAGCGGGCGCAGGTCCGGCGGGATGACGGGAACGACCGTCAGGATCATCCATTCGGGGCGGTTGCCGGATTGCTGGAACGCCTCGATGATCTTGAGACGCTTCATCAGCTTCTTGGGCTTCAGCTCGGAGGTCGTCGTCGCGATTTCCTCCTTGAGCGAGGTCGCGATGCCTTCGAGGTCGAGCTCCTGCAGGATGCGCCGGATCGCCTCGGCGCCAATCATCGCCGTGAAGCTGTCCTCGCCATATTCCTCCTGCGCGCGCAGATACTCCTCCTCCGACAGGAGCTGACGCTCCTTCAGGGGGGTGAGACCCGGCTCGATGACGACGTAGGATTCGAAGTAGAGGATCCGCTCGAGATCCTTGAGCGCCATGTCGAGCAAGAGGCCGATGCGGCTCGGCAGCGACTTCAGGAACCAGATATGGGCGACGGGGGCGGCCAGTTCGATATGGCCCATGCGGTCGCGCCGCACGCGCGCGAGGGTGACCTCGACGCCGCACTTCTCGCAGATGACGCCCTTGTACTTCATGCGCTTGTACTTGCCGCACAAGCACTCATAGTCCTTGATCGGCCCGAAGATGCGCGCGCAGAACAGGCCGTCGCGCTCGGGCTTGAAGGTCCGGTAGTTGATCGTCTCGGGCTTCTTGATCTCGCCGTAGGACCACGAAAGGATCTTCTCGGGCGAAGAAATCGAGATCTTGATCTGGTCGAAATTCTGCGGCTGGGCCTGCTGATTGAAAAGGTTCATGACCTCTTGGTTCATGATCCGCTCCTTAGCTGCACGACGCCCCGCGCCTGGGCTGACGTGACTGAAACTCAGATCCGGCGCCGCGCTCCGCGAAGCGCCGCTGGCCGTCGTCAAGGTCCGGAAGGCCCCGCCCCCTCCCGCTCGACCGCGGCGGCACATCCGAAGATGCGCCGCCGCGGGAGGTGATCGTTGCCGTTACTCGGCGGCGTCGGCCGGCGGCTCGAGCTGGTCGTTGGCCGCCTGCTGCTTGGAGTTCGTCAGCTCGACGTTGAGGCCGAGCGAGCGCATCTCCTTCACGAGCACGTTGAAGGACTCAGGGATGCCGGCCTCGAAGGTGTCGTCGCCGCGGACGATCGCCTCGTAGACCTTGGTGCGGCCGGCCACGTCGTCCGACTTCACCGTCAGCATCTCCTGCAGCGTGTAGGCCGCGCCGTAGGCCTCCAGCGCCCAGACCTCCATCTCACCGAAGCGCTGACCGCCGAACTGCGCCTTGCCGCCCAGGGGCTGCTGGGTGACCAGGGAGTACGGACCGATCGAGCGCGCGTGGATCTTGTCGTCCACGAGGTGGTGCAGCTTGAGCATGTAGATGTAGCCCATCGTCACCTTGCGGTCGAAGGGCTCGCCGGTGCGACCGTCATAGAGGGTCGACTGCGCCGAGCGGTCGAGCCCGGCCATCTCCAGCATCGTCTCGATGTCGGCTTCCTTGGCGCCGTTGAACACCGGCGTGGCCATCGGCACGCCGCGCCGAACGTTGTTGCCGGCTTCCGCCAGATCCTCGTCCGACAGGCCTTCCAGCTCCGCGGGGGAGTAGATCGCCTTCATCTCCTCCTTCAGCGGGCCGATATCCTGCGTCTTCAGATAGGCATCGACCGCCTTCGAGACCTTGCGACCCAAGCCCGCAGCCGCCCAGCCGAGATGCGTCTCCAGGATCTGGCCGACATTCATGCGCGAGGGCACGCCGAGCGGGTTGAGCACGATGTCGGCATGCGTGCCGTCCTCGAGGAACGGCATGTCCTCGATCGGCACGATGCGCGACACGACACCCTTGTTGCCGTGGCGGCCGGCCATCTTGTCGCCGGGCTGGATCTTGCGCTTCACCGCCACGAAGACCTTGACCATCTTCATGACGCCGGGCGGAAGCTCGTCGCCGCGCTGCAGCTTCTCGACCTTGTCGAGGAAGCGCTGCTCAAGGCGCTTCTTCGACTCGTCGTACTGCTTCTGCATCGCCTCGATCTCCGTCATCAGACGGTCGTCGACGACGGCGAACTGCCACCATTGCGAACGGGGATAATCGTTGATGATCTCCCGGGTGAGGGTGGTGTCCTTCTTGAAGCCGCGCGGACCGGCGATCGGCGACTGACCGACCAGCACGTCGGCGAGACGGGCATAGGTGTTGCGGTCGAGGATGGTCTGCTCGTCGTCGCGGTCCTTGGCGAGACGCTCGATCTCCTCGCGCTCGATCGCCTGGGCGCGCTCGTCCTTGTCGACGCCGTGGCGGTTGAACACCCGGACCTCGACGATCGTGCCGGTGACGCCCGGCGGCACCCGCAGCGAGGTGTCGCGCACGTCCGAGGCCTTCTCGCCGAAGATGGCGCGCAGGAGCTTCTCCTCCGGCGTCATCGGGCTCTCGCCCTTCGGGGTGATCTTGCCGACCAGGATGTCGCCGGCGTGGACCTCGGCACCGATATAGACGATGCCGGCCTCGTCGAGGTTCTTGAGCGCCTCTTCCGAGACGTTCGGGATGTCGCGGGTGATCTCCTCCGGACCCAGCTTGGTGTCGCGGGCCATCACCTCGAATTCCTCGATGTGGATCGAGGTGAACACGTCATCCTTCACGATCCGCTCGGAGAGCAGGATCGAGTCCTCGAAGTTGTAGCCGTTCCAGGGCATGAACGCGACGAGCACGTTGCGGCCGAGCGCGAGCTCACCGAACTCGGTCGAGGGACCGTCGGCGATGATCTCGCCCTTCTTCACCGGCTCGCCGACGCGCACCAGCGGCTTCTGCGTGATGCAGGTCGACTGGTTCGAGCGCTGGAACTTCTGGAGACGGTAGATGTCGACGCCCGGCTTCGTCGGGTCGGTTTCTTCCGTGGCCCTGATGACGATACGGGTGGCGTCCACCTGATCGACGATGCCGGAGCGGCGGGCGGCGATGGCGGCGCCGGAATCGCGGGCGACCACGGCCTCCATGCCGGTGCCGACGAAGGGCGCGTCGGCGCGAACCAGCGGCACCGCCTGGCGCTGCATGTTCGAGCCCATCAGCGCACGGTTGGCGTCGTCGTTCTCGAGGAACGGGATCAGCGCCGCGGCGACCGAGACGAGCTGCTTCGGCGACACGTCCATGAGATCGACGCGGTCGGGGGCGACCACGATGACCTCACCCGCGCGGCGGCAGACCACGAGGTCGTCCGTCAGCTTGCGGTCGGCATCCATGCCGGCATTGGCCTGGGCGACATAGTACTTCGCCTCCTCCATGGCGGAGAGGTAGGCGACCTCGTCGGTGACCACGCCGTCCTTCACCCGGCGGAACGGCGTCTCGATGAAGCCGTACTTGTTCACGCGGGCGAAGGTCGCCAGCGAATTGATCAGACCGATATTCGGGCCTTCCGGCGTCTCGATCGGGCAGATGCGGCCGTAATGGGTCGGGTGCACGTCGCGCACCTCGAAGCCGGCGCGCTCGCGGGTCAGACCGCCCGGGCCAAGCGCCGAGAGACGGCGCTTGTGCGTCACTTCCGACAGCGGGTTGGTCTGGTCCATGAACTGCGACAGCTGCGACGAGCCGAAGAACTCGCGCACTGCCGCCGCGGCGGGCTTCGCGTTGATCAGGTCCTGCGGCATCACCGTGTCGATGTCGACCGAGGACATGCGCTCCTTGATGGCGCGCTCCATCCGCAGGAGACCCAGACGGTACTGGTTCTCCATCAGCTCGCCGACCGAGCGGACGCGGCGGTTGCCGAGATGGTCGATGTCGTCGATCTCGCCCTTGCCGTCGCGCAGGTCCACGAGCGCCTTGACCACCGCGAGCATGTCCTCGCGGCGCAGCGTGCGCACGGTGTCGGCGGCATCGAGGTCGAGGCGCATGTTCATCTTCACGCGGCCGACCGCGGAGAGGTCGTAACGCTCGGCGTCGAAGAACAGCGAGTGGAACATCGCCTCGGCGGTGTCGAGCGTCGGCGGCTCGCCGGGACGCATGACGCGGTAGATGTCGAACAGCGCGCCCTCGCGGCCCGAGTTCTTGTCCACGGCGAGGGTGTTGCGGATGTAGGGGCCGACATTGACGTGGTCGATGTCGAGCACCGGGATCTCGGTGACGCCGACCTCGTCGAGGCTCTTGAGGAGCTTCTCGGAAATCTCGTCGCCGGCCTCGGCCCAGATCTCGCCGGTCTGAACGTTGACCAGATCCTCGGCGATGTACTGGCCGACGAGATCCTCGTCAGTCGCCTTGAGGAACTTGGTGCCCTTCTCGCCGATCAGGCGGGCATTGCGGGCATTGAGCTTCTTGCCGGCCTCGAGCACCACCTCGCCGGAATCGGCGTCGATGAGGTCGACGGAGGCCTTGAAGCCCTTGAGCCGCTCGGCATCGAACGGCACGCGCCAATCCGCCCCGTCCCGCTCGTAGGTGACGCGGTTGTAGAAGGTCGAGAGGATTTCCTCGCCGTCCAGGCCCAGCGCGAACAGCAGCGAGGTGACCGGCAGCTTGCGCTTGCGGTCGATGCGCACGTGCACGATGTCCTTGGCGTCGAACTCCACGTCGAGCCAGGAGCCTCGGTAGGGGATGATGCGGGCGGCGAAGAGCAGCTTGCCGGAGGAGTGGGTCTTGCCCTTGTCGTGGTCGAAGAACACGCCCGGGGAGCGGTGCATCTGCGAGACGATGACGCGCTCGGTGCCGTTGACGATGAAGGTGCCGTTATCCGTCATGAGCGGCATGTCGCCCATGTAGACATCCTGCTCCTTGATGTCCTTGACGGACTTGGCGCCGGTGTCGGGATCCACATCGAACACGATCAGGCGCAGCGTCACCTTCAGCGGGGCGGCGAAGGTGATGCCGCGCTGGCGGCACTCGTCGACGTCGTATTTCGGCGCCTCGAAGGTGTAGCGCACGAATTCGAGCAGCGCCGTCGAGGCGAAGTCCGAGATCGGGAACACCGACTTGAAGACGCTCTGGAGCCCTTCGTCGGCACGGCCGCCCTCAGGTTCGTCCACCATCAGGAACTGGTCGTAGGACGCCTTCTGAACCTCGATGAGGTTCGGCATCTCGGCGACTTCCCGGATCTTGCCGAAGAACTTGCGAATGCGCTTGCGACCGACCAGCGTGTTGGCCATGAGACCTCGCTCCACCACCTCAGCGTAGGGTGCCCGGGGAAGGCTCGCGACAAGCCTCCCGCCACCGGGCCTGCAGGGCCGTCCCGCCGGACGATCAGCCCACCCGAACCGAATTCGTCTTCTGTTCGCCGCCGCACCCGCCTTCGGATGCACGGCCGCCCGAAGCGGCGTTAGCCCGCGAGCCGGAGCCCGCGGGCGTCTGGCCGGCGCGGCCCCGAGAGGCGCGCGCCGGATGCGATGGGCCGGATGCGGCCCACCGACAAATTACTTGAGCTCGACCTTGCCGCCAGCCTTCTCGAGCTGGGCCTTGATCTTCTCGGCCTCGTCCTTGGCAACCGCCTCCTTGACAGGCTTCGGGGCGCCCTCGACGAGGTCCTTGGCCTCCTTGAGGCCGAGGCCGGTGATCGCGCGGACCTCCTTGATGACCTCGATCTTCTTGTCGCCGGCGGAGGCGAGCACGACCGTGAACTCGGTCTGCTCCTCGGCGGCGGCAGCGGCGCCACCACCCGCGGCCGGGCCAGCGGCGACGGCGACGGCGGCAGCAGCCGAGACGCCCCACTTCTCCTCGAGGAGCTTGGCGAGCTCGGCGGCCTCGAGAACGGTCAGCGAGGAGAGGTCCTCGACGATCTTGGCGAGATCAGCCATGTGTGTGTTCCTTCAGTATATCGGTTTGAACGGGTCGGTTTGTAAGGGGGAAACGGCTCAGGCCGCCTCGTCCTTCTTGGCATAGGCCCCGAACACGCGGGCGAGCTTGGCCGCCGGCGCGTTGACGACCTGGGCGACCTTGGTCGCGGGAGCCTGGATGAGGCCCACGAGCTTGGCGCGCAGTTCGTCGAGGGACGGGAGCGAGGCGAGCGCCTTCACGCCGTCCGGGTTCAGGGCGGTCGTTCCCATGGCGCCGCCAAGAATCACGAGCTTGTCGTTGGTCTTGGCGAAATCCACCGCAACCTTGGCGGCCGCGACCGGATCGCTCGAATAGGCGAGCAGGGTCGGGCCCTTCAGGAGGGGCTTGATGGAGGCGACGTCCGTGCCATCGAGAGCGATGCTGGCGAGCCGGTTCTTGGCGACCTTCACGGTGGCGCCGGCCTGCTTCATCTGCGAACGCAGCTTCTGCATGTCGGCGACCGTGAGGCCCTTGTAGTGGGCCACGACGACGACGGCGCTCGTATCGAACACGCCGTTGAGCGTCGAGACGAGATCAGCTTTAGCTGTCCTGTCCACTGGTGCTCTCTCCGGTTGGCGGAACCTGGAGCAGGTCCGCCGGTTGCACTTGCCGCCCGGAACGGATCTCGGCTGAGAAGCCGGATCCGCCGCCTGGGCGACGTCTCACGGCCCTGTCCCCTTGAAGGGCCGCATGCGGCCCCCGCGGGTGAGATTGGTTCAAACCGATGCCTCCCTCCGGTGCCGACCGGCCCCGAAGCGAGGTGTAAAAAATTCGGTCTTCCCCGTCTGTGCAGGCTGTCTCCGATTAAGCCGGTTGCCCGGCGCCTGCAGTCTCGGACAGGACATAGCCGGAAACGGTGCTCGGAGCGGCTGCCCCGAGACCCTTCCGGCCGTCACCGCCCGGTTGCCCGAGCGGTATCTCGAATGGAAACCGACCGATCGGCCGATCCCTTCCAATTGGGTGAATTCGTGGAGCGCGGTCTATAGCGGCGTGCAAGCCGCCTGCCAAGACCCGGACCGCGACTTTTCCGTCGCAGGCAAGCTCCCTCAGCGCATCCCTTTCGGCGCGACCGCCTCGCCGGCAGCAACTGGTCGTTCACCCTGTCGCCGTCGCGGGCTCCGCCGGCCCCTCCCTGTGCGCCAGCGCATCTGAGGACAGGCCGCGGCGAGCCTACACCGCCACGCTCAAGCGTGAAGCCGAGCGTGAAGGTTCGTCGGGCGATGGCCTCGAAGGTGTTGCTGGTGCTGGCCGTGCTCCTGTTCGTCGCGGGCGGCCACCTGCCGAAGACGCGCGAACTGCGCAACCCGGATGCCGAGGGCGGCCCCGGTGGAGGGCGGATCCTGCTCCTGTCGAAGCGGGCCGAGGCGTGAGCCCCGGCCCGGCCGATGATCGTCCCGAGCCGGAAAGGGGTCATACCTTAATTCGGGTGATCCCTTCGGGAGGGCGGATGTGGCCTCCGCCCAGGGGCCGCGCGGGCTGGCCGATACGGCAACCGCCTCTATCGAGCGGGCGCCCTATCAGTAGTTGATCTGCAACTGCCCGCGGAACAGGTCGCCCTCGGCCCGGCCGAAGCGGCTGATGCTGGCCTCGCGGCGGCGCATAGTGGCATAGGCCAGGGTCAGCTCGACCGACTTGATCGGCTGGAATTCGATGCCGAACTCCACCTCGTCGGTGTCGAGGCGCGGCGCTCCGTTCCCGACCTTCCAGCCGCCGTCATAGGTCTGCCAGCGGATATAGGGCATGAACGGGCCGACCGGGGAATGATCGACCTTGACCATCGCCTGGACGTAGCCGCCCTGGAGCGGCCTGGTCTGGATCGACCGGGTGACGGGGTCGTATTCGGGGCCGCGGCCCCAGTTCCACTCCGCCTGCAGGCCGAAGGGTTGCGGATAGAGGATCGCGTGTAGGCCGACGCGCTCGTCGTTGTAGCCCTGGGCCAGGGTGGTGGTGGAGCCGAAGGTCGCCTCGGGCCGGAACCGGTTGCGATAGGCGGAGCCGCCGACCTCCAGCACCTGGCCCCTGAAGATCTCGCCGAGCCCGTCGAGCTCGAAGGGCCAGGTCGCCATCATCACCGTCATCAGGTCGTTGTTGGCCTCGATCCGGTTGATGGTCTGGCCGTTATAGATGCCGACGCCGAAGGCCCCATAATTGCCGAACAGCTTCTGCCCGCCCTTGGCCAGCCGGTCCCAGATGCGCTGCACGTGCCAGGGCGTGTAGTAGAGGCTGATGCCGATATCGCGCTCGCCGGGAACGCCGCTGTTGATCGCGTCGGAGCGGTCGAGGGCCAGACGGTTCTGCGAGGATTGCAGGTTCTCCCAGCCGTAAGGCACCTTCTGCTGGCCGAAGCGCAGCTTGGTGCGGCGCTCGTCGTCGAGGAACACGTCGGCATAGGCGTCGCGCAGCTGCGTGTAGTGCTGGCGTGACTCGGTCCCCGCTTGGTTGGAGACGTTCACCGCGAAATCGGGCTGGATGTAGATGAACACCCGCTCGTGGATGTCGCCCTGGAGGACCAGGCGCACCCGGCGGAAGGTGAAGTTGTTGCGGTCGGTGATGCCGCTGTCGTGGACGGAGCGCAGGCGCGAGACGCCGGACGGGGCGGTGTCGTCGCCGGACAGGAATTCGTTGCCGCGCAGCTGCGTGTAGCCGCGCAGGGACAGCCGCTCGAACCAGGTCTTGGGCCGGGCATCGTGGCCGGGCCCGTCGGCGAGGAGCTGCGGCGCGGGCGGCACCAGCGCGTCGTACCACGTGTCCGGCTCGTCGAGGGCGAAGCGGTGCGGAACCGGGGCGGGCGCCGCCGGCCGGCCCACCGCCGACTCGATCGGCCGGCCGGCCGCCGGGAAGGTGCCGGCATCGGTGGCGCGGGCATGGGCCGGCCGGGTGGCGACCGGGACCGCGCGCCGCGGGCCCCTCGCCTGAGCCTCCGCCTGAGCCTTGATCATGGCCTTGAGCTCGTTGATTTGCCGCTGCAGCTCCGCCACCGTCTGCGCCCGCGCCGAAGCCGCCGGCAGCACCAGCGCGCTCGACACGAGCAGCGCGGCCAGAAGACGTCGTTTCATCTCCCAAACCCCCTTTGCCGCGTTCCAGGCCGGCGTGATGACGCTCGCCGTGTTGTGCTGGACGCGTGCCCTTTCGGGCTGCGGATGATCGAAAGCAGCGCGCCTCCCGGGCCGCCGAACGACGCCTTGCCGCCCTGCGCCGCGCGACCGGCGCATCCGGAAAAGTCGTTAGTCGGCTCAGTCGCTTAGCGGCCCGGTGCGCCCCGCATCCCGGCAGCGGCGATAGCATTGGGCCAGCATCATTAAAAGTAATCCTGAATAAAATTTGAGTATATTCTGATCTCATTACTATACTAACGTGCAGGACCGGCGCATAATCCGTTGGATTACTAATTTAATTCGTCATAAAACTGACGCTTAAAAATGCTTTACTGCAGTCTTCAGCTTCATTGCCGAAGAGATCCCCTCGCCGGAAATGGGCGCCCGCGCGCCGGCAGATCGGTTGAGGCGCCCCGCGCCGCGCGGCCAGCGGTGGTGTTCGGGGCGCCGCTCCATGCACGGGCCGCATACCGCCATCCCCGGCACGATCTCCGGCCCCGGCTGTGTCCGGAACGCCGCACCGCGCCCCGGCCCTGCGGCGTTCCGGCCGCTCTCGGATCACGATGTCGCGGAAAGAGGGGACGCCAACGCGCGGGGCTGTGCTAGATTGGAGGTCATGCGATGCTCCCTCCCCGTCTCGTCCCGCCGGCGCATCCTGTGCGTCTTCCCGGCCTACACGCCGTCCTTTGGCACCTTCTCCCACGCCTATCCGCTGATGGGCGGGGTGAAGGCCTTCATGCCGCCCCAGGGTCTCCTGGTGATCGCGGCCTACATGCCCGAGAGCTGGGAATGCCGCTTCGTTGACGAGAACATCCGGCCGGCCTCGGCGCGGGACTTCGCCTGGGCCGATGCCGTCTTCGTCTCAGGCATGCATATCCAGGAGGGCCAGATCCACGATATCGGCCGGCGGGCGCACGAGGCCGGCAAGGTCGCGGTGCTCGGCGGCCCCTCGGTCTCGGGCGCGCCGGAAAAGTATCCGGATTTCGACTATCTCCATGTCGGCGAGATCGGCGACGCCACCGACCGCCTCGTCGAGATCCTCGACCGTGACCTCGCCCGCCCCGCGTCCCAGGTGGTGCTCGATACCAAGGACCGGCTGGCGCTCAGCGAGTTCCCGGCTCCGGCCTACGAGGCCGTGCCGCTCAAGCGCTACCTGATCGGCTCGCTGCAATTCTCCTCGGGCTGCCCCTATCGCTGCGAGTTCTGCGACATCCCTCAGCTCTATGGCCGCCAGCCGCGCCTGAAGAGCCCGGAGCAGATGTGCGCCGAACTCGATGCCATCATCAGTCAGCCCGGCCATCCGGCGGTGGTCTACTTCGTCGATGACAACTTCATCGGCAATCGCAAGGCGACGCGGGAGATGCTGCCGCATCTCGTCGCGTGGCAGAAGAAGAACAACTACCCGCTCCAGTTCGCCTGCGAAGCGACGCTGAACATGGCCAAGCAGCCCGAGATCCTCGAGCTGATGCGGCAGGCCAACTTCATGACGGTGTTCGTCGGCATCGAGACGCCGGAGGCGGACGCACTGAAGGGCATCGACAAGACCCACAACGCCGCCGTGCCGATGTACGAGGCGATCGAGACCCTCAATTCCTACGGCCTGGAGGTGACCTCCGGCATCATCCTCGGGCTCGACTCGGACACGGACACATCCGAACAGAACCTGATCGACTTCATCGACCGCTCGGCCATTCCCGTGCTGACGATCAACCTGCTTCAGGCCCTGCCGAAGACGCCGCTCTGGGACCGGCTGGAGCGCGAGGGCCGGCTCGTCCACGATGCGAGCCTCGAATCCAACGTGCTGTTCAAGCGCCCGCACGATACGGTGGTGAACTCCTGGCGCCGGGCCATCGCCCATGCCTACGCCCCCGAGCATCTCTTCGAGCGCTTCAAGCACCAGTGCGACGTGACCTACGGCAACCGCATCGTCACGCCGACGGCGGGCAAGCTCACCTTCACCAACCTGCGCCGCGGCCTGATCCTCGGCTTCAACATCATCACCCGGGTCGGCCTTCTCTCCGACTACCGCCGGCCGTTCTGGCGGGCGGCGGGTCACGCCCTGAAGCGAGGGCAGATCGAGGCGGTGTTCAACATGGGCTTCGTCGCCCACCACCTGATCCGCTTCACCCGCGAGGCCCTGCGCGGCGAGCACAACGCCTCCTTCTATGCCGCCAAGGCGGCGGAGGCCGAGGCGCAGCGGGAGCGGAGCTGGTGGGAGAATACCCGCCGCCGGTTCGTGCCGGAGCGGGAAGCCGCCTGAGCGGACGTCCTCGAGGCCGCGGGAGCCGGGCCGCCCTTCAGGCGCAGGCCTGGAGCGACTCCGGGTCGAACAGCGCCCGCAGCCGCTCCGGCTCCAGCTCGGACAGGGCCGCCATCGGACCCGGCCGCGCGAACAGGTAGCCCTGCATCTGGTCGCAGCCGAGTTCTCGAAGGATGGCGAGCTGCTCGGGCGTCTCCACTCCCTCGACGGTGACCTGAAGGCCGAGATTGTGCCCGAGATGGGTGATCGCGCGCAGGATGGTCAGCGTGTCCGCGTGCTGCCCGAGCCGGCGCACGAAGGACTGGTCGATCTTGATCTTGTCGAACTTGAACCGCTGCAGGTAGCTCAGGGACGAATAGCCCGTCCCGAAATCGTCGAGGGCGAGGCGCACGCCGAGGCTGCGCAGGGCGGTGAGCACCTCCACCGCCATGGCCGCATCCTGGATGAACACCCCTTCGGTGATCTCCAGCACCAATCGTCTCGGCGGAAGCCCGTGGCGGGTGAGGGCGGCCGCCACGCTGACCGCGAAGCCCGGCTGCCGGAACTGCTTCGGCGACACGTTGACCGCGACCCGCCACGGCTGCGGCCAGGTGGCGGCCGCGGCGCAGGCCGTGTCGAGCACCCAGGCCCCGATGCGCAGGATCTGCTCGCTCTGCTCGGCGAGCGGAATGAACTCGGCCGGCGGCACGCAGCCGCGCTCCGGGTGATGCCAGCGGATCAGCGCCTCGAAGGTCTCGATCACGCCGGTGCGGCCGTTGACGATCGGCTGGCAATGGAGCTGCAGCTCGCCCCGGGGAATCGCCCCGCTCAGCTCGTGCTCGATCCGGCGGCGGGCCTGGAGCTGCTCGTCCATCGCGGCCTCGAAGAAGCGCAGGGTGCCGCGCCCCTCGTCCTTGACCCGGTAGAGGGCGAGGTCGGCCGCGCGCATCAGGCTCTCCGCCGTGCCGCCATCGGTCGGGTAGAGGGCGATGCCGGCCGAGGCGCCGATCTCGATGCGCCGCGCCTCGATCTGGAACGGGCGGGCGAGTGCCACGATCAGACGCTCCACGGTTTCGGCGACTTGCTCCGGTGTCCGGGAATGGGCGAGCACGATCACGAACTCGTCGCCGCCGATCCGGGCGAGGGTATCGGTCGGCCGCAATTCGGCCAGCATGCGCTTGGCCACCTGCACCAGCAGGGCATCGCCCACCGCATGGCCGTGAAAGTCGTTGACGGGCTTGAAGCGGTCGAGGTCGAGATAGACCAGCGCCACCCGCGCCCTGTTTTCCCCCGCCGCCTCAAGGGCTAGGTTCAGGCGCTCCCCCAGCAGGGTGCGGTTGGGCAAATCGGTGAGCGCGTCGTGCAGGGCGAGATGCCGGATGCGCGCCTCGTCGCGGCGGTGCTGCCGCAGGTCGCGCAGGGCGACCGCGACGGCGGGCGCGCCGAGATACTCGATGGCGCGGCAGGAGAACTCCACCGGCACCGGCATGCCGGCGGCGGTACGGATCTCGAACTCCTCCGGGTAAAGCTCATCGGGGTGACAGCGGCTGCGCCGCAGCAGGGCGGGGGCGGCGGCCTCGGCGAACAGGCTGAGCAGCGGCCGGCCGATGATCTCCCGCTCCGTGGTCTCGAACAGGCGCAGGCCCGCTTGGTTGATCTCCATCACCCGGCCCTCGCGATGGATGAGCAGGGCCTCGTAGGCGAGGTTGCAGAGCAGGCGCACGCGGCTCAATTCGTCCAAACGCCGCCGCATCAGGTGCCGCTGCGTCATCAGCGCGACGAGCCCGGCGGCGAGGACGGCGAGACTGACCAGTCCCACGGCCAGTCCGAGTTGCGTCGAGCCGAGGACGGCGCCCTCCCCCTCCCGCAGCGCGGTAGGCGCGATGGTGAGGGCGGTCATGCCGGTGAAGTGCAGGCCGCAGATCGCCAGGGTGAGCCAGAGAGTCACCTCGATGCGCCGCCGGAGCCCCGTGAGGTCGCCGGCCCGGGCCAGGGCGATCACCGCCAGGGTCGCGCAGAGACCGAGGGAGGCTTGGACGAAGGTCTGATCGAAGAAGAGCAGGCCGCTCACCGCCATCGCACCGACGCCGACATAGTGCATGCCGGCGATGGCTGCCCCCAGCACCGTGCCGGCGGCGGTCAGGCCGAGAGCGTTCTGGCCCGCGCGCCGCCACAGCAGGAGCGCAGCCAGCGTCCCGGCCACCGCGATCCCGATCGAGGCCGCCGTAGGAGCGAGGCCGTAGGCGGCCTGCGCACCGGGCCGGAAGGCGAGCATGGCGACGAAGTGGAGCGACCAGACGCTGCATCCGAATACGGCGGCGGCAAGCGGCAGCCAGAAACCCTGCCCGTTGCGCTGCGGATGGAGCCGCCTCTCCTCCGCCATCAGCGTCACGGTCGAGAAGCAACCCAGCAGGCAGATGCCGGCCGAAATCGCGACCAGCCCGAGATCGTGCGCCTCGGTGAGACAGGCGATGATTTTGAACATGATTGTTGAGCCGTCCGGCGAACGATCGATGCTCTAGGGCCGGATCGATTAAAGCGCCGTTGCCGGATTTTCCTGAAATCGCCTCCGAACTCTTCCTTCAACGATCCATTATGGCAACAATTACGTCTTTAAGTTGCCATTGAAATATTTTTCTTATGTTTTTAGGCAGAGTACCGTCAGCACATTTTTGTGCCGAGATGACGCCAAATATTTGATGGCCTGTTCCAACAGATGCAGCGGCGCCGGTCACGACGCTCTACCATCGCTCGTCTTCGCCACCCGTCGCGCTCGACCTTCCCGACCCCCTCCTTGAGAAGGGCTGTCGAGGCAGAGATCGAGCGTTCCTTCGCGGCGCGGCGCGAGCGGGATCGTCCGGGCCGCCCCCTCGCCGTCGCGGCCGCTTCAATACTTGCGCACCAGCGGGGCCGGAGCCACGGCGGCCGGAGCGTCCCACTGATAGCGGAACCCGACGGAGACGACGTCGGCACTGGCATCGGTATAGGCCGCGAGCGGAATGTTGCCGACATTGTAGTCGCGTCCCGGCCCCGCCAGGAGGCGGCTCCGCTCCAGGAACAGATGCGCGTAGCTCGCCGTCAGGAGCAGCTTCTCGCTCCAGCGATAGCTGCCGCCGACCGAGACGATGAAGCGGTCGTTGTCGGGCAGGCGCGCGGAACGGTTCGAAACATCGATCGGCCCGTCCTCGTAGGCGAGGCCCGCGCGCAGCGTCAGGTTCGGCGACCAGTCGTACTCGGCGCCAACCGAGTAGAAGAAGGAATCCTTGTACCGGAGCGGCAATTGGCTCACCGGCACGCCGAGGGCGGTCGAGACGATGCCGATATCGCCGAGCCTCGACCAGTTGTCCCATTCGAAGCCCAGATTGATCCGGGTGACGGGGTTGATCTCCTGAGACAGGCCGACGCTGACCTTCTCCGGCGTGTTGAGCTTGGCCCGCACCGCGCCGAAGGCCAGGGCCTGCCGCGGATCGGGGAAGCCGATGGCGCCCTCGATGTCGTGGTGGACCGAGGAGCGGTAGCCGATGCCGAGCACCGTGCCGGCCGCGGGGGTGATCGTGGCACCCGCCGTGAAGCCGACGCTCCAGGACTCGCCCTTGAGCGAGCCCGACGGGTAGAGGGCCGGGAACAGGCCGGGGACCGGCACCGCCTGGCGCAGGGTGAGGCGGAAATACTCGATGTTCGGGCCGGCGGCGACGGAGAGCCACTCGTTGACCTTGAACCCGATCACCGGGTTGAAGGAGAGGGAGAAGATCCGGGAGGAGCGGGCATAGGGCGAGCCGGCCCAATCCTGCCGCGGCTTGGTGACGAGCCCGTAGGGCGCGCCGGTCTGGAGACCGATCCAGAGCCGGTCGGTGAGCTGGTAGGAGGTCGCGCCGGCCGGCACCACGGCGCCCTGGCCGATCTCGCCGGAGGAGCCGAAGGGGAGCAGCCCCGGCGCGGTGCCGACGGTCGGGGTGATCTTGGCCGACAGGTTGATGAAGCTCAGGCTCTGCTCGCTGGCGAAGCCCGGCCGCATCGTCACGGTCGCCGGGTTCCAGAACATCGACGAGACGCCCGCCCCGCCCGATGCCGCGCCGGCGAAGGCCAGGCCCAGGCCCTGTGCGCTCTGCTCACGCAAGCCGAAAGCACCGGCCTGCGCCCCCGACGACACTGTCAGCGAAGCGGCCGCGAAGGCCCCTGCGATGCCCAGCGCGCGGATCGTCCCCCTCGTCATGTTTCCTCTCCGAACCGTCTTGGCGAATCCAAGTTATGCCGGCCAGGGAAAGGTATCGCCCGCGCCTCGTCTAGAGGCCGCAAGGTGGTTTCCTGAATTATATGTCAGTAGAGGAATTTTTGTCACGGAACGGTGAAACCGGTCGCGAAGCTGGGACTTCGTGTCTTGAAGGGCTTCGCCTCCGCCCCCTGCTCCGTCGATGCCGGAGGGGCGCGCGGCCTCGGGCTCATGGCCCTGCGGCAAGGCCCTCGGGAATGAGTCGACAGAACGGGGACACCGACGATGAAACTGATTCGGCACGGTGCGAGCGGAGATGAGAAGCCGGGCCTGGTGGATGCCCGGGGCGGCCTGCGGGACCTGTCGGGAATCCTGCGCGACATCGCGGGGGCGGGGCTGTCACGGGACTCCCTCGACCGGCTCGCACGGATCGATCCAGAGAGCCTGCCGCTGCTGCCCCCCGGCACCCGCCTCGGCCCCTGCGTCGGCGGCACCCGCAACTTCGTGGCGGTCGGCCTGAACTATGCCGACCACGCCGCCGAGACCGGCGCCGCGCTTCCCGCCGAGCCGATCCTCTTCAACAAGGCGCCGTCCTGCATCGTCGGCCCCAACGACACGGTGATCCTGCCCAAGGGTTCGGCCAAGACCGATTGGGAGATCGAACTCGCCATCGTGATCGGCGCCCGCGCCTCCTACGTCCACGCCAACGAGGCCCTGCGCTACGTGGCGGGCGTATGCATCTGCAACGACCTGTCCGAGCGCGAATTCCAGATGGAGCGCGGCGGCACCTGGACGAAGGGCAAGGGCTGCCCGACCTTCGGCCCCCTCGGGCCCTGGCTCGCTACCCTCGACGAGATCCCCGACCTGAAGAACCTCTCGATGAGCCTCGATCTCAACGGCAAGCGGATGCAGACCGGATCGACGGCGACGATGATCTTCGATGTGCCCCAGATCGTGGCCTACGTCTCGCACTTCATGATGCTGGAGCCCGGCGACGTCATCACCACCGGCACGCCGCCCGGCGTCGGGCTCGGCATGAAGCCGCCGCGCTTCCTCAGGAGCGACGACGAGATGGTGCTGCGCATCGACGGCCTCGGCGAGCAGCGCCAGCGGGTCGTCGCCTTCGACGACTGGACCGCGAAGGTCGCCGCCGGCGAGCCGACCCACTGACCGGCGGCCGCTCGCTGCGGGGAGGAGCCGGCGGGCTCGCCCACATGGTCAGGCTTGATTTTTTCCCCGCCTTCGCTCTCAAAGAGGCGCATGAGCGATACCGTGGTCCCCCTCGCCTCCTCGGCCTCTTCACCGGCGCCCGCCGCCATCCGTCACGACTGGACGCTGGCCGAGATCCAGACGATCCACGACATGCCGCTGCTCGATCTCGTGCATCGGGCCGGCAGCGTGCATCGGGCCCATAACGACCCGGCCGACATCCAGCGGGCGGCCCTTCTCTCGATCAAGACCGGCGGCTGCCCCGAGGATTGCGCCTATTGCCCGCAATCGGCCCACCACAAGGGCGCGAACCTGCCCCGCGAGCGGCTGATGCCGGTGGAGGCGGTGCTGAAGGAGGCGGCCGCCGCCAAGGCCAACGGCGCGCACCGCTTCTGCATGGGCGCGGCGTGGCGCAAGCCGAAGGACGGACCGGACTTCGACGCCGTGCTGGAGATGGTGCGCGGCGTGCGCGGGCTCGGCATGGAGGCCTGCGTGACGCTGGGCATGCTGACCCAGAGCCAGGCGCAGCGCCTCGCGGAAGCGGGGCTCACCTCCTACAACCACAATCTCGATACCGGCCCGGAATTCTACGGCGACATCATCTCGACCCGCACCTACGACGACCGGCTCCAGACCCTGGAGCATGTCCGGCAGGCCGGCATCGGCGTCTGCTGCGGCGGCATCGTCGGCATGGGTGAGCGGGTGCGTGACCGGGCCGAGATGCTGCTCGTGCTCGCCAACCATGCGCCGCATCCCGAGAGCGTGCCGATCAACGCCCTGGTGGCGGTCGAGGGCACCCCGCTGGAGGACCGGCCGCCGATCGATCCCCTCGACCTCGTGCGGATGTGCGCCACCGCCCGCATCGTCATGCCGAAGGCGCGGGTGCGGCTCAGCGCCGGCCGCAAGAGCCTGACCCGCGAGGCGCAGATCCTGTGCTTCCTGGCCGGTGCCAACTCGATCTTCTACGGCGAGCGCCTGCTCACCACCGCCAACAACGAGGCCGACGCGGATGCCGAGCTGCTGCGCGACATCGGCGTGCCGGTGCCCGAGGTGACGCTCGCCGCCGCCGAGTAGGCCCTGCCGCAAGCCCCGCTCCGAGCGCGCTCGGCGGGGCCCCCTTTCCCCTACCCGGCGTCATGCGCCGGCGGCCGAGCTGGGACGGGGCAATCACGCCCGCGATCGCTCTTGCGACCGCGCGCGGTCCTCCCTCGCCTTGACTTCACCCGCCTCCCGTGAATGGTGCCGGCCTCATTCTCAAGAGCCCGCCATGCACCGTTACCGTACCCATACCTGCGGGGCGCTCCGCCCGTCCGATGTCGGCGGCGAGGTCCGCCTGTCCGGCTGGTGCCACCGCATCCGCGACCACGGCGGCGTGCTCTTCATCGACCTGCGCGACCATTACGGCCTCACGCAATGCGTGATCGATTCCGACTCGAAGGCCTTCAAGGAGGCTGAAGCCGTCCGCTCCGAATGGGTGATCCGCATCGACGGCCGCGTGCGCACCCGCCCCGCCGGCACCGAGAACGCCGAGCTGCCGACCGGCGCGGTCGAGGTCTATATCGACGATCTCGAAGTGCTGGGCCCGGCGGGCGAGCTGCCCCTGCCCGTCTTCGGCGACCAGGAATATCCGGAGGAGACGCGGCTCAAGTACCGCTTCCTCGATCTCCGCCGGGAGAAGCTGCACGCCAACATCATGAAGCGCGGCGCGATCATCGATTCGCTCCGCCGCCGCATGCGCGAGGGCGGCTTCTTCGAGTTCCAGACGCCGATCCTGACCGCGTCGAGCCCCGAGGGCGCGCGCGACTATCTGGTCCCCTCTCGCGTCCACCCCGGAAAATTCTACGCGCTGCCGCAGGCGCCGCAGCAGTTCAAGCAGCTGACGATGATCGCCGGCTTCGACCGCTACTTCCAGATCGCGCCCTGCTTCCGCGACGAGGATGCCCGCGCCGACCGCTCTCCGGGCGAGTTCTACCAGCTCGATATCGAGATGAGCTTCGTCACGCAGGAGGACGTGTTCCAGGCGGTCGAGCCGGTGCTGCGCGGCGTGTTCGAGGAATTCGCCGAGGGTAAGCGGGTGACGCCGGTCTTCCCGCGCATCACCTATGCCGACGCGATGCTGAAATACGGCGTCGACAAGCCGGACCTGCGCAACCCGCTGATCATCGCCGACGTGACCGACGAGTTCGCCGACGACGCGGTGGAGTTCAAGGCGTTCAAGGGCGTGATCAAGGCGGGCGGCGTGGTCCGCGCCATTCCCGCCACCGGCGCGGCGGGCCAGCCGCGCTCGTTCTTCGACAAGCTCAACGAATGGGCCCGCTCGGAAGGCGCGCCGGGCCTCGGCTACATCGTGTTCGAGGAGGAGGGCGGCCAGCTCACCGGCAAGGGACCGATCGCCAAGTTCATCCCCGCCGCCATCCAGGCGCGGATCGCCGAGAAGGCCGGAGCCAAGGCGGGCGATGCGGTGTTCCTCTCCGCCGGCCCCGAGGCCAAGGCGGCGGCCCTCGCCGGCAAGGCCCGCATCCGCATCGGCGACGAGCTCAAGCTCTCCGACACGGATCAGTTCGCCTTCTGCTGGGTCGTCGACTTCCCGATGTACGAGTGGAACGAGGAGGAGAAGCGGATCGACTTCTCCCACAACCCGTTCTCGATGCCGAACTTCGACCGGGACGAGTTCCTGGCCCTGGGTGAGGGCGATGCGGAGAAGATCCTCGGGATCAAGGCGTTCCAGTACGACATCGTCTGCAACGGCATCGAGCTGTCCTCCGGCGCGATCCGCAACCATCGCCCCGACGTGATGGAGAAGGCGTTCAGCATCGCCGGCTACGGCAAGGATGTGCTGGAAGAGAAGTTCGGCGGCATGCTGAACGCGCTCCGCCTCGGCGCCCCGCCGCACGGCGGCATCGCACCGGGGGTGGACCGCATCGTCATGCTGCTCTGCCACGAGCCGAACATCCGCGAGGTCGTGCTGTTCCCGATGAACCAGCGCGCCGAGGATCTGATGATGGGCGCCCCCGCCGAGGCGACGCCGAAGCAGCTGCGCGAGCTGCATATCCGCCTGAACCTGCCCGAGAAGAAGGGGTGAGGGACAGCGTTGAACCCTCCCCCCCATGCGGGGGAGGGTGCCTGCGGATCACGGCATGTCGCTGACCGCCATCGTCGTCACCCACGACAGCGCCGCGGTTCTGCCCGCCTGCCTCGGCGCGCTTGCCCGCGACAACGTTCCGGCCCTCGTCGTCGACAATGCGAGCCGCGACGACTCGGTGGCGGTGGCGCGCCGCCACGGGGCGCGGGTGATCCGCAATGCCCGCAACGAGGGCTATGGCCGCGCCAACAATATCGGCGTGCGGGCCGCCGAGGGGGCGCGCCACGTCCTCATCCTGAACCCGGACCTCGTCCTGCAACCGGGCGCCGCCGCCGCCCTCCGCACCGCCGCGCGGGACTGGCCCGATGCCGGGCTGCTGGCGCCGCGCATCCACGAGCCGGACGGGCGCTTCTTCTACCAGCCGCGCTCGCTGCTCGCGCCCTACCTCACCAATCCGAAGGGCCTGCGCGCGCCTCCAGAGGGCGATGCCTGCGCGCCGTTCCTCTCCGGCGCCTGCCTGATGACCGAGCGGGCCTTCTTCCTCGAACTCGGCGGTTTCGACCCGAACATCTTCCTGTTCTACGAGGATGACGACCTCTGCCGCCGGGTGGCCGATGCGGGGCGGGCCCTGGTCCATGTCCATGGCGCCGTAGCCCTGCACGGGCGCGGGCGCTCCTCGGCGCCGGAGCCGGGCCGGGTGTTCCGCACCCGCTGGCACCAAGCTTGGTCGCGCGCCTACGTGTCGCGCAAATACGGCCTGCCCGATCCGAGCCCCGGCATGCTCACGACGAACGCCCCGAAGGCGGCGCTCTCCGCCCTTGTCCTCCGCCGCTCCGGCCTGGAGCGCTATGGCGGCTCCGCCGCCGGGGCCTGGGCGGCCCTGCGCGGCGTGAGCGCCCTCGCCCGCGAAGGCTTGGTGGAGGAAGGCTTGGCGGAGGAAGTCTCGGCCGAGGAACTCGCCCCGTGAGCGCCCTGTTCTCCGGCCCGACCGTGGCGGAGGCGCTGGCGCGCCCGCACAACGCCTTTTCCGGCCTGCGGCTGGTGCTGGCCCTGATGGTCGTGCTCTCCCACGCCTTCAGCGTCGTCTCCGGCAATCCCCTCGACGAGCCGCTGACCCGCGCCACCGGCTTCTCCCTCGGCGAGCACGCGGTGAACGGCTTCTTCGCCGTCTCCGGCTTCCTCGTGACCATGAGCTACGACCGGCGCGGCTGGCGCGATTATGTCATCGCCCGTTCCCTGCGCATCCTGCCCGGCCTCGTCGCGGCGGTGCTGCTGGTGGGCCTCGGCCTCGGCACCGCCCTCACCCGGCTGCCGCTCACCGATTACCTCGCGAGCCCGGAGCTGTGGCGCTTCGTGCGCGGCACGCTGCTGTCCTTCAAGAGCAACACGAGCCTGCCCGGCCTGTTCGAGGCCAACCCCTATCGCAGCCCGCTCGGCACGGTCTGGACCCTGAAATACGAGACGATCTGCTACGTCGGAGTCCTCGCCGCCGGGCTGGTCGGCCTGCTGCGGCGGCGCTGGGCCGTGCCGGCCCTCACCCTCGCCCTGGCGCTGGCCCTGGCGGGATTGGAGGCCGCCCGGCCCGACATGCCGAAGGGCACCGAGACCGCCCTGCGGCTGCCGCTGATCTTCGCCGCCGGTGCCTGCCTCTATCTCTGGCGCGACCGCGTGCGGCTCGGGCCCTGGCCGCTGCTCGGCCTCGCCGCGGCGATCTGGCTGCAGGGGCACCCGCCCGGCCGCACCCTGCTGTTCCTGTCCGAGAGCTACGCCGCGATCTGGCTCGCCTTCCTGCCGGTCCTGAGCCGCCCCGCCCTCGATCCGCCCGCCGACCTGTCCTACGGTGTCTATCTCTACGGCTGGCCGATCCAGCAGAGCCTGCACGCCCTGTTCCCCTCGGCCTCCGCCCTCGCGCTGCTGACGCCGGCCCTTCTGCTCGCCCTGCTCGTGGCCGCTCTCTCCTGGTACGGCATCGAGAAGCCGGCCCTGCGCCTCAAGGCGCGGGCGCTCGGGCGGCGGACCCTGGGCACCATCGAGCCCGCCGCTCCCTGACCCCGCGATTGATCCGACACGGCGTTTGAGCAGTTCCTCAAGCGGCCGGGAGCGTCAGGCCGCCGCCGTGGTGCGCGGACGGCCCTGCCCTAGCTATCGTCGGGCCGCCTCTCCGGTGGCTGTTCTCCCCGTGGCAAAGGCTGACCGAAAGCGCCCATGAAGGTCGTCGTGGATCTCAATCGCTGTCAGGCCTACGCGCAATGCCTCTACGCCGCGCCCGGCCATTTCGCCCTGCACGGCAAGGAAGCCCTGGTCTACGATCCCGCCCCGGATGAGTCGGCACGGGGTGAGATCGAGCGCGCCGTCCATGCCTGCCCGGTCCGGGCGATCACCGCCGTCAGCGATGCTCCCGACGAGACCGGAGCCGCGCGGTGACGACATCGCCCGAGCGCATCGTCATCGCCGGCGCCTCCCTGGCAGGTCTCGCCGCCG
The DNA here is from genome assembly GCF_014845115.1 of Methylorubrum zatmanii. Lineage (GTDB taxonomy): Bacteria > Pseudomonadota > Alphaproteobacteria > Rhizobiales > Beijerinckiaceae > Methylobacterium > Methylobacterium zatmanii. The sequence continues at coordinate 3,354 of NZ_NKUI01000114.1, read as the reverse complement.
CCCACGGCCTGCGCGAACGGGGCTTTGCCGGCCGTCTCACCCTGATCGGCGACGAACCCCACCTGCCCTATGACCGGCCGCCGCTCTCCAAGCAGGTGCTGCGCGGCCTCTACTCCGCCGACACCACCCTGCCCCGCCACCCGGATTTGGAGGCCGAGTTCCGCCTCGGCCTGCCCGCGACCCGGCTCGATCCCGAGGAGCGCTTCGTCGAACTCGGCGATGGCAGCCGCCTGCCCTACGATCGCCTGCTGATCGCCACCGGCACAAGGGCCCGGCCCTGGCCGAAGCCCGAGGAGGCCGCCCTCGACGGGCTCTATACCTTGCGCGGCCGGGACGACGCGCAGCGGCTCGGGCAGCGGCTTCAGGCGAAGCCACGGCGCGTCGTTCTCGTCGGCGGCGGCTTCATCGGCTTCGAGGTCGCCTCGACCTGTCGCGACCTCGACATCCCGGTCACGCTGCTGGTGCGCGACGCCACTCCCCTGGCCGCCGCCCTCGGCGCCCACCTCGGCGGCCTGATCGGCGAAGTGGCGCGCGAGAAGGGCGTCGATCTGCGCCTCGCATCGGAAATCGAGCGGATGGAAGCGGAAGGCGGGCGTTTGACCGCCGTGACGCTGAAGGACGGCGAACGGATCGAAACCGATTGCCTCGTCGCGGCCATCGGCACCCTGCGCAATGTCGAGTGGCTCGATGGCTCGGGCCTCGCGGCGGATGCCAAGGGCCTGCGCTGCGACGCCTTCTGCCGTGCCCTGCGCCGGGACGGGAGCGTGGTCCGAGGCGTGTTCGCCGCAGGCGATGTCGCCCGCTGGCCGAACCCGCATGACGACGACGCCCTGGTGGCGGTGGAGCATTGGGGCAATGCCCGCGCACAGGCCGAGACCGCCGCCGGCAACATGCTGGCGGGCGACGCCTCGGCGATGCGCCGGCACGATCACCTGCCCGATTTCTGGTCGCAGCAATTCGGCCTGACCATCAAGCTCGTGGGGCTCACCGACGGCGCCGACGCCTTCGCGGTGAGGCATGGCTCCCTGGAGGAGCGTCGGCTCGTGGCCGTGTTCGGCAAGGAGGGCCGAACCGTCGCCGCGGCCTCCATCGACAGCGCCCGCTGGCTGCCCGCCTACAAGGCCGCGATCCGGGAACGCGCCCCGTTCCCGCCGATCGAGGAGGCCCTCGACCAGCCCCGCCTCCGTGTGCAGGAGCCGTGATCCCGTGACCGGAAGCACGCTGTTCGAACAGATCCTCGACCCGGCCAACCGGGCGAACCCCTACCCGCTCTACGCGGAACTGCGGAAAATCCCGGTCTCCCGGCAGGAGGACGGCACCTATGTCGTCAGCACCCATGCCGAGCTGGCGCGGCTAATCTCCGACCCCCGGATCAGCTCCGACGACCTGCCCGATCCGCAGAAATTCCGCTGGACCGGCCATCCGATCACCGATCTGCTGGTGCGCCCGGTCCGGGCCGAGATCCGCAAGCGGCACCGGCCCTTCATCTTCCGCGACCCGCCCGACCACGACCGTCTGAGGGGGCAGGTGATGCGCTGCTTCACGCCTCAGCGGGTGCGCGGCATGCGCGAGAAGACGCAACGCATCACCGACGACCTGATCGCCAAGATGGCGGGCAAGACGCGGATCGATCTCGTCGACGACTTCTCCTACCCGCTGCCGGTCACGGTGATCTGCGAATTGCTCGGCGTGCCGCCGGAGGACGAGGCGCAGTTCCACGGCTGGGCGACGCAGCTCGCGACGGCCCTGGAGCCGAATCAGCGCGGCGACGAGGAGACGCAGGCCAAGAACGAGGTCTGCTTCAACGAGATCGCCGACTACATCCAAGGCCTGATCAAGGAGAAGCGCAAGAACCCGCAGGAGGACATCCTCTCCGATCTCGCGACCGATACGGACGGGATGAACGATTTCGACCTGATCGCCACCGCCGTGCTGCTGCTGGTGGCGGGCCACGAGACCACGGTGAACCTGATCACCAACGGCATGCTGACGCTGCTGCGCTTCCCTGAACATCTGGAGCGTCTGCGGGCCGAGCCGGAGACGGCCCCGCGCCTGATCGAGGAGCTGCTGCGCTACGAGCCGCCGGTCCATTACCGCACCCGGCTGGCGCTGGCCGACATCCCGGTCGCCGGGATCACCATCCCGAAGGACGCGCCGGTGATTCTCCTGCTCGCGGCGGCCAACCGCGATCCGCTGCGCTTTTCCGACCCCGACCGCTTCGACCCGGATCGGCCCGACAACCGCCATCTCGGCTTCGGCGGGGGCCTGCATTACTGCGTCGGCGCCCCGCTGGCCCGGATCGAGGCGGAGGTGGCACTGGTCTCCCTGGTGCGGCGGCTGAAGGGCCTGTCCCTGACCGAGAATCCCCCGCCCTACCGGCCGGGCGCCTCGCTGAGGGGGCCGTGCCATCTGAGGCTGGCACTGGAGGAGGTGGCGGAGGGGTAATGTCCCCCCGTCACGGCGCATCGCCTCGGGGCGATCCGACAGATCGGGTAATCGGGCCGTCGCCAGCCTTCCCCGCCTCGCGGATCGTGGCAAGCTGCCCGAGCTGCCATCCGGTCTGCCGGGGATCAGCCCACGACCGGTCATCCGGGAGCAGGCTCATGCGCTATATGCCGGTCTCGATGTCTCGCTGGCCGAGACCTCCATGTGCGTTGTCGATGAGGACGGGAAGATCGTCCGCGAGGCCAAGGTCGCGAGCGAGCCGGAGGCACTGGCGACGTGGCTCGGCGCTCTCGGTCTGCCGCTGGCCCGCGTCGGCCTGGAGACCGGCGCGCTGGCGGGTTAGCTGTGCAAGGCGATGCTCGAACTCGGCATGCCCAACGTCGTGTGCATGGACGCGCGGCACGCCCGCGCGGCAATGGTCGCGATGACCCAAAAGACCGACCGCAACGATGCGCGCGGCCTCACACAGATGCTGCGCACCGGCTGGTTCCGGCAGGTCCATGTGAAGGCGCGCCGACAATGGATCTGCGGACCCTGCTGACCAGCCGTAAGACGCTGGTGCTGAAGATTGGCGACGTGGAGAACCAGATCAGGGGCTCCCTGCACCCGTTCGGGATCAAGCTCGGCACGGCCAAGCGCCGGACGTTCGCGGAACGGGTGCGCGAACTGACGGCCGACCTGCCGCGCGTCGCCGCCATCCTCGACGTGCTGTTACAGGCGTACGCGGCGATGCTGCCCTCGCTCAATCGTCTCAACCGCATGATGCTGGGGATCGCCCGCGAGCACGCGGTCTGTCGCCGCCTGATGACGGTGCCGGGCGTCGGTGCGGTGGTGGGTCTGACCTTCATCGCGGCCATCGAGGACCTAGCCCGCTTCGTCAAGTCGCGCTCGGTCGGGGCGATCCTCGGC
>NZ_NKUI01000113.1 GCF_014845115.1 Methylorubrum zatmanii | reverse complement strand
CCCCCGAGGTGCCCGACCCCGCCCGGCCGATCGTGTCCGGGGAGACCGATCTCGGCTCCTTACGCGAGGCGATCGACCTCTACCGCAAGGGCAAGGTCTCCGATGGCGACCGGCTCGCCGGAGGCTTCACCGATCCGGCGGCGCGGGCGCTGCTCGAATGGGTGGCGATCCGGGCCGGGGCCGGCATCAGCTTCGAGCGGATCGTCGCCTTCTCCCGCGCCAATCCCGATTGGCCGGCGGGCCCGCTCCTGCGCCGCCGCGCCGAGGAACGGCTGCTCTCCGAGAAGAAGAGCCCGGCGGTGGTGCGGGCCTATTTCGCCGGCGCCAAGCCGACCAGCGCGCCGGGCAAGTTCGCCCTGGCGCTCGCCCTGCGGGCCGACGGGCTCGACGCGGATGCCGCCGAACTGGTGCACGACCTGTGGCGCGAGGAGAGCTTCGGGCGCAGCCTGGAGGCCAAGGTGGCCGACGCCTTCCCCGGCGTCCTCACCGTGATCGATCACCGCTACCGGATGGAGCGGGCCCTCCTGAAGGAGGATTGGGCGACGGCGGCTCGGGCGGCGGATTATGCCGGCGGCGCCTATGCCAGCCTGGTGCGAGCCCGCCGGGCGGTGCAGGGCAAGGCCGGTGCCGCCGCCGCGCTGGCCGCGGTGCCGCCCTCCCTGCGCAACGATTCGTCCTACCTGCTCTCGCGGGCCCAGTATTTCCGTCGTGCCGACAAGGCGGCGGAGGCGGCCAAGGTGCTGCTCTCCGCGCCCACCAACCCGGAGGTCATCGTCGACGGGGATACGTGGTGGGTCGAGCGTCGGATCGTTGCCCGCAAGCTGATGGATGCGGGCGATCCGAAAACCGCCTACGCCGTCGCCGCCGCCCATTCCGCCCGCACCTCGGAGAAGCGGATCGAGGCGGAGTTCCATGCCGGCTGGATCGCCCTGCGCTTCATGGCCGATCCGGCGGCGGCCGAGCGCCACTTCGCCCAGGCCGCCTCCGTGGCCGAGACGCCGATCTCCCTGGCCCGCGCCGCCTATTGGCAGGGCCGTGCCGCCGAGGCTGCCGGTAAGCCGGCGGAGGCGAAGGCCTTCTATGAGCGCGCCGCGCTTCAGCCCATCGCCTATTACGGGCAGCTCGCCCGGGCCCGGCTCGGCCAGCACAGCCTGCCCCTGCGACGCGCGGCTGAGCTGAACCCCAGCGCCCGCGCCACCTTCGCGGACAGGCTGTTCGTCCGCGGGCTGAAGCTCCTGGCGGCGGCCTCGCTGAAGGATCTGGCGCTGCCGCTCTACATCGATGCGGCCCGCTCGCTCACCGACGAAGCGCAGGTCAATGCGCTCGGCGAGACGGCGGTGGAGGCGCGCGACGCCCGGGCGCTGGTGGCCATCGGCAAGCTCGCCACCCAGCGCGGGCTCGCCCTCGACAGCCACGCCTACCCCACCATCGGCATCCCCGATTACGAGACCTTCACCGCCGTGCCGCAGGTCGAGCGTGCCATGGTCTTCGCCATCGCCCGGCAGGAGAGCCAGTTCGATCCCCGGGCCCAGTCCGGCGTCGGGGCGCGGGGCCTGATGCAGATGATGCCGGCCACCGCCCAGCGCACGGCCAAGCGTGTCGCGGCCTCCTACGACACCGACCGGCTGACGAGCGACCCGGCCTACAATGCGCGGCTGGGCCAAGCCCATCTCGGCGAGCTGATGGAGGATTGGAAGGGCTCCTACATCCTCGCTTTCGCCTCCTACAACGCCGGCGGCGGCAACGTGAAGAAATGGGTCGATGCCTATGGCGACCCGCGCCGGCCGGAGGTCGATCCGATCGATTGGGTCGAGCGCATCCCCTTCACCGAGACGCGCAACTACGTGCAGCGGGTGATGGAGAACCTGCAGGTCTACCGCAACCGCCTCGACGGCAAGAGCGCCCTGATGATCGAGCGCGACCTCGCCCGGGGGGCCCGCAGCGCGGTGAGCGCCGAGGCGCAGCCGGTCACGCCGTAGCGGCCGATCCGGCGTAGTGGCGGCGGATCATCGCCTCCACATACGGCCAGAGATCCGGCACGCCGCGCTCGATCACCGGCCGGTAGCGCGCCATGACCTGCGCTTCCGTCAAACCGTTCTCGGCCCAGGTGCCGCCGCCGGTGAGCGTGTTGAGCAGGAGCGGCTGAAGCCGGTCGAGCGCCTTGGCGAAGCGGGCCTCGACGGTCTCGACCGCCTCGAATTCCCGCCAGAGCGCGAGGAGGCGTTCCCCCTGTGCCGGCGGAAGCAACCCGAAGATCCGCTCGGCGGCGGCCTGCTCCACCAGGGCCAGGGCGGCGGCGTCGAACACGCCGTGGATCGGCACGTCGCCGGCATCGACCTCGACGATGTCGTGGACGAGCAGCATCGCCAGCACCCGGCCGAGATCGAGCCCGGGCACCCGATCCCCCAGCACCAGGGCGAACAGGGCGAGATGCCAGGAATGCTCGGCCGAATTCTCGCGCCGCCCCTCGGCGACGGTCCGGTTCTGCCGCAGCACGGCCTTCAGCCCATCGATCTCAGCGAGAAAGGCGAATCGGCGGTCGAGGTCGGAGGCGCTATCCATGTCGTGGTCCGTGAAGGTGTATCGGCACGGCGGACGATCCCGGTGTCGCCGGAAGACTTGCCAAGCAAGATGGGCAGCGGTTTCGTGAGGAACCGGTCCGGCCAAGCGATACCATAGCCGATTTCCCACAGGCGCCGCCCCGGGCGAGGCTTGGGATCCGGCGCCGGGGGCGGCTAGACTTCGATCCGCCATGGCCCAAACGGATCCGATCTCCGATGCGACCCTCCGTGCCGTCGAGTCCCGCCTGATCGCGCAGGCGGCGGAAACGGACGATGCGGAGCGCATCATCGAGGCCTTCTGCGAGGATCTGTCTGCGGCCGGGTGCCCGCTTTGGCGCTTCAGCGCGGCTGTGCCGGTCATCGATCCCTTGTTCCGGGGCGTGAGCCTGGCATGGCGGCGTGGTCAGGGCATGGCGCTGTTTACCACCGTCCATGGTCCCGAGGGCGAGAGCGACTTCAGCCTCAGCCCGGTCGGCTGGCTGATGGCGCAGGAGCGCATCACGGTGCGCTGGCGGCTTGATCGGCCCGGGACATACCCGGACTTGCCGCTTCTCGCCGAACTGCGAGGAGCGGGCGTCACCGATTACCAGCTTCATCTCGCGGCCCTGGCTCCGGGGACGGCCATGGAGGGGGTCGGCATCTCCTTCGCCACCGATCGGGCCGGCGGTTTCACCGAGCATGAGCGGACGGCCCTTGCCGGGCTGGTGCCTCTGCTCGCCCTTGTCACGGCCAAGCTCAGCCTGTCCCACACGATGCGGGAGATGCTCGGCACCTATCTCGGACCCGCCACCGGCGCGCGGGTGCTCGCGGGCGAGATGCGGCGGGGGCAGAGTACGGTAGTCCACGCCGCGATCCTGCTCGCCGATCTGCGCGGCTTCACGGCGGTGGCGGATCGCGACGATCCGCTGAAGGTCGTCGGCTGGCTCGATGAGCATTTCGATGCCCTGGGCGAGCCGGTGCAGCGGCATGGCGGCGAGATCTCGAAATTCCTCGGCGACGGCTTCCTGGCGGTCTTCCCCGTGGCCGAGCCCGACGCCCTCGCCTGTCCCGCCTGCGCCGGGGCGCTCGCCGCCGCCCGCGAGGCGCTCGACCGTAACGCCGCCCTCAACGCCTCCCGCCGCCGTCAGGGCCTGCCGGCCCTGGAGGCCGACATCGTGCTCCATTACGGCCGCGTGGTCTCGGGCAATGTCGGCACCGACCGCCGCCTCGACTTCACGGTGATCGGTCGGGCGGTCAACGAGGCGAGCCGGATCGAGCGGCTCTGCGACGCGCTGGAGCGCCCGCTGCTGCTCTCGGATGCCTTCGCCCGGCGCTGCGATGCGCCGCTGGTCCCGGTCGGCGAATTCGCCCTGCGCGGCGTCGGGCGGACGCAGCGGATCTGGGGTCTTGCGGTGCCGGAGGACCGGTCAGGAAGCGCGTCGCGCTGCGAGCCGGCCCAAGCCTCCGACACCGCAGCCCGCGAGATAGGCGCCTAACACCAGAGCCCCCGCCTCGATCCGAAAACCCGCCGCGCCGGGCAGGACCTGCCAGATCGCGAGCCCGGTCAGGGCCGCAAGGCCGAGGAGCAGCAGGCCGGCAGCCATCATGGCGATACGGCCGCGGGGCAGCCCGGTCACGGCGCCGATGACGAGGCCGAGGGCCAGGGCCGCTGCGAGTTCCGGCCAGAGGGACGAGACGAGCACGGTCACGACCGCAGACTGAGTCCGACGCCCTGCCGGTCGGAGAGCGGTGCGACGCCCGCCGGCGCGGCGGCGCGATCCAGGGGCACGCCGGCCTTCTGCAGGTAATCGATCACGGCGAGGGCCCGCGCCCGCGCGAGGTCGGCGCCGGCTTCCAGCTTGTCGGGCTCGGTCTTTGCCGTGTTGCTTTTGGCCGGATCGCTCTTGGCGGCCTCCTTCGCCTCGGCCTCTCTCTTGGCCGTGGTCTTGGCGGCTGCGTCCTCCGTTTTGCCTGTCCGGCTCTTGGTGGTTTTGGCGGCCTTCGCGTCATCCTTGACTGTCGGCCTCGGAGTCGATTCCTTCGCCGCCTCCACGGCGACCGGATCGGTCTGAGCCTCGGGCTTGGCGCCGACCGGGTCGAGATGGCCCACGACCTCGATACGCTCCGCCGGGCAGGCGCGGGCCAGGGCCGCCACCGCATCGAGGACGGGATAGAAGTCCGGCGCGAGCGCCGCGCTCCCTGGGGCGAAGCGCAGGGGATGTCCGGCGGTGCGCTCCGCGAGGCGCCGGCCGCACTCGGCCGAAGCGGTCGCGGCCACCGGCTCGCCGGAGGAGACGGAGACCGAAGCGGTCCAGCCCGTAGGCAGTGCCTGCGGCAGCGTCCTGCTCAGGCGGGCGGCGCTCTCAGGGTAGAGGCTGGTGCCGGTCAGACGCAGGCTCTTATCCGTCAGCGTCAGCTCGGCGCTCGCCAGGGTCGAGAACGGATCGATCGCTGCCGTAAGAGCCGTGGCCAGATCGGCCGGGGCGCCATCGGCGAGCCGCGTGCGGTCGCGGATCTTTTCGTGGAAGAAGCGCGGAGTGAGCCGCGCCATCAGCGCCTCGCGGGCCGCCTGATCCGGCAGGTGGCCGCTCACCGTGACGCTGTCGGCATTGCGGCGGATGCGCAGGACGTAAGGGGCGATCGCCTGTGCGGTGAGGGCCACCCGGCCCGCCGCGACGCCGGCGGGGCGCGCATCGCGCATCAGCGTGTCGGCCTCGGTGACCGCTCCGGCATCGAGGGCGTTGCCCGTCACCGACACGGTCCCATGCTCGAAGCTGACGCGCCCCTCGTGGAGCAGGCCCGCCAGCCTGACCAGGAAGCGGGTCAGGGCCGAGCCGTCGATGCCCGGCGGCAGGCCGCGCGCATCGCGCATCCGGTCATCCAAAGCGGCCCCGTCCGCAGCCTCCGCAGCGGCGGCGCGGATCTCTTCGCGGGCCGCCTCGGAGGCGACGTGGCCGTCGAGCTCCAGGCTGCCGTCCGGGCGGCGGGCGATGCCGAAATGGAAGTCGTCGACGACCGGCGGCAGGATCTCGACGGTGCCGAGGGTGTAGCCCTGCGGCGGGGTTGCCAGCGCCGTACGCAGCGCGTCGTAGGCGGCCAGACTCGCCGCTTCGCCGCGAATCGAAATCACGGTGTCGTTCAGCGTCGCGGTGGCGCCCGTCGTCAGATCCTGCAGCCGCTCGACGGCGAAGGCCGCCGCGTCGGGGAAGTCCCGCGGCGCCCCCCGGGCGGCCCGGGCCCGGTCGCTCAGGATGGCATCGCGCGGCAGGGCCGGCTTCAGGCGCTGTGCCAGTTCGAAGGCGCCGACCTCGGCGGGCCGGCTGCCGGTGGTCTCGAGACGGCCGGCAACGGGGCGCTCCACCGACCAGACGAAGGGCGAGACTTCCTCGATCACTCCGGTCCGGTCGGTCAGGCGGCGATGGCCCTCGATGCGGGTGAGCCGGCCGAGGGCCGCCTGGCGCTGCGCCTCTTCCGGGGCCTCTCCTGAGGCCACGAGGTCGCGGCCCTCGACCGAGACCTTCAGCCAGGGCTCCGGCTGCCCCTCCCCGGTCGCGGACGCGATCTCCGCCGCTTGCCGCTGCAGGGTCTCGGTGACGCGCTGGGCGCCGAGATAGGCGGCCGAGGCGGCGATCAGGCTGAGCAGGGGAAGCCCGAGGAGCCAGCCGAGATGGGCGAATCGCGGGCTAGCCACTTGGGGTGATGAGGATGAGGGCGAAGGCGTGGACACGGGGCTCGACCTCGCTCGATGGCCGGCAACGGCGCGTGAACCTTGTCTCGCGGTGCATCGGCACCGCGACGGAGATCCCGGATCACGGGTGAGCCAGCAGACACGGCCATCGGGGCGCTTTGAAGGCTGCCGGATTTTGCCTGGGCCGATTCTCTCGGGTTGCCGTTCGCCCTTCACTGAATCGTTCTGGATCCGATTTCCAGAACGATGCACCCGACGCGTCGCATCCATCACGAAAAAACCCCGGCCGCGAGGCCGGGGTCTGGAGGTTCCCTGTAGTTCGCGGCACTCCACACGAGGCGGGGTGCCGATCGTCCGGGACGGGCAGGCTCGCCGCCTGCCACGTTGGCCTTAGAAGTCGCGCTGCACCCGGAAGCGAGCCTGGAACACGTCCTCGCTGCTGACCGTGCGGGTCGGCACGCCACCGACGAGGATGCCCTTGTCGCTGTCGGCGACGCGGCCGCTCTTCACGCCGGTGCGGATGTACTGGCCCTCGACGCCGATATCGAGGTCCTTGACCGGCGACCAGATCAGGCTCGCGCCGGTGACGACTTGGTAGGTGTCACGCAGGGCGGGGCTGAGGCCGTAGCCGGCAGCGTTGGTGAGGTAGGACGGGGGAGCCACCGTCGAGGCCGCGCCGACCAGGGCATTGGCTTGGCTGACCGCCTGACGGGCACCCTCGGAGAACCAGATCTCACCGTAGCTGCCGTAGAAGGCCGAACGCCACTCCGGCGACCAGTAATGGAGGTAGGAGGCCACGGCCGTGAAGCTGTTGGACAGCTCGAGGCGGCCGGTCAGCGGGTTGACGATGGCATCGGAGAGGTACTGGTTGAACGGGTTGCCCGCATAGACCGAGGCATTGCTCAGGTAGCCGGCGGTGAAGCGGTTGATGCCGGTGTAGAACGAGGCACCCTCGCCGTAGGCGCCCTGGAGGTACAGGCCGTCGCCCGGAGCGATGAAGGGCAGGTTGAACTTCAGGCCGCCCTGGACCGCCCAGCCGTAATCGGTCTGCGCGCCGGTGCCGATGCCGCGAGCGCCCAGCAGGGTGGCGGTGTTGACGGCGAGGGCGCCGCCCGTGCCGGGAACGCCGATCGCGGAGCCGGAGATGAAGCCGCCGGTGTTGATGTCCTTGACGGCGGCCGAAACCTGAGCCGAACCCCAGGCGGCGTCGTAGCGCAGCGAGCCGACGAAGTCGGGCATACGCGAGCGCTGCACGGCGTCGATGAAGGCCACGGCGGTGGCGTTGCCGACGGCGTTGGTGCCGAGGATGATCGGCGTCGGGGCCGTGGTGAACACGTTGTTCAGGCCGGCTTGGCCGGGAACGAGGGCCGTGGCGCCGGCCGCATCGGAGTAGAGCGGGTTCTTGCGGAAGTTCGGGTCTTCCATCGACAGCGTCGCCGACCAGCCCTCACCGAACTTCTGGGTGTAGGCGAGCAGGTTGGTGGACGGCATGTCCGAACCCAGCGACTAGCCGATGATCTCGAAGTCGTGGGCGTAGAAGTCGAAGAACGAGGAGGCGCGACCGGCGGTCAGGCCGGCGAACTGCACGAACGCCTTGTCGACGTTGATGAAGTTCTGGATGCGGCCGAGCTGGTCCTGGCCGGTGCCGGAGAAGGCGTAGCCGCCGCGCAGGTTCGTGCCCGAGGAGATCTTGGTGTTGCCGGTGCGGCTGGCGGCGTCGAGGCGCAGGAAGGCGCGCAGGGTGCCGTAGCCGGTCTGGGTGCGAGCGTCGAAGTTGAAGCGGGCGAGGCCGGTGAAGCCGGAGAGATCGCCGCCGCCGGGCACGTTGCGGTTGTCGCTGCCGATATAGCCGTATTCGGCGCGGGCGCGGCCGGAGACGCGCAGGCAGGTATCGGTGCCAGGGATGTAGAAGAAGCCGGCGCCGTAAGCGGAGCAGACGCGGACGTACTCGATCGGAACGGCCTTCTTCACCGGCAGGTCGGCGGCCTGAGCCCCACCTACGATGGTCAGCCCCGCAGCCGATCCGAGGAGAAGGCTCTTATCGAGCTTCATGATAAACCCTCCAGAAGTTTCGAGACCCACGGGAATGGACATTGTTCTGGCAAGGTGAGCGCCTCGGCGGCGACCCTCCCTGCCCGTCCTTGTTTCCCTTGGTGCTTAGGCCTTCCCGTTCGGGTCTTGGCCAAGCCACGGCGGGGTTGTCCCGTCCGCAGCGTCACCATGAGCGAGGCTCGCCGCACGGGCAACAGACATGGCTGTCTTGGAAGCGTCACAAATAGGCTTCCCCGACAGCTGTTGCAGGTCCGCAACTTAATCCCTGCCGGCGAACAAAAGTTTTCCCCCTATTGCGCGGTGCGGCGCGGTGTTCTTCCGCTTTGCTTCACCTCGACCGCGAAGGGCGGGCGCGGTCAGGCACCCTGCGACTCGCGCTGCATCTCGAGGGTGAGCCAGCGCTCCTCGGCGGCGGCGAGTTCGGCTTCGGCGGCACCGAGCATGGCGGTCGCCTTCTGGAAACGGCCCGGATCACGCCCGTAGAGGCCCGGATCGGACAGAACCTCGCGCAGCTTGGCGATGCCCGCCTCCAGCTCGGTCATGCGCGCCGGCAGGGTCTTCAGCTCGTGTTGCTCTTTGAAGCCGAGTTTCGTCCGGGGCGGCGCCGGCTCCGCCCGCGGCGCCTTCTCCCGCGGTTCGCCGCGCTCGCGGGCGGCCTTGCCCTCCTTGCCGTCGCCGCGCGCCTCGACCCCACGTCCGCGTTGGGTCAGCATGTCGGTGTAGCCGCCGGCATATTCGATCCAGCGCCCCTCCCCCTCGCTCACCAGGACGGTACCGGCCACCCGGTCGAGGAAGTCGCGGTCGTGGCTCACCAGGATCAGGGTGCCGGCATAGTCGCCGAGCATTTCCTGCAAAAGGTCGAGGGTTTCGAGATCGAGATCGTTGGTGGGCTCGTCCAACACAAGAAGGTTGGAGGGCTGCGCCAGCGCACGCGCGATCAGCAGCCGGTTGCGCTCGCCGCCCGAGAGCACGCTCACGGGGGTGCGGGCCTGCTCGGGGGTGAACAGGAAGTCCTTGAGATAGCCGATGACGTGGCGGCTGCGGCCGCCGACGGTGACGCTGTCGCCGCGCCCGCCGGTGAGCACCTCGGTGACCGTGGCGTTCGGCTCCAGCACCGCGCGGGACTGATCGAGATGGACCATGTTGAGGCCGGTGCCGAGGCGCATCTCGCCCGAATCGGGGGCGAGCGCGCCGGTCAGGAGGTTGATCAGCGTGGTCTTGCCGGCCCCGTTCGGGCCGACGATGCCGAGCCGGTCTCCCCGCAGGATGCGCAGGGTCAGATCGTGGACGATTCGGCGCTCGCCGTACGACTTCGAGACCTGCCGCGCCTCGGCGACCAGGGTGCCCGAGGCCTCGCCCTCGCTCGCGGTCAGCACCGCCTGTCCCACCGGGCGGCGGTGCTCGCGGCTCTGCTTGCGCAGGGTCTGGAGGTCGGAGAGGCGGCGCACATTGCGCTTGCGCCGGGCGGTGACGCCGTAGCGCAGCCAGTGCTCCTCGTCGGCGATCTTGCGGTCGAGCTTGTGCTTGTCCCGCTCCTCCTCCTCGAAGAAGGCGTCGCGCCACGCTTCGAAGCTGGAGAAGCCCTGCTCGATCCGGCGTGTGACGCCCCGGTCGAGCCAGACGGTCGCCCGCGACAGGGCCGACAGGAAGCGGCGGTCGTGGCTGATCAGCACCAGGGCCGAGCGGGTCCGCTTCAGCTCGGATTCGAGCCACTCGATGGCGGGAAGGTCGAGGTGGTTGGTGGGCTCGTCGAGGAGCAGGATATCGGGCTCGGGGGCGAGCGCCTGGGCCAGGGCGGTCCGGCGCGCCTCGCCGCCCGACAGCCGGCGGGGATCCTCGTTGCCGCTCAGCCCCAGGCTTTCCAGCAGGTAGCGGGCGCGGTGGGCGTCGTCGCCGGGGGCGAGCCCGGCCTCGGCGAAGGCCAGCGTCGTCTCGAAGCCGGAAAAGTCCGGTTCCTGCGCGAGGTAGCGGATCGTGGTGCCGGGCTGGACGAAGCGCACGGCCCGGTCGGGTTCGACCAAGCCGGCGGCGATGCGCATGAGCGTCGACTTGCCCGAGCCGTTGCGGCCGACGAGGCAGGTGCGTTCGCCGGGGGCGATCGTCAGCTCGGCTCGTTCGATCAGCGGAGTTCCGCCGAAGGTGAGGGCGACGTCCTGAAGGGTGAGGAGCGGGGGAGCGGCCATGGCCGGCTTATGGCAGCCGCCGCCGCCGGGAACAATCGAACCGAAACGATCGAAGCCGGCCGGGCTTTCGCGGGCCGGCCTCGTGAGAGCGCGCTTCGGCTCAGGCCGTGGGATTGGCGGGCCCGGTCGGCGTCGAATCCGGCAGGCTGGGACTCTCGACCGGGATCTCGGCCGGCGTCCCACCGGGGGCCTCCGTGGGCGTGCCGCCGGGGATTTCAGGTCCGGGGCCGGGCTCGGGCACCTGCGGCGCGTCGGGCGTCGCGGGCTCCGGTGTCTGCGGAACGGGAGTTTCCGGGATCGGTCCGGGATTGGCCATGGATACCCACCTCGCTGGCGGCGGGCACCGTGCCGCCGCCCCTCGCCAACGGGGCGTCGGCGAGGGGGTTCCGCTTATTTCTTGGTCAGGAGGAGCTTGTTGCCCTCCTTGCCGACGATCTGCTGGATCTTCTGGGCGAACATCGACAGCAGCAGCGGCATCCGCACCTCGACGCGCACCACGTCCTGCCCGACATCGATCTGGCCGTCGACGGTCTGGGTCAGGGCGGTGACGGAATAGTCGAGGCGGTCTCCGGTCCAGTTCAGGGTGTTGATGGCGATGCCGCTCTTGGCCAGCGCGTCCCGCACCCGGGCGGTGCCCTCGTCGATCCGCTTCCGGGCTTCGTCGCGGCCGAGTTCATGCGGAATCTCGACCACCATCGGTTTCGCCATCTCGACCCTCTCCCACGGCGCGGCCCGGAACGGAAAGCGTTCCGGGCCCGCGCGTCATCCGGTGAGACGATTATGGGAAGGGGGCGGCCCCGCTGCAACGCCAGGCGGAGCGAAGGGTCTCGCCGATGTCACGGGACATCCGGCCGACCTCTTCGGAGCGACGGAGGCCGTCTTCGCCTCCCTGACGGAGGGGCTGCCGATCTCGTTTCCGGTCCGGTCGACCGGAAGCGTGCTCAGCGCACCACGTTGAGCGAGACGTAGCTGGTGCCGGACATGCCGATGGCGCGGGCAGAGCCGCGGGCGAGATCGATCACCCGGCCGCCGACGAACGGGCCGCGGTCGTTGATCCGCACCACGACCGAACGGCCATTGGCCCGGTTCGTCACGCGGACGCGGGTGCCGAAGGGCAGGCTGCGGTGGGCGGCGGTGAGTCCGTTGGGGTTGAACCGCTCGCCGTTCGCCGTCTTGCGGCCGCTTCCGTACCAGGAGGCCCGGCCGCTCTGGGCCTGGGCGGGCAGCGCGACGGCGGTGCCGATGACGGTGGCGAGGCAGATGGCAACGGCCCGGTTGGTAACCTTCATCGAGGATCGCATTCCCTTGTTGTTGCGACGTGTTGTGTGCGCCGCGGAAAATGAGCCCGATCCCGGCCAAAATAAGACGTCGATTTCTCGCCGTGCGGTAAGCTGCCGTTAAGACTATCGTCGGCGGTTTCCGCCGGCTTGTGCGCCGCAAGAATTGATTACTTGCCTGGAGTGTTGCTGCGGGTGTCTCGCAATCCTTAGAACTTGCCGCGCAAGCATTCGGGGCCCCTCGACAGCATCGCGCGAAAGCCTTGGCCGAAACTCGGGAGGGGGTGTTTGAGTGGCGTCACAGCCTTGCATTTGTTGCATGGCGCGGCCCGGCAAAAACTGCCGACCCATAACGAGACGCACAGGTCGCGCGGCGGCAAACCCGACCTTTACCGTGTCCGCGGCATGGTCCCGGTGTCAGTCGCGTAACCGGTGTTTGCCATGGCTTCCCCGCGTACCGCGGTCGTCGGCGCCACCGCCCGGAATCTTGTCTCGCGTACCGGGCGGACCGCGTCGGCGCCGCGGATGGGTCTCGCACCCTCCGTCCAGCGTCTTCCCGACACACTTCCCCTCGACGAAATCCTGGTCGGAGATTGCATCGCCGCCATGGAGCGGTTGCCGGCTTCGAGCGTCGACTGCGTCTTCGCCGATCCGCCCTACAATCTTCAGCTCGGCGAGGCGGGTCTGACGCGCCCCGACCAGAGCGTCGTCGATGCCGTCGACGACGATTGGGACAAGTTCTCGAGCTTTTCCGCCTACGACGAATTCACCCGCGCCTGGTTGACGGCCGCGCGCCGCGTCATGAAGCCGAACGCCACCCTGTGGGTGATCGGTTCGTACCACAACATCTTCCGGGTCGGGAGCGCGTTGCAGGATCTCGGTTACTGGATCCTGAACGACATCGTCTGGCGCAAGGCCAACCCGATGCCGAACTTCCGCGGCAAGCGGTTCACCAACGCGCATGAGACCCTGATCTGGGCCTCCCGCTCGCCGCAGGCCAAGTACACCTTCCATTACGACGCACTGAAGGCCGGCAACGAAGACCTCCAGATGCGCTCCGACTGGTTCATCCCGCTCTGCACCGGCGAGGAGCGGCTGAAGGACGGGGCCGGCCGCAAGGTGCATCCGACCCAGAAGCCAGAGGCCCTGCTCGCCCGCAGCCTGCTCGCCGCTACGAATCCCGGCGACGTCGTGCTCGATCCCTTCTTCGGCACCGGGACCACCGGCGCGGTCGCCAAGCGCCTCGGCCGGCACTTCATCGGCTGCGAGCGCGATCCCGGCTACGCCGCAGCGGCGCGGGCGCGAATCGACGGCATCGAGACCCTGTCCTCGGCGTCCCTGGCGCTCGCGACGCCGAAGCGGGCCGAGCCGCGCATCCCGTTCCTCAGCGTGATCGAGGCGGGCCATGTGCGCCCGGGCGAGACCCTGACCGACGAGCGCCGCCGCTTCCGGGCGACGGTTCGTCCCGACGGACAACTCAGCGTCGGGCCGGCCATGGGCTCGATCCACAAGGTCGGCGCCCTGGTGCAGGGGTTTCCCGCCTGCAACGGCTGGACCTTCTGGCACGCGGAGCGTGGGGGACGGCTCGTCTGCATCGACGAGTTTCGCGCGCAGATGCGGGGCCAGGCCGGGGCGTAGCCCAGAGCGCTTTCCGCCGAAGTGGAGACCCAGTCGGCGCAAGAAAGCGCGTCACAACGAGGGCCTGGAGGCGGGCTCGATGGCAACGCGATCGGGCACGGCGCTAGGTCTCGGTTTCGAAAGGACACGCCCTTTCGCGGATGCGGGGCAGCGCCCTGCATCGACTTAGCGGCTCCGAACCGGTTTCGGCGCCTTCTTGACGATCCGTGCCAGATCCGAGGGCCGCGACGAGGCGGGCTTCGGGATCGGCTTGCGCCGCTGCGGCGCCTCCGGCTCGGCCGGCGTGGCGAGGTCGGGCTCGGGGGGCGGCTTCGGCGCCGCCGCGGCGAGCGGTGCCGGGCCGGCGAGCGCATGGGCCAGCACCTTCTTCATCACCCCCGGCAGCGGTTCGGCATCGAGTCCGTCCCGTGGGGTGAAGCGCATGCCCTCCGGGGCAGCCGTGCCGGCGCCGACACGGGCCAGGAACACCGTCAACTCCAACGGAAAATGCGTGAAGACGTGCTTCACCAGACCGGGCAGGCGCTTCCAGCGGGCATCGAGGGGCGCGTCGAGCAGGCCCTTGGCGGGGTCGTAATCGGGAAGCCAGGGGCTCGTCGGCGGCTCGGCCATGGCGCCGAGCAGGCCTTCGGCCGGCCGCGTCCGCAGCAGGATCGCTTCGTCCCCGGCCCGCAGGGCGACGAAGGCCGCGCCCCGGCGCAGGGCGCCCTTCTCCTTCTTCAGCTTTCTCGGAAAAGTCTCCTGCAGGCCCTCGGCGCGGGCGCGGCAGGGAAGCATCCAGGGACAGAGCGCGCAGGCCGGCCGCTTCGGCGTGCAGAGGGTCGCGCCGAGATCCATCAGCGCCTGGGCGAAGTCGCCGGGCCGCCGGGTCGGCACCATCCCCTGGGTGAGCAGGCGGATCTGCGCGCGGGCGGCGGGCAGCGGCGTCTCGATGGCGTGAAGGCGGCTCATCACCCGCTCGACATTGCCGTCGACGGCCGCCGCCGGCCGGTCGAAGGCGATGGCGGCGATGGCACCCGCCGTATAGGCACCGATGCCGGGCAGTTTGCGCAGACCCTCCTCGGTCTCGGGAAAGGCGCCGGCGGCGGCCACCGCCTTGGCGCAGGCATACAGGTTGCGCGCGCGGGAATAATAGCCGAGCCCGGCCCAGGCCGACATCACCGCCTCTTCCGGCGCGGTGGCGAGGGCCGTCACGTCGGGAAACAGCGTCAGGAATTTCTCGAAATAGGGTTTCACCGCCGCGACGGTGGTCTGCTGCAGCATCACTTCCGAAAGCCAGACCCGATAGGGATCGGGCTGCTCACCGGGGAGCGCCCGCCACGGCAGCGCGCGGCGGTGGCGATCGTACCAAGTGAGGAGGTCGGCGGCCGAGGCGGCGGGCATGGCCCGTCCATAGCGGGACGGCGGGGACGGAAAAAGCGCCTTGCCGAAGCGTCCTGCCGAAAAGTGACCGGCCTCGCCGTTTCCGTCCGATGAAGCCCGATCCGTCTCCGCGCCGACTCCCGCGCGGGCGTCGTTTCGGGTACGATTGTCTCAGGGGAAGGCTGAGCCTGCCCCTTACCGTCCGGGGTGCCGATGGCGCGCGTCAAACCGCTGAGCGAATTGATCGAGGATTGCATCGGCCCCGCCTTCGCCGCGCAGGGCTTCGCCTCCTCCGACATCCTCGCCGCATGGCCCGATATCGTCGGCGCGCGCCTCGCCGGGGCGTGTCAGCCGGTGAAGCTCGAATGGCCGCGTCGCGCCCGCCGCGACGCCGAGGGGCGGCCGGAGCCCGGCACCCTGGTGATCCGGGTGGAGGGCGCCTTCGCCCTCGAACTCCAGCATCTGGCGCCGATCGTGATTCAGCGCGTCAACGCGCATTACGGCTGGGCCTGTGTCGGCAAGATCGCGATGCGGCAGGACCGCCTGCACCGGGCCGCCCGCCGCCCGCCGCAGCGGCCGCTCGATCCCGCGCGGCGCGGCGAGGTGGCGCTGGCGGTCTCGCGCATCGAGGAGGAGCCCCTGCGCGAGGCCCTCGACCGGCTCGGCATCGCCGTCGTCGCCACCGGGGCGCCCTGAGGGCCTCGTCCCGAACGGACGCTCCCGCACTGTCTCGTGAGGACGGGGCTTCGGAGGGCGTGCCTGTCGCCCTGCGTCGTGGTAAGCGGCTCGGGAAAGGCCGCGCGGCGACGCGTCCCCGGCCGGGCGGAATGGTTCCGCCTTATCCTGCGCGCCATCGGGCCGTGCCTGGCCCGCGAACGGAGCCCGTCACTGGCATGATCACCCGGCGCGACGCCTTGACACTGACAGGTCTTGCCCTCGGCACCGCCGTGCTGATGCCCCGCTTCACCCTCGGGGCACTGGCGCAATCGGCCGATGCCGCCGCCCTCCTCCAGCCCGGTCCCCTCGGCGATGTCTGGCTCGGGCCGGCGGATGCGAAGGTCACGATCATCGAATACGCATCGATGACCTGTTCCCACTGCGCCCATTTCCACGCCACGACCTGGCCGGTGCTGAAGGAGCGCTACATCGACACCGGCAAGGTGCGCTTCACCCTGCGCGAGTTCCCCCTCGATCCGCTCGCCACCGCCGCCTTCATGCTGGCGCGCTGCGACGGCGACGCGAAGTATTATCCGATCACCGACCTGCTGTTCGATCAGCAGCCGAACTGGGCCTTCGTCCGCAAGCCGCAATCGCCGGTCGATGCTTTGGAACAAATTCTGCGCCAGGCCGGCTTCTCGAAGGAGAAGTTCGAGGCCTGCCTGAAGGATCAGAAGGTCTACTCCGCCATCAACGCGGTGAAGACCCGCGGCCTCGACACCCTGAAGGTCGAATCGACGCCGACCTTCTTCATCAACGGCGAGAAGCACAGCGGAGCGCTCTCGATCGAGGAGATGGAGAAGGTGATCAAGCCGCTGCTGGGAGCTTGATCCGGCGCCGGAAAGGCCGTGGAAAAGCAAGAATTATGTTGTTATTTCAACAGCTTGATAGCTGCTTTGGTCGCCTTGACACTCAAGGTTGGCGAAACTATGGTGCGCCGCGCCGAGGGGGTGTGCCACTTTCCTTCGCTCTCGACGACATGTGGGGTCGCCCGTGAGCGGCGATCCGACGGGAGACGGGAGCGGGCCGGAAAAGGCTCCCGCTGACGGCGATCTCTCCGCGAGGCTCAAACGTCTCGAGACGCAACTCGAGGGCAAGCGGCCCAAAGCCGCTCCCTCTTCGGCTGCGCGCACCGGCGCGTCCGGCGGGTCAGCCCCGCTCGGCCAGGCCATGCGGCTCTCGACCGAGTTCATCGCGGGCGTGATCGCCGGCGGAATCATCGGCTACATCGTCGACCATCTCTTCGGCAGCAAGCCGTGGGGGATGATCGTGATGCTGATGCTGGGCTTCGTGACCGGCATCTACAACGTCATGCGGGTGAGCGGCTTCAGTGGCCGCAAAACTGAGAAAGATCCCCGGCAAGAGTCTTGAAGGGTCTTGAGACTCGGCCGGCATCGTGTAAGGGCGACGCGCGAAAGAAGGAGCCGCCGGGCTCCGGCGCGACACTAATAAGGGGCGGAAGCGGGCACATGGCGGTCAGTATCGACCCGATCCACCAGTTCGAGCTTCAGCCGCTCGTCACTCTGGGGCATATCGGCAAGCAGCAGCTCGCGTTCACGCAGTCGGCCCTCTACATGTTCGCCGCGGTGGGCATCATCGCGCTGCTGACCATCGTGGCGACGGCCGGACGCTCCGTCGTCCCGGGCCGTCTCCAGTCCCTGGCCGAGACGCTCTACGAGTTCATCGCCGACACGGTGCACCAGGCCACCGGCGCCGACGGCAAGCGCTTCCTGCCGCTGGTCTTCTCGCTGTTCATGTTCGTGCTCATCCTGAACCTGCTCGGGATGATCCCCTACGCCTTCGCGGTGACCAGCCACCTCATCGTCACCTTCGGCCTCGCCCTCGTGGTGATCCTGACCGTGGTGATCTACGGCGTCGCCAAGCACGGCACCCACTTCCTCGGCGTGTTCGTGCCGTCGGGCGTGCCGAAGCCGCTGCTGCTGATCATGGTGCCGATCGAGATCGTGTCGTTCCTGTCGCGGCCGATCAGCCTCTCGGTCCGTCTCTTCGCCAACATCCTCGCCGGCCACATCGCCCTGAAGATCTTCGCGTTCTTCGTGGTCCAGCTGCTGGTCGCCGGCGCCTGGGGCGTGCTCTCGCCCCTGCCGCTCGCCCTCACCATCGCGCTGACGGCCCTCGAGTTCCTCGTCGCGGCCCTCCAGGCCTACGTCTTCGCGACGCTTACGGCGGTCTATCTCGCCGACGCCCTCCACCCCGGCCACTGATCTCACACGGCCGGACCCTTCCGCCCTCAACGAACCCCGTTCGAACTTCAGGAGTGTTCCATGGATCCCGTCGCTGCGAAGTACATCGGCGCCGGCCTCGCCTGCCTCGGCATGGCGGGCGCCAGCATCGGCCTCGGCAACCTGTTCGGTCAGTTCTACTCGGGTGCCCTGCGCAACCCGTCCGCCGCCGATAGCCAGCGCACCAACCTCCTCCTGGGCTTCGCCCTCACCGAGGCGCTCGGCATCTTCTCGCTGCTCGTCGCCCTGCTGCTGCTCTTCGCCGTCTGACGCGTCGCCTTCCGGGAGCGCGGGCCGGCCAAGTGGCCCGACCCGCGCTCCCCTCGCTCATTGAGAGTGCCTCGCAGAACCGGCGGTCAACGGATCGCTCCCGCCTCGGCCATCCCGGCACGGCGGAGGTTTCTCGAGAGACGCTGATCCGGCCGCTCCGCATCCGGAGCCGGTCTTCCGACGTCACCGGACAGGGCCATGGCCGAGAAGAATTCCCTCACGACCCCTTCCCAGAATGCGGACACGACGCTCGTTCCGCCCGGAAGCCCGCACATGCATACGGAGCATCCCTCCGGCGGTCACGGCGGCGCCTTCCCGCCCTTCGAAAGCCACACCTTTCTTTCGCAGCTGATCTGGCTCGCCCTGGCTTTCGGCCTGCTCTACTACCTCATGTCCAAGGTCGCGCTGCCGCGCATCGAGGCGATCCTCGGTGAGCGCGCCAACCGCCTCTCCGCCGATCTCGGCGAGGCGCAGCGCATGAAGGCCGAGGCCGATGCCGCCGGCGAGGCCTACGAGACTTCCCTGCGTCAGGCCCAGGCCAAGGCCCAGAGCATCGCCCAGGACACCCGTAACGCCCTCTCGGCGGAAGCCGATGCCAAGCGCAAGGCGCTGGAGGCCGAGCTGAACCAGAAGCTCGCCGCGTCCGAGGCGACCATCCGGAGCCGCACCGCCGAGGCCATGGGCAATGTCCGCACCATCGCCGGTGAGACGGCTTCGGCCATCGTGGAGCGCCTGACCGGTCAGGCCCCCGACCAAGCCAGCCTGAACCGCGCCCTCGACGCGACGCCCGCCCACTGATCCTGCGGCCGGCCCCGCGGCCGGCCCGCCATCCGCCCCGACCCGGCCCGCCGGGCGGAGCGCCGACCGAGAGCTTGAGACCGACATGCTGTTGACCGCTGAATT
>NZ_NKUI01000112.1 GCF_014845115.1 Methylorubrum zatmanii | reverse complement strand
CGGCGGCCAGAAAAAGGCTCAACCCGGACCCTCAACGATCCCCGCCGTCGCGTTTGTCACGCCTCCCGAATGCATGATGACCGAGACCGCCCCGCCGCTCGCCCCCTCCGGCGGCCCCGACCAGCCCGTCATCGCCCGCAGGCCCGAAAGGACCGGCGAGAGGACCAGCGAGGGAATCTGTGAGGGGATCTGGACGCAGGCCGTGACGGCGGCCGAAGGTCGGTAGAACGCACGAGCGGCCTCCCCATGGATCTCGACACGATCACCGCCGTCCTGAGACCGCGCAGCCTGGACGCGCTGCCCGAGTGGCGCGCGGGCGATGCCTGGCTCGCGGGCGGCACGTGGCTGTTCTCCGAGCCGCAGCCCGCCCTCGCCCGGTTGATCGACCTGTCCGCCCTCGGCTGGCCGGCGGCCGAGCTGTCGGAGGCGGGCCTGCGCCTTTCGGCGACGGGCACCATCGCCGAACTCGACCGGCTCGCCCTGCCGAAGGAGTGGATCGCCGCGCCGCTCGTCGGACAATGCTGCCGGGCGCTGCTGGGCTCGTTCAAGATCTGGAATCGGGCGAGCGTCGGCGGCAATCTCTGCATGGCCCTGCCGGCCGGCCCGATGATCGCGCTGACGGCGGCGCTCGACGGCGCCTGCGTGGTGCGCCGGCCCGATGGCGGCGAGCGCCGCCTGCCTGTCACCGCATTCGTGCTCGGGCCGCAGCGGACGGCGCTTGCCCCCGGCGAGATCCTGCTCGGCATCGACCTGCCGGCGGCGGCCCTGCGGCGGCGCACGGCCTTCCGCCGCATCGCCCTCTCCCCCGAGGGTCGCTCCGGGGCGCTGGTGATCGGGACGCGCGACCGCGCGGGGGGCTTCACCCTGACGATCACGGCCGCGACGCCGCGCCCGGTGCAACTGCCCTTCGCGACCGTGCCGGCCGCGGCGGCGCTGCGGCAGGCGATCGCGGCGGCGATCCCCGAGGATGGCTGGTACGACGACGTCCACGGCGCGCCGGACTGGCGCCGGCACGTGACCGGGCTGCTCGCCGAAGAGATCCGAGAGGAGCTGGCCCGATGAGGCTGACCGTCAACGGCCAGATCCAGGAGGCCGCGCCGCGCCCCGGCCAGTGCCTGCGCACGCTGCTGCGGGATCTCGGCTGGTTCGGGGTCAAGAAGGGCTGCGATGCGGGCGATTGCGGCGCCTGCACCGTCCATCTCGACGGGGAGCCGGTGCATGCCTGCCTGCTGCCCGCCTTCCAGGCGGAGGGGCGCGCGATCACCACCATCGAAGGCCTCGCCGGCCCCTGCGCCCCCGGCGACGGGCCTCCCGAACGGCTTCACCCGATGCAGGAGGCCTTCTGCGCGGCCCAGGGCTTCCAATGCGGCTTCTGCACCCCCGGCATGATCATGACGGCCGCAGCCCTCGACCAGGGCCAGCGGCAGGATCTCGGCACGGCGCTCAAGGGCAATCTGTGCCGCTGCACCGGCTACCGGGCGATCCGCGACGCGGTGGCCGGGATCGCTCACACCGACTTGGCCGACGGGGCGGAGGCCGGTCCGGTCGGGCGCAGCCTGCCCGCTCCGGCGAGCCGGGCCGTCGTCTCCGGCCGGGCGGCCTATACCTTCGACGAAGCGGTGCCGGGCCTGCTGCACCTGAAGGTCTTGCGCGCGCCCCATGCCCATGCCCGGATCCTTCGCATCGACCGGGCCGAGGCCCTCGCCGTGCCGGGCGTGGTCGCGGTGCTGACCCACGCGGACGCGCCGCGCCGCCGCTTCTCGACCGGGCGGCACGAGAACCCGCTGGACGACGCCGCCGACACCGCGGTGCTCGACCCGGTCATCCGCTTCCACGGCCAGCGGGTCGCGGCGGTGGTCGCCGAGAGCGAGGCGGCGGCCTTGGCCGGCCTGCGGGCGCTGCGGGTGGAGTACGAGATCCGGCCCGCCGTCCTCGATCCCGAAGCGGCGTTGGGGGCCGACGCGCCCCTCGTCCACGATCCCGCCGACCGGGAGCCGCCCCGGCCGGGCGAGGATGCGCCGCCGCTCCTGTCGCATCCGAACCTCGCCGCCGAGGCCCATGGCGCCATCGGCGATGTCGAGGCGGGTTTTCGCGAGGCCGACCGCATCCACGAGGCCGAGTATGTCTCGCAGCGGGTGCAGCACGTCCATCTCGAGACGCACGGCGCCCTCGGCTGGCTCGATGCCGAGGGCCGGCTGACCCTGCGCTCCTCGACCCAGGTGCCCTTCCTCACCCGCGACGCCCTGTGTCGCCTGTTCGATCTCGGCCGCGACCGGGTGCGGGTGCTGTGCGGACGGGTCGGCGGCGGCTTCGGCGGCAAGCAGGAGACGCTGACCGAGGATCTGGTGGCGCTGGCGGTGCTGCGCACCGGGCGGCCGGTCAAATACGAGATGACCCGCGAGGAGAATTTTTCGGCCGCCACGACGCGCCACCCGATGCGGGTGCGGGTGAAGGTCGGGGCGCGGGCGGACGGGCGCCTCACCGCGCTCTCGCTTCGGGTTCTCTCGAATACCGGCGCCTACGGCAACCATGCCGGCGGCGTGCTGCACCACGGCTGCAACGAGAGCATCGCCGCCTATGCCTGCCCCAACAAGCGGGTGGAGGGCTATGCCGTCTACACCCATACCCTGCCGGCCGGGGCCTTTCGCGGCTACGGCTTGAGCCAGACGATCTTCGCCGTGGAATCGGCGCTGGACGAACTGGCGCGGGATCTCGGGATCGATCCGTTCGCGATGCGCCGCCTCAACGCCGTGCGGCCGGGCGATCCGATGGTCTCGACCAGCCTGGAGCCGCACGACGTGGTCTACGGCTCCTACGGGCTCGACCAATGCCTCGATCTCGCCCAGGCCGCCCTCGCCCACGGCAGCGGCGAGGCGCCGCCGGGCCCCGACTGGCGGGTCGGCCAGGGCATGGCGCTCGGCATGATCGACACGATCCCGCCGCGCGGCCACGTCGCCCATGCCCGCATCCGCCTGGAACCGGACGGGGCCTACGCCCTCTCGGTCGGCACCGCCGAGTTCGGCAACGGCACCAGCACCGTGCACGGGCAGATCGCCGCCGAGGTCCTCGGCACCACACCCGACCGCATCCGTCTGATCCAGGCCGACACCGATGCCGTCCCCCACGATACCGGCGCCTATGGCAGCACCGGCACCGTGGTGGCGGGTCAGGCGAATTTTCGCGCGGCCACGGCGCTGGCGCAGCGGATCCGCGCGGCGGCGGCGGAGCGGGCCGGCGTCGCGCCGGCCGAGTGCCGCCTGACCCGCGACGGGGTCGAGACCCCGGCCGGGCTCATCCCCCTTGCCGTCCTCGCCGAAGCGGCGGCGTTCGAGGCCGTGGGCGAGGCCGATGGCAGCCCGCGCTCGGTCGCCTTCAACGTCCAGGCCTTTCGCGTCGCCGTGCATCCGCCGACCGGTGCGATCCGCATCCTCAAGAGCATCCAGGCGGCGGATGCCGGCGTCGTCATCAACCCGATGCAGTGCCGGGGGCAGATCGAGGGCGGCGTGGCGCAGGCGCTCGGTGCGGCCCTCTACGAGGATGTCCGCTTCGACGAAGCGGGCGGGGTGGTCACGCGGACCCTGCGCAACTACCACATCCCGGCCATGGCCGACGTGCCGCTGACCCAGGTGCTGTTCGCCGACACCCACGACACGGTCGGGCCCATGGGCGCCAAATCGATGAGCGAAGCCCCCTACAACCCCGTCGCCGCCGCCCTGGGCAATGCGATCCGCGACGCCACCGGCGTGCGGCTGACCGCGACGCCGTTCGCCCCCGACCGGATCTTTCAAAAGCTCGCGGCCGTCCCGGAGAAGGCGGGCGCATGACCGGGGCAGCGGCCCGGATACGGGCGATCCGCGGCCAGGCGGTGAGCCTGACCGGCAACCCGTTCCTGGCGGAGGGCTGCCTCCAGCACGTGGCCGACGCCCTGATCCTGATCGAGGACGGGCGCATCGCCGCCTTCGGCGACTTTTCGGACCTGTCGGATAGGATCCCGGCCGGCGTCGCGGTCACGGCCTACGACAATGCGCTGATCCTGCCCGGCCTGATCGACACCCATGTCCACTACCCGCAATTGCAGATGATCGCCTCCTACGGCGAGCAATTGCTGGCTTGGCTCGAGAAATACACCTTTCCCGCCGAGTTGCAGTTCGCCGACCAGGGCCATGCCGAGCGGGTGGCCAGGCTGTTCTTCCGCGAGATCCTGGGGGCGGGCACCACCACGGCGGTGGTCTATTGCACGGTCCATCCCGGCTCGGTCGAGGCGTTCTTCGCCGAGTCGGCGCGGTTCAACACCCGGATGATCGCCGGCAAGGTGCTGATGGACCGCAACGCCCCGGCCGGCCTGCTCGACACGGCGCAACGTGGCTACGACGAGAGCAAGGCCCTGATCGCCCGCTGGCATGGGCGCGGCCGCCAGCATTACTGCGTCACCCCGCGCTTCGCCCCCTCCTGCACGCAAGGGCAGCTCGATGCCGCCGGCACGCTGATGCGGGAGCATGACGACCTCTTCCTCCAGACCCATCTGTGCGAGAACACCGACGAGATCGCCTGGGTGCGCGAGCTGTTCCCCGAGCGGGCGAGCTATCTCGACGTCTACGCGCAATCCGGATTGGTCGGCCCGCGCACGGTGTTCGGCCATGCGATCCACATGTCGGAGGAGGATTTCTGCACCTGCCACACGAGCGGGGCGGCGATCGCCCATTGCCCGACCTCGAACGGGTTCCTCGGCAGCGGCCTGTTCCGGCTGTTCGACGCCCTCGATCCGCGCCGTCCGGTGCGGGTCGGACTCGGGACCGATGTCGGCGCCGGCACGACCCTGTCGCTGCTCAAGACGCTCGGCGAATCCTACAAGGTCGCGGCCCTGCGCGGCACCAAGCTCGACGCGGTGCGGGCGTTCTGGCTCGCGACGTTGGGCGGGGCCGAGGCCCTGCGGCTCGACGACCGGATCGGGCGGATCGCGCCGGGCCATGACGCCGATCTCTGCGTCCTCGACCTCGCGGCCACGCCGCTGCTCGGCTTCCGCACCGCCACCTGCGGCGGCATCGAGGAATTGCTGTTCGTGCTGATGACCCTCGGCGACCACCGCACCGTGCGCGCCACCTGGGTCGCGGGCGAGCTGGTCTACGACAACCGGCGGGCGGGCGATCCGCTGCGCTACCCGGAGACGGAGGGAACGGTCGGCCCTGGCGTCTGAGCGAGGTCCAAATCCGTCATCCCGGAGGGATCGACAGGATTTGGTCTGATACGGATCCCGCTTGATCGGAGCGGGCTCCGTATCGGCAAGCCCGCGCGGCGTCTGAGCGAGGTTCAAATCCGCCATCCCGGAGGGATCGACCGGATTTGGTCTGAGTCCCTCGCCGCTCAGGCCGCCCGTGCCGCGGCCTCGCGCTCCGCCTGCTCGACGAAGCGCCGGATCAGCCAGCGTCCGGCCGGGCCCGGAGGATGGTCGGTGCGATGGATCATGGTCAGGGGTAGCCGGCGGCGCGTGGCTTCGGGGAGGTTCAGCTCGACGAGGCGGCCGGCGGCGAGGTCCGCCTCGACCATGTGCGCGGGCATGCTGCCCCAGCCGATCCCGGCCAGCAGCAGCGTGTGCTTGGTGCTGAGATCCGACAGCCGCCACGTACGGTTGGCGATGACGCCGAATTCCTGATCCTGCGACAGCGGCGAGCGATCGGTGATGACGAGCTGAACATGCTCGCGCGCCGCGCCCGGGACGAGGCCGCCGGCCCCGGCGAGGGGATGGCCCGGCGCGGCGACGGGCAGCATCTCGACCTCGCCGATGGCGATGAGTTCGAGCGGGTCGCTGTCGCGGGTCCAGAGTTCGACGGTGATTCCGAGATCGGCCCGGCCATCGCTGATGGATTGCTGCGCCGCCCCGAGCGCCTCGACGTTGAGGCGCAGGGACACGGTCGGGAACTCGGCCTGGAACGCGGTGAGGGCATCGACGAGCCGCGCGCCGGGCATCAGCACGCTCGACACGAAAGAGAGTTCGGCTTCGAGGCCGCCGAGCAGGCCGCTGACCTTGGCCCGCAGCGTGTCGATGCCGTGGGCGACGGTCCGCGCCTCCGTCAGCACGGCGCGGCCGGCTTGTGTGAGCTGGGGCCGGCGCGTCGCCTCGCGATCGAACAGCGGCAGCCCGAGCTGAAGCTCGAGATTAGCGATCGTGTAGCTGATCACCGAGGTCGCGCGGTTGAGCCGGCGCCCGGCCGCCGCGAAGCTGCCGGCCTCGACCACGGTGAGGAAGACCCGGAGCTGGTCGAGTGTCGGCGTTCCCGGTCCTTGCATCGCTTGGCTCCCCCACGCGGCACATCCGGGCCGCGTGGGGTCGACAAGCAAGCCCGAAGCCGGCCCGAGATCAGCGGGCGCTGCGGCGGTGGTGGATCGAACCGGTCGCCTCGACGCCCTCGGCCGCGACGGCGGCGGACTGGCCGGCGCGCTCGGCGCGATACCGCACGGTGTCGGACCCGGCGGTGGCGTTCAGGCCGCCGGGTGCGGCCACGGCGGGGATGCCGGCGGGAGCGTTGTAGCTTTGGGCGGAGGCGGCCCCGGTCAGGCCGGCGGCGAGGGAGAGGGCGAGGGCGGACACGGTGAGGATGCGGGACATGGGATGCTCCATCGGTTGCTTGCGGTGACGGCCGGTGCGTCCGTCATCTGATGAAAGGAAGATGGCCCCGCCTGAGCTTTCCGAAAACTGGAATAAGATCGAACGAAACGTTCGATGAAATCGAAAAGCTGGCGGCAGGGATCGTGCGATGGGTCCGGGCGAAACGAAGAAGGCCGGCCGCGTCGCGACGCGGCCGGCCTTCCCTGGTCGTCGCCGGATGTCGGCCGGCAGGCCGACGCCCGGATTTAGCGCCCGCGCTCGGTGCGCGGCGCGCGAGCGGCCGATCCGGTGGTGTAGACGCCCTCGACCGAGACGGTGCCGTAGCGGCTGTCGCCGTCCATGTAGCGCTGCACGTTGCCCGGGCCGGCGAGGCCGGTGAGGCCGCCCGGAGCGGTGACGGCGGGGATGCCGGCCGGCGCGTTGTAGCTCTGGGCCGAAGCGGCGCCGGACAGGCCGAGGGCGAGAATCGTGCCCGTGGCGATGCGTGAAATCATGACGTCAATCTCCGAGACTTGCGTCGGCGTCGCGGTCGGAACGGCGACGCCGCATGTCCCACAAACTGAGCATCGATGCCGCGCGAAACAACAGGTGCTGCTCGGGGCCTGTGCATATAGATACGGCACGACGACAATGCGCGTCAGGGGGCTGCCGCTTTCGTGTCCGGGAAATAGCAATATTCGCTGATAGTTAGCGCCCCTTTGTCGAATTTTTCGACAAAATCGAGGTCTTGGCACGTCTCTTTCGCGGCGGGTGCCTTTGCGCACCCGCCGCGTCGGTTGGCGGGCGCCTACCAGGGGGCCGTCTCGCCGGTCAGGGCCTCGTAGGCCGGCACCCGCGCCGCGACGGGCCGGCCCGCGACCAGGACGAGTCGATCCGCGTGGGCGCGCGCAACAACCTCGTTGAGGCTGCGCGCGGGCAGGAGGATCAGGTCGGCGGGCGCGCCCTCGCGGATCGTGCCGGCATGGGGAAGGCCCATCATCGCCGCCGGGACCGGCCCGGCGAGGGCGGGCGCGCCCGCCAGGGGATGATCGAGATGGAGGATGCGCACCGCGGCCCGGATGGTGTCGAGCATGTCGTGGTCGCCGTAGGCGTAGAAGGCGTCGCGGCAATTGTCCCCCGCCACCGCCACCGGGATGCCCGCCGCCATCAGCTCCTGCACCGGCGCGACGCCGCGCCAGCGCGGGGTGCGCCCCCGCTGCCGGTCCTGGAGGTACATGTTGACGGTGGGCAGCGTCACGATGCGGATCCCCGCCTGCTTCACCCGGGCGATGGTGGCGGTTGCCTGCGCCTCCGGCTGGAGCGCGAGGCTGCAGCAATGCCCGCAGGTGACGCGGCCCTCGTAGCCGTGGCGCAGGGTGGCGCGGGCGACCGCGTCGAGGGAGGTCGCGGCGGGGTCGCCGGTCTCGTCGACATGCAGGTCCACGTCGAGATTCCGGTCCCGGGCAAGGCCGAACAGGCGGTCGAGCAGGGCGTCGATCTCGGCGAGCGCGCCGCCATGCAGGCCGCCGGTCGGCCGTGTGACGCCGCCGATCAGGCCGTCCGAATCCGCGATCAGGTCGGCGAGCCGGCGCCCGTAATCGGTGGCATAGGCGTCGATCGGCGTCAGGCCGACGCCCTGCAGCGTGATCCGCCCGGCCCAGGCCTCGCGCATCTCGCGGAACACCCCCCAACTGGTCGCCGCCTGATCGCGCTGCGACCCGCCCTCGGGCCCGCTCTCCTGGCTGTCGAGATGGGTGCGGATCGCCCCCGTGCCGTGCGCCCAGGCGCAGGCGAGGCCGAAGGCCATGCGGCGGCGCAGATCCTCCGCGTCCCAGTAGCGCGTCCGGTCGGCGCTGGTCGCATCGCGGGCGCCGGCGAAGTCGCCGTCCGGATTGGGGGTGCGGGCGACGGTGTGGCCCTTGTCGAGATGGGTGTGCCCGTCGACGAGGCGCGGCCATGCCTGCCGCCCGGCCAGATCGGCGGCCGGCAATTCCTGCGGGGAGGATCCGGCCGGCCGAAGCGGGCCGAAGCGGCCATCCGCGATCACGATGTCGATGGCGGCGCAGCCCTCCGCATCGAGGAGCGCGCCGGCGGGCACGCCATCCGTCAGGAAGGCGGCGGGGACGCGGGCATTGCGCAGGACGAAGGCGCTGGCCTCGGGCAGGAACGGCGAATCGGGCATGGTTCGGTCCTTCAAGGAAAACCCGGCCGTTGGAGCCGGGAGAGGGATTGGGACGGGGCGGCGTCTTCGCCCGGACGCCGCGTGGAATTCCTGATCAGTCGATGGTGCTCTGGCGCTCGAACTCCGCCTGGATCCGCAGGGCGAGGAGGTGGGCGGGCCCGTCGAGGGCCGAGCGGGCGCGCTGCATCAGCGAGGCCCTCTGGATGATGGCGCTGGCATCGGACAGGGGCGTGAAGGCCAGCACGCCGCGGCGGATCTCCTCGCCGACATCCGAGAGGTTGATGAAGGTGAGGTGCGGCGATGTCTGCGCGAGGCGCTTCATCAGCTCGATCGAGTTCGTCTCGACCACGGGCGTGAAGCTCGTTCCCTCGGGCACGAGGAGTTCGAGCACGTCGCGCAGCGTCATCGAGCGGTCGGCGACGACGAGGGGATAGGCGAGGCAATCGGCCATCCGCACGTGATAGCGGCCGTTGAGGGGATGGTCGGGGGCCATCACCGCGCCGAGCCGATGCTCGAACTCGGCGATGCAGCGCATGCGCGGGTCGGGTGGAAGCCGGTAGGCCAGCGCGAGATCGGCCTCGCCCGCGAGCAGGGCGGCGGCGATCTGGTCGACCGGCAGGACCAGAACCTTGACGACGATGCGCGGATGGGTCTCGCGGAAGGTGCGGATCACTCCGGGCAGCACCCCGGCGGCGATGCTCGCCATCGTCGCGATCGTCACCTCGCCCCGGGTCAGGCCCTTGAGCGAGGCGACCTGCGCCAGCATGCGCTCGTGGCCGTTCAGCGTGTCGCGCACGTGCCGCACCAGCACCTCGCCCGCCGCCGTCAGGCGCAGGCCCCGCGGCAGCCGCTCGAACAGCGGTGTGCCCATCTCCTCCTCGAGCGAGAGGATCTGGCGGTTGACCGCGCTCGACGCGACGTTGAGGCGCGTGGCCGCCCGACGGATCGAGCCGCTGCGGGCCACCTCGTCGAGATAGCTCAACAGGCGATGATGCAGCATGGGGAAGCGGCCTCCGCGCCGTTTGGCCGTCGCGCCGGTCCGGCGCCACGCATCGGCCGCGTCTGCACGGAGCTTGCCAACTGGCCCCTCCGGTCGCGCGCGCGACCCCTGAAGCGGGCCGGCACGGTGCGGCGCCCGTCAGGGCACAAATTCTACCTGCGCGGGAGGACGCCGAACGCATAGCCAAGCGCACAGTCATGGGGCAGCGCGCGCATTTTGCGAGCGTTCCGCGCGGAAAACGATGCTTTTCGCGCAGCACTGCATCCGCTTTCCTGCGGTCCGAGGAGCCGGACGGATCCGACGCGGCACGACCTATGCGTCGCGAAAACCGTTCTGGGACAGCGCGGCAGGGGGCTTTATCGATGCGACCGATCCGGTTCGAGACGAAGGCGTGCGGTGTGCTGGCGGCGCTGATCCTGGCCGGACCGGCCCAGGCAGCGGACAAGATCGTGTTCCTGACCAGCTGGTACGCCCAGGCCGAGCATGGCGGCTTCTACCAAGCCAAGGCGGCCGGTCTCTACGAGAAGGCTGGGCTCGACGTCGAGATCCGCATGGGCGGGCCGCAGGTCAACGGCATGCAGCTCCTGCTTGCGGGCGAGGCCGACGCGATCATGGGCTTCGATTTCCAGGTTCTGCAGGCGGTCGAGAAGGGCCTGCCGGCGGTCACGGTCGCCGCCTCCTTCCAGTACGACCTCCAGGGCATGATGACCCACGAGGACGTGAAGAGCCTCGCCGGGGTCAAGGACAAGACCATCCTGGTCGCGGGCTCGGGCATGACCTCGTGGTGGCCCTGGCTGAAGAAGAAGTACGCGCTCTCCGATTCCCAGGTGAAGGCCTACACCTTCAACCTGCAGCCCTTCTTCGCCGACAAGACCATCGTCCAGCAGGCCTATCCCTCCTCCGAGCCGTTCCAGGCGCAGGAGAAGGGCGTGCCGGTGAACTTCTACCTCTTCGCCAAGGACGGCTACCCGCCCTACGGCACCACGATCGTCACCACCCGCAGGATGATCGAGACCAAGCCCGACGCGATGCGCAAGTTCGTGGCCGCCTCGATGGAGGGCTGGAAGAGCTACATGGCCGATCCGGCGCCGGGCAACGCGCTGATCAAGAAGGACAACCCGAAGATGACCGATGGCCAGATCGCCTTCGGCATCGCCAAGCTGAAGCAACTCAAGGTGCTCGGCGGCGACGCCAACGTCCCGATCGGCACCATGACCGAGGCTCATTGGAGGGCGAGCTACGACTATCTCGTCGAAGCCGGCCTGCTGAAGCCCGAGACCGACTGGAAGAAGGCCTACAGCCTCGAATTCATGCCCGTGCTGACGGCGAAGGCGGAGTGAGGACGAGATGGCGGCGCTCGCGCAACCGGCCTATCCACGGGCGATGCAGGGGGAGTCTGCCTGTCCCGCACCGGAACGGGTGCCGGAGCGGATGACCCGGCCGGCCGCCAACGCGGCGCCGGCCATCGAGGTCCTGTCCGCCGAGAAGGTGTTCGCGGACGGCACCCGCGGCCTCGCGCCCGTCGACCTGACGGTGCGCGAGGGCGAGTTCTTGTCGCTGATCGGCCCCTCGGGCTGCGGCAAGAGCACCCTGCTCTCGCTCATCGCCAACCTCGCCGAACCGAGCGACGGCCGCCTGCTGTGGTGGCGCGGCGGCTTCGAGGGCGTCGGCGCCGAGGGCCGGCGCATGTCGGTGGTGTTTCAGGACGCGACGCTGATGCCCTGGCTGCGCATCGCCGCGAATGTGCGCCTGCCCCTCGATCTCGCGGGGGTGAAGAAGGTGCAGGCCGCGCCCCGCGTCCAGGCGGCGCTGGATCTGGTCGGCCTCGGCGAGAAGGGGCGAAGCTACCCGCGCCAGCTCTCGGGCGGCATGCGCATGCGCGCGGCCATCGCCCGCGGTCTCGTCACCGAGCCGAACCTCCTGCTCATGGACGAGCCGTTCGGCGCGCTGGACGAATTCACCCGCAACAAGCTCGATGCCGACCTCGTCGACCTGTGGTGGCGGCGCTCGCTCACGGTGCTGTTCGTGACCCATTCGATCTACGAAGCGGTGTTCCTCTCGACCCGCATCGTCGTGATGGCGGCCCGACCGGGCCGGATCTTCGCCGAGCTGGCCATCGACGAGCCGCATCCGCGCGGCGACGCCTTCCGCCGCTCCCCACGCTTCGCCGACTATTGCCAGCGTCTCTCGGCGCTTCTCACCGAGGCCTCGCTCGCGAGCGATCCCTCCAACGCGGAGGCGCATCCGTGAAGACGCCGCTGATCCAGGATCCCCGCGTCCAGGCGGCGCTGCCGCCGCTCCTCGTCGGGATCGCGGTGCTGAGCCTCTGGGAGGTCGCCTGCCGCGGCTTCGCCATCCCCGACTACCTGTTCCCGGCCCCTTCCGTGATCGCCGCCTCGCTGGTGCAGAACGGGCCGGACCTGATGCGCGCCCTGTGGAGCACGATCCGCGTGACGCTGATCGCCTTCGCCCTCTCCACGGTGCTCGGCACGGCCGTCGCCTTCCTGTTCGTGCAGAGCCGCTTCATCGAGCGCGGCTTCTTCCCCTACGCGGTGATGCTGCAGGTCACCCCCGTGGTGGCGGTGGCCCCGCTCATCATTATCCTGGTGCGGGACACCCAGATCGCCCTGGTGATCTGCGCCACCATCATCGCGATCTTCCCCGTCATCTCGAACACCACGGTCGGCCTGCGCAGCGTCGATCCGGGCCTCGTCAACCTGATGCGGGTCTACCGCGCCAGCCGCCTGCAGACGCTGCTGCGCCTGCGCATCCCGAGCGCGCTGGGTTACTTCTTCGCCGGCCTGCGCATCTCCTCGGGGCTCGCCCTGATCGGCGCGGTGGTGGCGGAGTTCGTGGCCGGGACCGGCGGGCGCAGCGCGGGACTGGCCTACGAGATCCTCCAGGCCGGGTTCCAGCTCGACATCCCGCGGATGTTCGCGGCGCTCTCGCTGATCACCGCCGCCGGCATCCTGCTGTTCCTCGCCATGAGCGGCCTCAGCCGCCTCGCGCTCGGCTCCTGGGGCGATCCCGAGCGGGCCTGAACGCCTCATCCCCAACCATGCCGGAGGGCTTCACGCCGGGCATTCCTTCGGAGAGCTTTCATGCTGACGACCCGACAGAAGCTGTGGCGCCACTACTGGTACGCGACTCTACGCCTGACCGACCTCGCGGACGGCCCCAAGCCCTTCACCCTGATGGGCGAGAAGATCGTGCTGTTCCTCGACGGCGAGGGCGAGCCCGCCGCGATGATGGACCGCTGCTGCCACCGCACGGCCAAGCTCTCCAAGGGCTGGTGCGAGGACGGTCTGATCGTCTGCGGCTATCACGGCTGGGCCTATGACCGGCACGGCGCGCTCGCCCGCATCCCGCAATTCAGCCCGGAGCAGGTGGTGCCGCGGCTCGCGGTGAAGGCCTATCACTGCACCGCGAAGTACGGTTACGCCTGGGTCTGCCTGGAGGAGCCCTACGCGCCGATCCCCGAGATCCCCGAGGACACGATGCCCGGCTACCGGCGCATCCAGCAATTCCACGACGTGTGGAAGACCTCGCCGCTGCGCCTGATGGAGAATTCCTTCGACAACGCGCATTTCGCCTTCGTGCACCAGAACACGTTCGGGCAGATCGACCAGCCGATCCCGGAGAAATACGAGATCACCGAGACCGATGACGGCTTCGAGGCGGAGACGATCGTCACCATCGCCAACCCGCCGATGGCCCACCGCATCACCGGCACCACCGAGCCGACCACCAAGCGCCACATGCGCAACAAGTGGTTCATGCCGTTCTGTCGCCGGCTCGACATCGAGTATCCGTCGGGGCTGCGCCACATCATCTTCAATTCGGCGACGCCGATCGACGACGGCACGATCCGGCTGGCGCAGATCCTCTATCGCAACGACGTGGAAGAGGAATGCTCGGCGGAAGAGCTGATCGCCTGGGACGCGGTGATCGTCGAGGAGGATCGCGACATCCTCGAATCGACCGACCCGGACGCGACCATCGACATGAGCCGCAAGGTCGAGAGCCACATGCCCTCCGACCGCCCCGGCATGATCATGCGCCGCCGCCTGCTCACGCTGCTGCGCGAGCACGGCGAGGAGGAGGTTTCGGAAGCGGTGCCGGCGGTCTCGGTGCCGGTGGCGCCGACCCTGATGCCGCACGAGCGGGTGGCCTGACGCCCCTTCCCGGCAGTTCCCGAAGCCCGGCCCGTGCGGGGCTTCTCCCGCACGAGATCCCTTCCCCCCTGGAGACCACCGCCATGCCTGCTGCCGTCCCCTCCGCCGCGCGCCGCTCCTGGCGACCGGGCCGCCTGCTCGCGGCAATGGCGGCGGCGGCGGGGCTGGCCGCCTCCCCCGCCCGCGCCCTGGAAAAGGTCAGCTTCGGCCTCAACTGGGTGCCGGAGGCGGAGCATTGCGGCTTCTTCCAGGCCAAGGCCCGGGGCCATTACGAGGCGGCGGGGCTCGATGTGGAGCTGAAGCCCGGCAACCCGAACGTGAACATGCCGCTCCTCGTCGCCTCGGGCGAGATGAACATGGGCATGGGCTCGAGCTTCACCACGCTCAACCTCGTCGCCAAGGGCGTGAAGGCGCGCACCGTCGCCTCGTTCTTCCAGAAGGACCCGCAGACGCTCGTCGCCCATGCCGGCCAGGGCGTGGCGACGCTGCAGGATCTCAAGGGCAAGCCGATCATGATCGGCGGGTTCTCGCGCAACGAGTTCTGGCAGTTCCTGAAGGTGGCCTACGGCTTCGACGACGGGCAGCTGCGGCCCTACGCCTATTCCGCCGCGCCCTTCCTGGCCGACAAGAAGGCGGTGCAGCAGGGCTACATCACCGACGACGCGGCGACGCTCGGCAAGGTCCTGCCCGAGCCGCCGGTCTCGATCCTGCTCGCCGATTACGGCTACGACAATTACGCGACCACGGTCTTCGCCACCGACGCCTATCTCGACGCCCACACGAAGACCGTGCAGGCCTTCCTGGACGCCAGCCGCAAGGGCTGGGCCGAGTGCATGAGCGGCGACTACGCGCCGGCCATGAAGGCGGTGCTCGACCTCGTGCCGACCGGCGGCGAGGAGCTGTTCCACTTCAAGATGGACCAGATGAAGAAGCGCGGCCTCGTCGAGGGGGGCGACGCGGAGACCCTCGGCATCGGCGCCATGACCGATGCGCGCTGGAAGTCCTTCTTCGACGTGATGGTCAAAGCCGGCATCTACCCGGCCTCCCTCGATTTTACCCAGGCCTACACCCTCGCCTTCATCGGCAAGAAATAGCCCCGGAGAGGCCGGGGATGGACCTGCCGACCGCCGCCATCGTCCCCCCTCCCCCAGGGACGCCGCCCGGCACGAGCCGGTGGAGGCCTGAGCCCGATGCGCATCCTGAGACGACGAGCCAAAGCCGCATGACCCGCCATCCCTCGCCCGAAGCCCTGGCCGCGCTCCGCAGCGACCTTGACGGCCGCGTCGCCCTCGTCGAGGAGCCCGCCCGGGTCCGGAAGCGCTCGCGGGACTTCTTCTGGTACTCGCCGGTGCTCAACGCCCAGCTCAACGGCCTGTCCGGCGATCTCGTCGCCGAGCCCGCGAGCGAGGCCGAGGTGATGGCGGTGGCCTCTTCCTGCGCCCGGCACGGCGTGCCGCTCACCGTGCGCGGCGGCGGCACCGGCAATTACGGGCAGGCGGTGCCGCTGCAGGGCGGCGTGGTGCTCGATGTCTCCGGGCTCGACCGGATTGCGTGGCAGCGCGACGGCGCGGTGCGCACCGGCCCCGGCCTGCGCATGAACCGCCTCGACGCCCTCCTCGCGGCGGGGGGCGAGGAACTGCGGATGCATCCCTCGACGAAGCGCACG
The DNA here is from genome assembly GCF_014845115.1 of Methylorubrum zatmanii. Taxonomy (GTDB): domain Bacteria; phylum Pseudomonadota; class Alphaproteobacteria; order Rhizobiales; family Beijerinckiaceae; genus Methylobacterium; species Methylobacterium zatmanii. The sequence goes on along the minus strand of NZ_NKUI01000112.1, from coordinate 36,706 downwards.
GCGACCATCGGCGGTTTCGTCGCCGGCGGCTCGGGCGGCATCGGCTCGGTCAATTACGGCCAGCTGCGCGAGCGCGGCAACATCCGCGCCGCCCGCGTGGTGACGCTGGAGGCGGAGCCGCGGGTGCTGGAACTGACCGGCGATGCGGTCAACGGCATCGCGCATGCCTACGGCACCACCGGCATCGTCACGGAGCTGGAGATGCCGCTCGCGCCCGTCCACCCTTGGATCGACGTCATCGTCGCCTTCGACGACTTCCTCACCGCCGCCGAATGCGGGCTGGCGGTCGGCCGGGATGGCGCGGTCACCAAGAAGCTGATCACGCCGATCGCCTGGCCGCTGCCGCAATGGTTCACCCCGCTCAAGGCGCATTGCCCCGCGGGTCGGGCGATCCTGATCGCGATGATCTCGGAGGCGACGCTGCCGGCCTTCCGGGCGCAGGTGGCGCGGGCCGGCGGCACGATCACCCTGGAGACGCCGCTGGACGAATCTCCGGGCCATACCCCGCTCTACGAGTACAGCTGGAACCACACCACGCTGCAGGTGCTCAAGACCGACCGGAGCTGGACCTATCTCCAGAGCCTGCACCCGGCCGACCGGCTGATGGAGAGCGTCGCCGAGATGGCCGCCCTCTTCCCCGACGAGATCGTGCCGCATCTCGAATTGATCGAGTTCGCCGGCCGGCTCACCTATGCCGGCATCCCGCTCCTGAAATTCACCGACGCGGACCGGCTGAACCACATCATCGCCGCGCATGAGGCGCGCGGCGTCTTCATCGCCAATCCCCACGTCTACACCCTGGAGGACGGCACCCGGCACAAGCGGGCCGAGACCGACCAGCTCGGCTTCAAGCGCCTCACCGATCCGCTGGGCCTGATGAATCCCGGCAAGATGCGGAGTTTCACGCCCGCCGCCCCGCAGGCGTGACCGCCGTGAAGCGCATCCTCTACGTCTATTGCCACCCGCTGCCGGAGAGCTTCCACGGGGCCATCCGCGCCGCCGCCCTCGACGGGTTGAGGCAAGCCGGCCACCAAGTCGACCTGCTCGACCTCTACGCGGAGGGCTTCGATCCGGTCCTGACCGCGGACGGGCGGCGCAACTATCACGACGTCACCGTGAACCAGCGGGGGCTCGAGGAGTACGTCGCCCGCCTGCGGGCGGCCCAGGTGCTGGTCGTGCAGTTTCCGACCTGGTGCTTCGGCCCGCCCGCCATGCTCAAGGGCTTCATCGACCGGCTGATGATGCCGGGCGTGGCCTTCGACCTGTCGGATCCGAAGCATGTCCGGCCGATTCTCGATTCGCTCGAGCAGATCGTCGGAATCGTCACCTATGGCCGTCCGCGCTGGATGGCGCTGGCGATGCAGGACCCGCCCCGCCGGATGGTGACGCGCTATCTCCGCTGGTTCGCGGCGCGCCGGGCCTCCGCCGCCTATCTCGCGCTCTACCACCTCAACATCGCCTCCGACGCCCGCCGCAGCGCCTTCCTGGAGAAGGTGCGCCGGCGGATGGCGCGGCTGTGACCTCGGACCGCGCCTGCCTCGCCCCTCTCTCCGGACTGGAGTCCCGCCATGCTGATGCATCGTCTTCTCACGCTCGGCGCCGAGCGCCATCCCGACCGGCCCGCCTTCCATTGGGTCGACCGCGACCGGGGCCTCACCTATGCCGGCGCGGTGGACGCGATGGAGCGCATGGCGGGCGCCCTGCATGATCTGGGCGTGGGCAAGGGCGAGCGCGTCACGATCTTCGCCCATAACGGGCTCGACTACATCGTGGCGATGCTGGGGGCGTGGCGGATCGGCGCCGTCGCGGCCCTGGTGAACGTGAAATTCGCCGACGACCTCACCGATTACATCGCCGACCATACGCCGAGCGCGGTGGTCTATACCCACGACATGGAGGCGCAGGTGGCCGCGGCCTGCGCCGCCATCGGCACGGTCCGCGCCCGCCTGTGCATGGACGGGGCGCAGGACGGCGCCCTGTCCCTGCCGGAGATGCTGGCGGCGGGCCTGCCGGCCCCGCCCGATCCCGGCGACGAGAGCGCGATCGCCCATCTCTCCTACACCTCCGGCACGACCGGCAAGCCGAAGGGCGCCTGCCTGCGCCACGAGCCGACCGTGCGCGCCTGCCGCTGCATCGGCGAGCGCCTGCGGCTGCGGCCGGGCGACGTGTCGTTCGGGCCCTCGGCGCTCTCCAGCTCCTACCAGCTCGTCGCCAACCTGCTGCCGCCGCTGGCGGTCGGCGCGTCCGTGAACGTGATGCGGTTCTGGACGCGGGAGGGCGGCTACGACGCGCTCACGGCCCGCGGGGCGACCAGCTTGGTGGCCAATCCGCCGATCCTCGACGATCTGCTGCAGGAATCCCGCCGCCGCGGCGCCCCGCCCCCCGGCCTGCGCCTCGGCATATCCGGCGGCGGCCCGGTGCCGCCGACCCTCAAGGCGGCTTGGCGCGACGAACTTGGCCTGCCGCTCGTCGAGAGCTACGGCCAGAGCGAGCTCGGCGGCTTCGTCGGTCTCGGCTACCCGGAGCTGGAGCCCGACGACGCCAAGCTCGGGCGGGTCGGACCGCCGCTGCCCGACAAGGAGGTGTTCATCCTCGGGCCCGACGACCGCGTCCTGCCGCCGGGCGAGATCGGCGAGATCGCCCTGACGGGCGGCTTCATGGCCGGTTACTGGAACAGGCCGGAGAAGACCGAGGAGGCGACCCGCGGCGGCTATCTGCGCACCGGCGATCTCGGGCTCCTCGATGCCGATGGCTGCGTCACCCTGCGCAGCCGCCGGGCGGAGCTGGTCGAGGTGGCGGGGCGCCTGTGGTACCCCCGCGACGTGGAAGAGGCGCTGATGGCGCAGGCCGGCGTCGCCCAGGCCGCCCTCGTCGGCGTCGCCGAGGCCGGGCTCGGCCAACGGCCGGTGGCCTTCGCGCAGGCCCAGCCCGGTGCCGCGCTCGATGCGGCGGCGCTGAAGCGCGCGATCGCCGGAGCGGTCCCCTACGACCTCGGCCCCCTCGTCGTCGTGCCGGTGCCGGAGATGCCGATGACCCCGACCGGCAAGATCGCCAAGGCGGAGCTGGCCCGGTCGGACCTCGCCCTGAAGGCGGCCCAAAGCGCGGCGGAGGCGGCGTGATGCACTCTCTCTCGCGCTGGTGGTGGGATCTGACCACGGAGGAGTTTTCACGCCTCGATTGGGACGGGCTCGTCGCGATCCTGCCGGTGGCGGCGGTCGAGCAGCACGGGCCGCACCTGCCGGTGCGGGTCGATGCGGCGATCAATGCCGGCATCCTCGCCCGGGCCGTGGCGCTGATGCCCGACGATCTGCCGGCCCTCGTCCTGCCGATGCTGCCCATCGGCAAGTCGAACGAGCACCATGCCTTCCCCGGCACGCTCAGCCTGTCCTACGAGACCCTGGCGCGCCTCTGGATCGAGACGGCGGAAAGCGTGCACCGCGCCGGTTGCCGCCGCCTCCTCATCCTCAACAGCCATGGCGGGCAGCCGCAGGTGATGGAGATCGTGACCCGCGAACTGCGCGTCCGGCTCGGCATGCTCGCGGTCGGCTGCGGCTGGAGCGGGATCACGCCGATGGACGACCTGTTCTCCCAGGCCGAGCGGCGCCACGGCATCCATGGCGGCGAGATCGAGACCAGCGCGATGCTGGCGCTCCACCCCGACCTCGTCCGCATGGAACGGGCGCAGGATTTCGTGCCGCTCTCGGTCGCGATGGAGCGGAGCGGCGGCTTGCTGACCCCGGAGGGGCGGGTCGGCTTCGGCTGGATGGCGCAGGATCTCCACCCCGCCGGCGTCAGCGGCGATGCGGCGGCGGCGGATGCCCGGCGCGGGGCCGAACTCGTGGAGCGCGCCGCCTCGGGCGTGGTGCGATTGGTGCGCGAGATCTCGGACTTCCCCCTCGAACGCCTCGGCTCCGGGACCGCCTTCGATGTCCGCTGAGACCCTCCTGCCGGTCGCCGAGCCCGAGACGGCGCGGCTGACGCTGCCGGACGGGATCGGGCTCGTCGCCGATCTCTGGCGTCCCGCCGGACCGGGCCGCCATCCGGTCCTGCTGATGCGCCAGCCCTATGGCCGCGCCATCGCCTCGACGCTGACGCTCGCGCATCCGGCCTGGTACGCCGCCCGCGGCTACCTCGTCGTGGTCCAGGACGTGCGCGGTCGCGGCGGCAGCGGCGGCGCGTTCCGCCTGTTCGAGAACGAGGCCACGGACGGTGCGGCGACGCTGGCCTGGGCGGCGGACCTTCCCGGATCGGACGGCCGGGTCGCGACCTACGGCTTCAGCTATCAGGCGGTGACGCAGTTCCTGGCGCTGGCGGGCGCCCTGCGCGCGGGCACCAAGCGGCCCGACGCGATCGTGCCGGCGATGGGCGGATGGGACATCCGCGACGACTGGGCCTTCACCGGCGGCGCCTTCGGGCTCGCGGGCAATCTCGGTTGGGCCGGCCAGATGGGCGCGGAGGTCGCACGCCTGCGGGGCGACGCGCCCGCCTTCGAAGCACTGGCCGGGATCGCGCGCGGCACGCCCTGGAACGGCCCGGTCGCGGCCCGGCCCGATGGGCTCGCGCGCTACGCCGCCGATCACCATTACGGCGACTGGATCGGCGACGATCCGGCCTACTGGGACCGGATCGCGCCGGCCCGCCTCCTCGCCGGGAGCGCGCCGGCCGTGCCCGGCCTGCATGTCGGCGGCTGGCAGGACTTCCTGCTCGACGGCACGCTCGGCGCCTACGACGCCTTCCGGGCCGGGCCGTCACCGCAGCGCCTTCTCGTCGGTCCCTGGACGCACGCCCCGTGGGGCCGCCGGGTCGGCTGCCTGGATCTCGGGCCGGAGGCCGTCACGCCGGTCGACCGCGCCACCCTCGCCTTCCTCGATCACGTGCTGCACGGGCGCGGGGATCCCGGAGCGCCCGTGCGCCTGTTCGATGTCGGGGCCCGCGGCTGGATCGGCTTTCCCGCCTGGCCCGAGCCGGAGCCGACCGCCCTCTATCTGGCCTCGGACGGTCTCGCGGCGACCGCCGCGAGCGGTCGCCTCGCGACCGAGCCGGCGGATTCGGGCGAGGACCGTCTCGTGCACGATCCCTGGCGCCCGGCACCGATCCTCGGGGGGGCATGGGGGACGCCCCCCGGCTATCAGGACCGCGCCGCCCTGGACGACCGTGCCGATGTCGCGGTCTATGACGGCCCGATCCTCGCGAAGAGTCTGCGGCTGGCCGGACGCGTCGCGGCGGAGCTGTTCGTCGAGACCGCGGCGGCGAGCCACGACCTGCACGCGACACTCTCCCTCGTCGAGCCGGATGGACGCGCCATCACCCTGACCGCCGGTCATCTGCGGGTGGCGGATGCGGCGGCGCCGGGACCGCGGCGCATCGCCATGCGGGCGGTGTGCTGCACGCTGCAACCGGGCCAGCGCCTGCGTCTCTCGCTCCAGGCCGCCGCCTGGCCGGCCTTCGCGGTCAATCCGGGCACCGGTCACAGCCCGGAGGCGGCCGGGACGATGCAGGCGCACATCATCGTGCTCGCCCTGCGTCACGGCGCCGGGCGAGCGTCGCGGTTGCTGCTGCCGGCCCTCGATTGATCCCGCTTCCGGTCAATCCGACCGCATGCGGGATCAGCGAGCCCGCGGGGTGCCTGAACGAAGCCCAGAGCCGCCATCCCGAAGGGATCAATCGGATGTGATCGGACTGAGTCCCTCCGCCTCGGCGGCGGCATGGCCCTTGCTGCCGCGGATCGTGGAAGCGGTGGCCATCGCGGTCCCGCGGGAGTGTCCACGATGCGCGCGAAACGGGCCGGTCTCGGCCTCAGCCTTCCCCTCCTTGCTTGGATCGTCGCCGCCTTCTGCCTCGGCAGCGGCGTCGCGACGGCGCCCGGTGCCCGTGCCCAGGGGACGGTGACGCCGCCGGCGGGCCAATCGCGCGTGACCGCTCCGGGCGGGCGGCGCGGCAAGGCCGCTCGATCCCACAGGAAGCGGCATCGCTGAGACGGGCTCCGCTTGCCTCAAGCGGTCCCGGATCGGCCAGCCCGCGCGGCGCCTGAGGAGGGCCCCCATCGCGCCGGCGCGATGGGATCAACCGGATTTGGTACGAGTCCGGGAAGGCCCACGGCCCAGGCGGCCCGACGACGCGCTCATTCCCTCGTCGCAACCGGAAAGTCAGTCCCCATGCGCCTCATCACGACAGCTACGCTCGCCCTGTGCGCCCTCGCCGGTCTCGGCCATGCCGCCTTCGCCCAGGGATCGACCGGCGCCCCGGCCGGAACCCCGGGGGCGACCGCCCCGGGCGGTACGGAAGGGGCGGCTGCCCTCCCGAACGAGCGGGAGGCGATCCGCTCCGGCGATGCCCTTCCGGCGGCACCCGGCATCGGCATCCCGGCCGAGACGCCGCCCCCGCCGCCGGCCGATGCACGCACCCTGCCGCCCGCGCCGCCGCCGCGTCCCTGATCGGCCTCGCAACGCGAAGAGGCGCCGCCGGATCGCTCCGGCGGCGCCTCTCTTCTCGGGAAGCGTGGTTCCGCCCCGCCTCTACTGGGTCAGCTTGTCGTCGATCCCCTTCACGTACCAGTTCATGCCGAGGATCATCGGATCGGGCGCCTGCTCGCCCTCCTTCACGGCGACCGAGCCGTCCTGCTTGATCACCGGTCCCTGGAACGGGTGGATCCTGCCCTCGGCGATGCCCTTCTTGGTCTCCTCGGCGAGCGCCTTCACGTCGTCGGGCATGTTGGTGAAGGGCGCCAGCACGACCATGCCGTCCTTGATGCCGCCCCAGCTGTCATGGCTCTTCCACGTGCCGTCGAGCACGGCCTTGGCCTCCCCGATCACGTAGCCGTTCCAGTCGTCGACGATCGAGGTGAGCTGGGCCTTCGGGGCGAAGCGGTACTGGTCGGAGGACTGGCCGAAGGCGAGCTTGCCCGCCTTCTCCGCCTCCTGCAGCGGCGCGGCGGAATCGGTGTGCTGCGTGAGGATGTCGGCGCCCTGCGCCAGCAGCGCCTTGGCGGCCTCCGCTTCCTTGCCGGGGTCGAACCACGTGTTCACCCAGACGATCTTGACCTTGATGTTCGGATTGACCGACTGCGCGCCGAGCATGAACGCGTTGATGCCGCTCACGACCTCGGGGATCGGGAAGGAGGCGATGTAGCCGACGGTGCCCGATTTCGACAGCTTGCCCGCGATCTTTCCGCAGATGTAGCGGCCCTCGTAGAAGCGCGCCGAGTAGGTGGAGACGTTGTCGGCCCGCTTGAAGCCGGTGGCGTGCTCGAACTTCACCTTCGGAAACTTCTTGGCGACCTTCAGGGTCGGCTCCATGAAGCCGAAGGAGGTCGTGAAGATCAGGCCGGCGCCCGAGCGGGCGAGCTTCTCGATGGCGCGTTCGCTGTCGGCCTCGGGCACGTTCTCGACAAACGTCGTCTCGACCTTGTCGGGCAGCGCCTCGGCCAGCGCCTTGCGGCTGAGATCGTGCTGGTAGGAGTAGCCGTAATCGGCGATAGGGCCGACATAGACGAAGCCGACCTTGAGCTTGTCCGCCGCCCGTGCCGGAGCCAGCGCGCATGTCGCGCACAGGAGCGCCCCGGCCAATCGCGTGACGATGCTGCCCATCATGGATGTTGCCCCTTTTCGGCGGCGTTGCCCGCCGCGATTTGTCGGCGCCGCGCGCGGTCGCCCCGGGATGTCCGGAGCAAGACCAGGGCCAGGACGGCCACAGGGATCGTCCCTTCGGCGGGGGGGCGGGCGCAAGCCCGACATTTCCAGGGCTTTGCCCCGGACCCACGAAGGGCTTGCCCTTCGAACCCTACATGTTCGGCGGGACGGTTCGTTCGTGATGCCCGGCCTGTAGCGGCCGATCACGCCGGCCTCGGCCGTGGCGGCCGCCCGCGCTGCCGAGAAGATGGCTGCGAGAGCAAGAGGGGGCTGGCGCGGAAGGCGGTCCGTCTTGTCGGGGCGGCTTCAAGCTTTGTTGGGATTGGACCTGTCCAATCCTCAAGAGGAGGCCAACGTTTCGGCACCGACCGGAGGCGGTTTTACCTTCGAAAATTCGGGATCGGCGGCGCGGGCGCCCAAAAAGACATCCGCGCCTGCACGCTTTCGCGTCATGCCCCGACCCCTCTCGGTAGGGCCTCACCGGCTCGGGGCGAAGACGCGGCCGAGGGCGGCCGGTGCCGGCGAACCGCCCCGGCGGCGCCCGAGCGACAGCAGCACCAGGGCCAGGATGGTGGCGAGATAGGGCATGGCCGAGAGCAGCTGGCCGGGCAGGCCGAGCCCCGCCGCCTGGGCGTGAAGCTGGAGGACGGTGGCCCCGCCGAAGAGCAGCGCCCCGGCGGCGACCCGCAGGGGCTGCCAGGAGGCGAAGACCACGAGCGCCAGGGCGATCCAGCCGCGTCCGGCGGTCATCGCGGGTGCCCAGAACGGGGTGTAGGCGAGGGAGAGATACGCGCCCGCGAGCCCGGCGCAGGCGCCGCCGAACAGCACGGCGAGGAAGCGGATTCTGCGCACCTTGAGCCCGAGGGCATGGGTCGCGGTGTGGTCGTCCCCGATGGCCCGCAGGCTCAGCCCGGCGCGGCTGCGCCACAGGAACCACCAGGTTCCGGCCACGAGCAGGAGGGCCGCGTAGACGAAGGCGTCGTGCCCGAACAGCAAGTGCCCGATCCCCGGCAGGTCGGTGAGGCCGGGCAGGTGGAGATGCGGCGCCGGATCGCGCTTCATCCCGACATAGCCGGCGCCGACGAGACCCGAGAGGCCGAGGCCGAGGATGGTCAGGGCCAGCCCCGCGGCGACTTGGTTGGCCGCCAACCCCACGGTGAGCAGGCCGAACAGGGCCGCGAGCAGCAGGCCCGACCCGGCTCCGCCGAGGGCGCCGAGCAGGGTCGATCCGGTCTCGGTGGCGACGGCGAAGCCCGCGGCCGCGCCGAGCACCATCATGCCCTCGACCCCGAGATTGAGCACGCCGGAGCGTTCGACGACGAGTTCGCCGATGGCGGCCAGGATCAGCGGCGTCGCCGCCGTCAGCACCGTGACGAGCACCATCTGGAGGATGTCGAGGCTCATGGCGGCGCTCTCCGGCCTTGTCTCGGGGGCAGGGTCTTGAAGGTCGAGATCTTGGATGTCGGGGGCTGGGTGGCGGAATGCCGGGCCGGGGCGCTCACGGCAGCGCCCCGCCGCCCGCGCCGCCCGGCACGATCCGGATGTGGTAGCGCGTGAGCACATCGGCCCCGAGCACGAGGCAGAGCAGCAGGCCCTGGAAGGCGCGGGTCAGATCGAGCGGCAGCTTCAGGTCGATCTGCGCCCCCTCCCCACCGATCGTCGTCACCGCGATCACGAGGGCCGCGAGGAGAATGCCGGGCGGGCTGAGGCGGCCGAGGAAGGCGACGATGATCGCGGTGAAGCCGTAGCCGGGGGAGATCTCGGGTTGGAGCTGGCCGATCCGGCCGGCCACCTCACAGATGCCGGCGAGCCCCGCCGCCCCGCCGGAGATCGCGAAGACCGCGAGGGTCAGGCGCGCGTCCGAGAAGCCGGCGAAGCGCGCCGCCCGCGGGCTCGCGCCGACGGCGCGCACCTCGAAGCCGAACAGGGTGCGGGCCAGGACCAGTGTCGCCAGCAGGACCGCCAGGAGGGCGATCGGCGCCCCCGCATGGAGCGATTCGCCGGTCATCAGGGCGGGCAGCCGGGCCGCCTCGTCGAAGCCGACGCTCTGCGGGAAATTGTAGCCCTGCGGATCGCGCAAGGGGCCGCGCACCATGTAGTCGAGCAGCAGCTGCGCGACGTAGACGAGCATCAGGCTGGTCAGGATCTCCGAGACGCCGAGCTTCACCCGCAGCAGCGCCGGGATCATCGCGTAAGCGAGGCCGGCCGTCGTGCCGGCGAGCAGCATCGCCGGCAGGATCCAGACGGTGGCGCCCTCGCTGCCATGGGCGGCGATGGCGACCCAGCCGCCGGCGAGGCCGCCGATCACGACCTGGCCCTCCGCCCCGATGTTCCAGAGGTTGGCACGGTAGCAGAAGGCGAGGCCCGTCGCGATCAGCGCCAGCGGCGCGGCCTTCAGCGCGACCTCCTGCAGCGACCACGCCTCGCTCAGGGGGGCGACGAAATAGGCGAGGAAGGCCTGTCCCGGCGGGACGCCGAAGGCGGCCACCGCCAGCCCGCCGATCAGGACCGCGGCGGCGAAGGCGAGGGCGGGCGAGAGCAGGTCGAGCCAGGGCGACCGGCGCGCACGGGGGAGAAGATCAAGGCGCACCGCGCATTCCTTTCGTTCCTGTTTCCCAATCGCAGCTCACGCGCAGCGCCTTCCGGGTCCGTTCGAATCCGGCGCAAGGGCACCGCTCAAGGCACCGCTCAAGGCACCTGCACGAGGGCTCGGCGCGCCGGAGCGGCCGGGGTTTCGCCGGCCTCCGCCCCGGTCTCCTCGGCCCCGCCCATCAGGAGACCCACCGCCGCGCGGCTGGTGGCGCCGGCCGGCACGGGCGGCGAGAGCAGGCCGTCATGCAGGACGGCGATGGAATCGGCGATCTCGAACAGCTCGTCGAGATCCTGGCTGATCACGACCACCGCGCAGCCCCGCCCGGCGAGGTCGAGCACCGCCTGCCGGAGCTGGGCGGCGGCGGCGGCATCGACGCCCCAGGTCGGCTGGTTGATGACGAGGATGCCCGGCTCGGCAAGGATCTCCCGCCCGACCACGAATTTCTGCAGGTTGCCCCCCGAGAGCGTGCCGGCGGCCGGGTCGGGACCTGCCTTGCGCACGTCGAAGGCCTCGATCACGCGCCGCGCGAGCTCCCGCGCCCGCGCCCGCCGCAACAGGCCGAAGCGGCTGAGCGGGGCCGTGGCATGGCGGGAGAGCAGCGCATTGTCCGACAGGCTCATCTGCGGAATCGCGGCATGGCCGTTGCGCTCCTCGGGCACGAAACCGGCCCCGAGCCGGCGCCGGGCGTTGATGCCGAGATGGCCGACGGGCCGGCCGTCGAGGCGGACGGCCTCAGGCACGGGGGCCTGGCTCTCGCCCGACAGGGCGTCGAACAGCTCCGGTTGGCCGTTGCCGGCGATTCCCGCGATCCCCAGGATCTCGCCGCCCGCGACGGACAGCGAGATGTCCCGCAACGGCGTGGCATGCAGGCCCGGCGCGGGCAGCGACAGGCGGTCGAGCACGAGGCGCACCGCGCCGGCCCTGCGGGCTGCCCTCGGCTGCACCTCGTTCACCTGGGTGCCGACCATCATCGCGGCGAGCGAGCGGGCCGTCTCCGCGCGGGGGTTGCAGCTGCCGACGACCCGGCCGGCGCGCAGGATCGTGGCCCGGCTGCAGAGGCGGCGCACCTCGTCGAGCCGGTGCGAGATGTAGAGCAGCGCCCGGCCCTCGTCGCGCAGGCGCTCCAGCACCGAGAACAGCGCCTCCGCCTCGCCCGGCGTCAGCACCGAGGTCGGCTCGTCGAGGATCACCAGCTTGGGATCCTGGAGCAGGCAGCGCACGATCTCGATGCGTTGGCGCTCGCCCGCCGAGAGCGACCAGACCGGCCGCGCCGGATCGAGATGCAGGCCGTAATCCTGCCCGAGCCGGGCGATGCGCTCCGCCAGCGCCCGGCCGGTCAGCGCGGCCGGCATCACGAGGGCGATGTTCTCGGCCACCGTCAGGTTCTCGCACAGCGAGAAATGCTGGAAGACCATGCCGATGCCGAGCGCCCGCGCGGCTTCCGGATTGGCCAGCCGCACGATGTCGCCCTGATGCGTGACGACGCCCTCGGTCGGCTCCAGCAGGCCGTAGAGGATCTTCATCAGGGTCGATTTGCCGGCGCCGTTCTCACCGAGCAGGGCGTGGATCTCGCCCGCGCGGATCTCCAGATCGATGCGGTCGTTGGCGGTGAAGTCGCCGAAGCGCTTGACGATGCCGTAGGCGCCGAAGAGCGGCGTCGGCCCCTCCCGGGGGCCCGGCGGAGCGGGAGCGGCGTCCATCGGGTCGATTTCACACTCCTCTCGATGGAGCCCGTGCTGCGGGTCGGCAGCACGGGCGGCCTGGCGAATCCGGCCGGGTGATCAGAAGATATGGAAGGCGACGCCGGCGAGGAAGCTCTTCTCCTCGGTGCCCTTGAAGGTCGCGGTTTCCTGGTTACCGAATTTGTTGAGCCAGTACTGGAAGCCGATGAAGACATCGACCTTGTTGGGCTGATCGTAGACGAGCTTGCCCAGATCGAGCACGAGGTTGGTGCGCGAGAGGAATTCGAGCCCGCGCGGCGGGTTGAAGGCGTAGGCCGCCGGATTGCCGCTGATGCCGCGGCCCTTGGGCAGGACGATGTTGTTGAAGCCCGCCAGCGTCAGCGGCAGCCCGGTGAAGGTCAGCGGGAGGCTGTAGACGATCTCGAACTCGGGCACCGTGTTGAAGCTCTGGTCGCGGTCGGGCTGCGTGTTGAAGCCGTTGCGGTTCCATTCCTTGTAGGCGTGCACCGAGAGGTTGAGGAAGCCGGCGGGCACATCGAACGCGAAGTTGAGGCCGCCGACGACATCGCGCTTCTTCGAGCCGAAGGCGTCGTTCTGCGAGTTGGCGTCGAAGCCGAAGGCGAGGGAGATCTCCTTGACGATGCCGGGCAGGGTGAAGGCCTTGGTTCCGGTGAGGGCGTTGAGGCTCAGGGTGCCGCGATAGAGGCCGTAGGCTTCGGTGTTGCCGTAATCGCGAGAGACCGGCACCCCGCCGGGGGTGTTGGTGGTGCCGGCCGGGAATTGCGAACCGGATTGCAGGATGTCGAGGGAGAAGAAGTTGGTGCCGTAGGCCCAGGCATCGGCATGCGAGATGTTGAGGATGTTCTTGGGCGCCTCACGGGAGCGGAAGCTGCCGTCCGGCCGCTGGATCTGGATGCCGGGCGTGACGGTGGGGAACTGGTAGCGGTAACTGATCTGCGTATCGGCGAACAGGAAGAACGGCACGTCCTTGGCGACCACCTCCTCCGGTGCCTTGGTCTGCTGGATCTTGTCCATACCGAGATCTGCCGCGGCCGCCGTACCGACCGTGAAAAGCGACAGCGCGACCGCCGCAAGCCCCCGAACCGACATTCTTGTTCTCTCCAAGCGTTCGTGTGGCAAGGGAGCAGCAACGGGAATGCCAACCTCGATGGGTTGGTAGGTTTCCGGTGCTCGGACAACAGCGTACGTCACAAATCTGCAACACATTTCCGGCGCAGCGCATGTGGTCTCCATGTAAAACGGTGATGGATCGCCGGTAAGATCGCTGGATATGGAAGTTGAGTCTTCGCTGCGGCCGGATAAATCTTTGAAATTCCTGCGCGGTAGCCTGCCGTTTGGCCACGCTGCGTATTTCATGGACAGGGTGCCGGAAATGCCTCGGGGTGAGGACGCTTTGCGAGCGCTGGCGGAGCCGGGGCCGGACGCACCTCGCCGGGCGCACCTTGCCGGGGGCTTGGCCGGATGCTTGGCCGGATGCCTGGACAGGCGTCAGTTGGCGACACTTCGTGCATCGGTCGACGGGATCGGGCAGGATTTCCGGCGAGGGCGGTCCGTCATCGCGGCGGCCCGGACGATCCCGCGCCCGGTCCCGCGAGAGCGCTCCGAGCTTGCCCATTCCCGCCCAGCGGTTGCCCGTCCAGCGGCCCCTTCTCGGTGCCGAGCCGTCTCCCCTGGCGTTCGATCCGGTCGCGACGGACTTGATCGTCATCGACAGGCCGCGCGACTTCCTCGAGCCCGGCGGCTTCGGCGAGAGCCTCGGCAACGGCGTCTCCTTGCTCGCCGCCCTCGGCCAACCGTGGCGCGCGTCCGGCCGCCACCGGCATCCCGCCCTCCGACGGCCGGCCCTGGCCCGGCGGTTGCACCTGGCCGGCCGCGAAGCACCCGATCCCTAGGGGACAGAATGACCGATCACGCCGCCGACATGCCGATGCCCGATCTCGACGCCTATGCCGCGAGCGCGGCGAGCGTGCTCGGCCTCGCCCTCGACCCGGCCTGGACCGAGGCGGTCGTCGCCAATCTGCGGGTGCTGCACGCGGCGGCGGCACTCGTCGGCGGCTTCCCGCTGCCCGACGCGACCGAGGCCGCCCCGGTCTACGCGGCGTGAGCGCTTTGCCGGATTGGAGCCTCGCCCCGGCGGCCGACATCGCCCGGGCCGTATCGGACGGGACGGTCGAGGTCCGCGAGGTGGTGGCCGCCGCCCTCGCCCGCATCGCCCGCATCGACCCGGCGGTGAACAGCTTCACCGATATCCTCGGCGCGCGCGCCATCGCCCGCGCCGCCGCCCTCGACGCGGCACGGGCGCGCGGCGAGGCACTCGGCCCCCTGGCCGGGGTCCCCTTCGCGGTCAAGAACCTGTTCGACGTCGCCGGGCTCCCGACGCGGGCGGGCTCGCGGATCAACCGCGAGCGAGCGCCGGCCGCCCGCGACGCCGCCCTGGTTCGGCGCCTGGAGGCGGCGGGGGCCGTCCTGGTCGGTGCCCTCGCCATGGGCGAATACGCCTACGACTTCACCGGCGAGAACGTCCACGACGGCAACACCCGCAACCCGCACGCCCTCGGCCACATGTCAGGCGGCTCCTCGGGCGGCTCGGGTGCGGCGGTGGCTGCGGGCCTGGTGCCGGTCGCGCTCGCCTCCGACACCAACGGCTCGATCCGCGTGCCCTCCGCTTTCTGCGGCTGCTTCGGCCTCAAGCCGACCTACGGACGGCTGAGCCGGGCCGGCAGTTTCCCCTTCGTCGGAAGCCTCGACCATCTCGGGCCGATGGCGCGCTCGAGCCGCGACCTCGCTTTGGCCTACGACGCCTTGCAGGGCCCCGATCCCGAGGATCCCGCCGCCACGTCCCGCCCGGCCGAGCCCGCGCTTCCGGACCTCGACCGGGGCATCGCCGACCTCCGCATCGCCGTCGCCGGAGGCTATTTCGCCAACCGGGGCGATCCGGAGGCCTTCGCCGCCGTCGCGCGCGTCGCCGGGGCCCTGGGCGTGACCGGCAGCGTCGAGATCCCGGAGGCGGCCCGCGCCCGGGCGGCGGCCTATCTGATCACCGCGGCCGAAGGCGCCGCGCTGCATCTCGACCGGCTGCGGGAGCGCGCGGGCGATTTCGATCCGGCGGTGCGCGACCGGCTCCTCGCCGGGGCGATGCTGCCCGCGCCCTTCGTCGAGCGGGCGCAGCGTTTCCGCCGCTGGTACCGCGACGCCGTGCTCGACCTGTTCCGCGAGGTCGACGTGATCCTGGCGCCCGCCACGCCCTGCCGGGCGCCGCGCTCCGGCCAGACGAGCTTCGTCCTCGACGGCGTCGCCTTGCCGGTGCGGGCCAATCTCGGCCTGTTCACGCAGCCGCTCTCGTTCATCGGCCTGCCCGTGGTCGCGGTGCCGGTCTGGCTCGATGACGGCCTGCCGCTCGGGGTGCAGGTCGTCGCCGCGCCCTGGAACGAGTCGCTCTGCCTGCGCGTCGCGCATCACCTCGAGCGCGCGGGCGCGGTCCGGGCGCCGGTCGCCGCCCTGGAGGGCGCGCCATGATCATCGACGATCCCGAGGTGAAGGCCGAGGTCGAGCGGGTCTTCGCGACCTACGAGGCGGCCCTGGTGGGCAACGACGTCGCGACCCTCGAACGGCTGTTCCACGACGATTCCCGCACCATCCGCTACGGCGCGGCGGAGAACCTCTACGGCATGGAGGCGATCCGCGCCTTCCGCCGGGCCCGCCCGGCGCAGGGCCTCGCGCGCGACCTCGCCCGCACCGTCATCACCACCTTCGGCCGCGACCACGCCGTGGCGATGACGCTGTTCCGGCGCGAGGCCGCCCCCGGCCGGATCGGGCGCCAGAGCCAGACCTGGGTGCGCTTTCCCGATGGCTGGAAGGTGGTGGCCGCCCATGTCAGCGTCATCGATGGCGATGAGGAGGGCGGCGGCGCCTGATCCGGGAACCGCTTGCCTCAAGCGGTTCCCGGATCGGCAAGCCCGCGCGGCGTCTGAGCGGAGCCCCAATCCGCCATCCCGAAGGGATCAACCGGATTGGGTATGAGGCGCTGCGGGTCCGGTCAGCTTCCGCGATAGGTCTGGAAGCTCCACGGCGTGGCGACCAGGGGCACGTGGTAATGGCCCTCCGGCTCGCTCACGCCGAAGCGCAGCGGCACGATGTCGAGGAAGGGCGGATCGGGCAGGTCGAGCCCGAGGCGGCGGTGATAATCGCCGAGCCGGACGCGAAGTTCGTAGGTCGCGACCGGCACCGGCCGCCCGTGCACCAGCGGCGCATCGGTACGCCCGTCGGCATTGGTCACCGCGCGGGCGACGAGGGCCGCTTCCGTCGCGGAGACGATCTCGTAGAGCTCCAGCGCGACGCCGGCGGCGGGACGGCCCAGCGCCGTATCCAGCACATGCGTCGAGATCCGGCCCTTGGTCTGCAAGGGCCCCTCCCCGGTCACCAGGGCATCGAGGCGGATCGCGGCGATGCGCATCACCTCGTCCTCCGCCACGCGCCGCTCGATCTCGGGGCTCGATCCGAGCCGCCGCTCGAAGGTCGCGAGCAGCGAGGCGCGTCCGTGCCGCTTGACGCACAGGATGAAGGGAATGCCGAATTTTTCACGATAGGCGGCGTTGAGCGCCGCGAAGCGCGCGAACTCGGCCTCCGACAGCCGGTCGAGGCCCGCCGCCGCCTGCTCGGCGATGGAATCGGGCGCGATCCTGCCCGCCCGCGCGGCCCGTCCGGCCAGTTCGGGATGCCCGGCGAGCAGGGCGAGCCGCCGCCCCTCCTCCGCCCTCTGCACGGTCGCGCGCATGGCCGCGAACAGGGCCTCGACCGTCGGATAGGGACGGCCCGCCGCGGCGCCTTCCGCGACCCACGGCGCGTGCTCGAACACGGCGCCGAGCGTCTCGACGAAGACCGCCGACGGTGCGGCGTTGAGGGTGGAAAGGGTGACGGTCATCGTGCGCTCATCGGCCGGATCCGCCCGCCCCGGTCGCGCGGCGGGCCGCGCCGACCGTAGCAGGCTCCGGGCCACGGCCGTCCATCGATCGCGCGTCGCCGCCGCGCACCGGCTGGCACACGCCTTGCGGTCGGGGCTCGGCCCGGACGTCGCGTTCCGGAGAAGACCAGGAGGATACCGCGCATGGATGGGCGTGCAGCGAGCGCGGCGCCGGCCGCGTCTGAGGAACCGGTGCCCGGGACGAAGATCCGTCCGTCCGCCCTGGGCCTGCTCGGCCTGCAGCACGTCCTGGTGATGTATGCCGGCGCGGTGGCCGTGCCGCTGATCGTCGGACGGGCCCTGAAGCTGTCGCCGGAGGAGGTCGCGATCCTGGTCAGCGCCGATCTGTTCGCCTGCGGCATCGCCACCCTGATCCAGAGCTGGGGCCTGCCGGGGATCGGCATCCGCATGCCGGTGATGATGGGAGTGACCTTCGCCTCGGTCACGCCGATGATCGCGATCGGCACCAATCCCGCGCTCGGCCTGACGACGATCTACGGCTCGGTCATCGTGGCCGGATTGTTCGGCCTCCTGGCCGCGCCGCTGGTCGGACGGCTGCTCCCGCTCTTCCCGCCGGTCGTCACCGGCACCATCATCCTGGTGATCGGCATCTCGCTGATGCGGGTCGGCGTGAACTGGGCGGCGGGCGGCGTCGGCAGCCCGCATTACGGCGCGCCGCTCAATCTCGGCATCAGCGCCTTCGTCCTGCTCACGATCCTCGCCCTCACCCGCTTCACGACCGGCTTCGTCTCCTCGGCGTCCGTCCTGATCGGCATCGTCCTCGGCATGCTCGTCGCCGCGATGGCCGGGCTCGTCGATCCGGCGAAGGTCGTCGCGGCCCCGTGGCTCGACGTGGTCAAGCCGTTCCACTTCGGCTGGCCGACCTTCGATCCCGTCTCGGCGGCGACGCTCTGCATCGTGATGATCGTGGTGATGATCGAGTCGACCGGCATGTTCCTGGCGCTCTCGGCCATCACCGGCGATCCGGTCGGCGAGGAGCGCCTGACCCGGGGCCTGCGCGCGGACGGGCTCGGCACGCTGCTCGGCGGCGTCTTCAACACCTTTCCCTACACCTCGTTCTCGCAGAATGTCGGCCTCGTGGGCGTCACCGGCGTGCGCTCGCGCCTCGTCACCGTGGTCGGCGGCGTCATCATGCTGGGGCTCGGCCTGATCCCGAAGCTCGCCGCCCTCGTCGAGGCGGTCCCGCCCTGCGTGCTCGGCGGCGCCGGGCTCGTGATGTTCGGCATGGTGGGGGCGACGGGCGTGCGCATCCTCGGCGCCGTCGATTTTGCCGGCAACCGCAACAACCTGTTCATCGTCGCCGTCGCGGTCGGCTTCGGCATGATCCCCCTCGTCGCGCCGACCTTCTTCAAGCAGATGCCGCCCGCGCTGCATCCGTTGCTGGAATCGGGCATCCTGCTGGCCGCGATCGCGGCGGTCCTGCTCAATCTGTTCTTCAACGGGCGCGGCAGCGCCGCACAGGCCCGCGACGCGGCCCTGCGTCAGGCCAGGACGGCCGACGCGCATTGACGCCGACGGGGTGTGAAGGATCGGCCCTGGGTCGATCCGGGTCGGAAGCCTGCGCAGGCGGCGTCCGGTGGCGCGATGCACCGCAAGTGCACGATCTCAGCGGCCGGCGTGCTGGCGAAGCCATTCCTATCGCGCTCGGAGGTCTCCCCTCAGGTCATGTGAAGGGAGAGCCGAACGGTGGCTGCGCATCGCCCCGGGGCGGCGCCGTTCGTGTCGATGTGTACGGCGATCCCGAGGCCTGTCACGTCATCGAGTTCGCCGGGCGTCTTGTGGTCCGCGAACGGAAGGTCGCCGCTATAGTCGGTGAACATCCAGGTGATTTTGCCGGACGGGACCAAGTGCTCGATGTCGTCTTCGATCGCCGGCGACATGCGGTGAGCGCGTTTGCGTCAATGCCAGTTTTCATCGATCTGCTGCCGGGGAGCAACGGCCGGTATCTGTGATTTTTCGCGGTAGCGTGTTGGAAAAATAGCTTTGCGGGCCGTTTCGGAGGCACGCGCAACAAAAGACTGCCCGGCAGCCCCATCGTGCCCCTGTCCTGCCTCCGGTCCGATCGACCGGAGACAGGATCAGGTGTTTGGTCCCGGCAGTGCGGATCGGGTCGGCCTTGCATCGAGCGGATCCACGCCGTGCTCCGAGTGGCCGTGCTCCGAGCGCAAGGTGAGCGCAGGATGGGAGCATCGCCCCGAAAGGTGGCCTCCGGCTCTCGGAAAAATCAATTCAAAACAATGGCTTGGCGTGGCAGCCCGGATCCGGTTTTCGGAACGGTGCGCCAATGCGTCTCCGAGCCCCGAGCGGCCCCACTCTTGCTTGCCAGGGCGCGTGTCGTCGACCGAGCGCCTGTTCGGTGCGCGCGCCACTCTGGCTCGGGAATACGATCCGCCCGCCCGATGCCGCCGAAGAAAAATTACTTCCTCGAAGGATTGAGAGATTGACAGACAAACGCGGCAACGTATCGTAATGAAGGATACGATATCCACTGAATGGATATAGAGATGGGCAGTACTGCTCTGGTTTTGGGCATTTTGCTCATTTGAAGGCAATGCGGTTTCGCAGGTCTGGCCTCCGCGCGAAAGCTTGGGAGGACTGTCGATCCATGCCGCGAGGGAACCGGAAAAGACCATGAAACCGTCTCTGTTCGCGTATGACGCGCCGAGAACACTCGACGAAGCTGTCGCCCTGTTGGCCGGCGATCCGAGCGCAATGGTGCTCGCCGGCGGCCAGAGCCTCGTTCCGGCGATGAACCTGCGGCTCGCCGCGCCGGGGCGCCTCGTCGATATCCAGCATGTCGAGGGCCTGAGGGGGATCACGGTGGCCGAGGGCCGGATCGCGGTCCGCGCCATGGTGCGCCATCGGGAGCTGGAGCTCAGCGCCGAGGCCCATCGTGCGAACCCGCTCATCCGCGCGGTGATGGCGCATGTCGCCCATATCCCGATCCGCAACCGCGGCACCGTGGTGGGCAGCCTCTGCCACGCCGATGCCGCCGCCGAGATGCCGATGCTGCTCCTGCTCACCGACGGCAGCGTGATCGCGCAGGGGCCGGAGGGACGGCGCGAGATCCCGGCACGGGACTTCTTCGCGTTCCACATGACCACCACCCGCCGCCAGGACGAGATCGTCACGGAGGCGCGCTTCCCTGTCCTGCCCGAGGGCGCCGGCTGGGCCTTCGAGGAATTCGCCCGCCGCCGGGGCGATTACGCGATCGCCGCGGTCGGCGCGGTGATCCGGCGCGGCACGGTCCGGCACGCGATCTCGCTCGCCGCCTGCGGCATCGCCGCCCGCCCCGTCCGGCTGGAGGCGGCGGAGGCGCTCCTGTCGGGCAGCGACCTCTCCGAGGGGGCGATCCGCGCCGCGGCCGAGGCGGCCAAGGCGGCGGTCACCGCCCCCGACGATCTCCACGCCACCACCGGGTATCGCCGCCACCTCCTCGCCGGCCTCGTCCGGCGGGCCGTGGCGAGCGCCCTCGCCCGCGCTTCCTGAGGCACGATTCCCATGCCCCGCCCCATCTCCCGCGCAAAAGCCCGGCGCCCGCTTCCCGTCACCTCGGACGATCCCAAGGTCCGCGTCGCCCTCACCGTCAACGGCGAGGCGGTCGAGCGCGAGGTCAGCCTGCGCCTGCTGCTCTCGGATTTCCTGCGGCACGAGCTCGGGCTCACCGGCACCCATGTCGGCTGCGAGCACGGTGTCTGCGGCGCCTGCACCGTGATGATCGACGGCAAGTCGGCCCGCTCCTGCCTCACCCTGGCCGTGCAGGCCAACGGAACGGAGCTGCGCACCATCGAGTCGGTCGCCGCCGAGGACGGTACCCTGCACCCGCTGCAGGAGGCCTTCCGCGACTGCCATGCCCTGCAATGCGGCTACTGCACGCCGGGCTTCATCATGAACATCCTGAGCCACTTCGAATCCGGGCAGCCCGTCGACCTCTCCGAGGAGGGCATCCGGGACGTGCTCTCCGGCAATCTCTGCCGCTGCACCGGCTACCAGAACATCGTCGCCGCCTATCGCCAGGCGGCCGAACGCCTCGCGATCCGCTGAGGGGAGGCCCGATCATGTCGACCCGCACCTTCGGCTCCCGGATCAAGCGCAACATCGATCCCAAGCTCCTGCGCGGCGAAGGCTCCTTCGTCGACGACATCCCGCTCGCCCATCCGCTGCACGTCGCCTTCGTGCGCAGCCCCTTCGCCCGGGCGAAGATCCTGTCGGTCGACACGGCGGAGGCGAAGGCCATGCCGGGCGTCTGCGCGGTCTATACCTGCGACGACATCGGCGCCCTCGATCTGGAGCTGCCGCAGCTCATCCCGCATCCCTCGATGACGGATCCGCGTACGCAGCGGCCGCTCGCCCGGGAGGACGTGTTCCATGTCGGCCAGCCGGTGGCGATGGTGGTGGCCGTCGACCGCTACACGGCGGAGGATGCCGCCACCCTGGTCTGGGTCGAGTACGACCCGCTGCCCGTCGAGCTCGATCTGGAGCGGGCGGTGGCGGACGGGGCGCCGCTGGTCCATGCCGGGCACCCCAACAACGTCGCCGCCGATTTCCGCCAGATCTGCGGGGATCCGGCCACGGCTTTCGTGCAGGCGGAGCACGTCACCCGCATCCGCGTGCAGGTCGACCGCTCCACCGCCGCGCCGATGGAATGCCGCGCCGTCGCGGCGGTCCACGACCCGGTCACCGGCGAGCTGACGGTCTGGGACGGCACCCAGGCGCCGATCTCCGTGCGCGGGGCGCTGGCCTCGATCCTCGGGATCGACGAGGACAAGGTCCGGGTCATCGCCCCCGATGTCGGCGGCGGCTTCGGCCAGAAGGTCTACCAGTTCTATCCCGACGAGCTGCTGGTGCCGATGGCCGCGCGCCAGCTCGGCCGCCCGGTCAAGTACATCGAGGACCGGCGCGAGAACTTCATCGGCTCCTCGCAGGAGCGCACGCAGATCCACGAGATCGAGCTGTTCGCCCGCAAGGACGGCACGATCCTCGGCCTGCGCGACGTCTTCCTGCACGATACCGGCGCCTTCATCCCCTACGGCATCGCGATCCCCCAGGTCGCCTCGACCTCGATCGCCGGCCCCTACCGGATCCCGAACATCGACGTGGCCTTCCGCTGCGTCTACACGCCGACGGTCCCGGTCACGCCCTATCGCGGCTGCGGCCGGCCCCAGGCGAACTTCGCCATCGAGCGGGCGATCGACCAGCTCGCCGACGAACTCGGCCTCGACCGTTTCGAGGTGCGCCGCCGCAACCTCGTCGCCGACCACGAATTCCCGGTCCTGCGCGAGGGCCTGCTCTTCGCCGACGGCCTCCCGGTCAGCCTCGACAGCGGCCAGTACCACCGGGCGCTCGCCATGCTGGAGGACAGGCTCGGCGTCGCCGCCTTCCGGGCGGAGCAGGAGCGGGCGCGGGCCCAGGGCCGTTATCTCGGCCTGGGCCTCGCCTTCTATGTCGAGGGCACCGGCCTCGGCCCCTACGAGGGCGGCCATGTCCGCATCCAGCCGATCACCGGCAAGGTCTACGTCAATACCGGACTCACCTCCCAGGGGCAGGGGCACGACACGGTCTTCGCCCAGATCGTGGCCGACCAGCTCGGCGTCGCCGTCGAGGACGTGATCGTCGTGGAGGGCGACACCAAGGCCTATGACTGGGGAGTGGCCACCTTCGCGAGCCGGGCGGCGGTGGTCTCCGGCAACGCCATCCACCAATCGGCGGCGATCGTGCGGGCCAAGACCATCGAGGCCGCCGCCAACATGCTGGAAGTGGACCGCGAGGACATCGACCTGCGCGACGGCGCCGCCTGGGCGCGGGGCACCAACCGCAGCGTGTCGCTGGCGGCGATCGCCACGGCGACCAATCCCCTGCGCTACGCCTTCAACGAGGCGGCCAAGGCGGCGACCCAGTTCGCCCCGGCGAGCCGGCACGACGGCCCGGCGCTCCGCCCGGGCGAGCATCCGGGCCTGGAGGCGACGGATTATTACAGCCCGCCCTGCGCCACCTGGGCCTACGGCGTCCATGGCGGCCTCTTCGAGGTCGATCCCGAGACCTGCGCGGTGAAGGTGCTGCGCTACGTCTGCGTCCACGATTGCGGCACCATGATCAACCCGACCATCGTCGAGGGCCAGGTCATGGGCGGGATCGCCCAGGGTTTCGGCGGCGCCCTCTACGAGCGCATCGAGTTCGATGCGGAGGGCAATCCGGTCAACGCCAACTTCGTCGACTTCCTGGTGCCCTACGCCACCGAGGTGCCGCCGGTGGAGATCCTGCATCTCGAGACCCCCTCTCCCCTCAACCCCCTGGGCGTGAAGGGCGTGGGCGAGGCGGGCTGCATCCCGGTCGGTTCGGTGGTCGCCTCCGCCATCGAGGACGCGCTGCGGCCCCTCGGGGCCGGGCCGTTCCGCCACGTGCCGATCACGCCGAGCATGATCCACGCCGCCCTCGCGGGGGCTTGAGCCGTGTCTCGCCCGCGTTCCGTTGCCGTGGCCGGCGCCCCAAGACGATGCCGGCCAAGCATTGCCCGTGGCTCCGACGGTATTGGGCGGCCCTGGAGGGCAGCCGGTAGAATGTCTGCGGTCCCGGTCCATTGTCGAGAGAGCGGCCGCACGCCGTGGCAGCGCTCCCATTCCTTGAAGATCGAGGCCGTCCCCCGCCGGCGAAGACAAGAGATGTCCGCATGATCCGATCCATTGCCACCTGCGCCGCCCTCGGCCTGGCCGTTGCCGGGCAGGCTCCGGCCGCCTTCGCTGCCCCGTTCAAGCTGGAGGGCGAGCCCAAGGTCGCCATGATCCTGTTCGGCCCGAAGAACGACGGCGGCTGGTCCCAGGCCATGGACGAGGCCCGCCAGCGCACGGAAAAGGCGCTCGGCATCTCGATTCCGGTGGCGGAGAACATCCAAGAGACCGCCACCTCGATCCGTCCGGCCGCCGAGCTGTTCATCAAGCGCGGCTACAACATCATCATCGGCACCGCCTACGCCTTCTCCGATACCTTCAAGGAATTGTCGGAGAAATATCCGAAGGTCGCCTTCGTGAACGGCTCGGGCACGACCACCGGCCCGAACCTCGAATCCTTCTACGGCCGCACCTACGAGACCCATTATCTCTGCGGCATGGCCGCCGGCGCGGCCTCGAAGAGCGGCCGGATCGGCTTCGTGGCCGCCAATCCGTTCGGCATCGTCAACTGGACGATCAATGCCTACGAGCTCGGTGCGCGGCAGATGAACCCCGCCGCGGTGACCACCGCCGTCTATACCGGCGCCTGGAAGGATCCCGTGAAGGAGCGGGCCGCCGCCGCCGCCCTGATCGGCCAGGGCATGGACGTGATCGGCCAGCACGTCGACACCCCGACCCCCCAGATCGTCGCCCAGGAAAAAGGCATCCTCGCCACCGGACATCACCGTGACATGCGCGAATTCGCGCCAGCGGCGACGCAATGTTCCTCGGTCTGGTACTGGGACCGCTACTTCGTGCCGACCATCCGGAAGATCCAGGCCGGCACCTGGGAGCCCAGGCCCTACGGCGCCTTCCTCTCGATCAAGGAGGGCGGGCCGGACATCGTCTGCTGCGGCCCGGCCGTGCCCAAGGAGGCCGCCGACCGGATCATGTCCGAGCGCCAGGCGCTCATCGACGGCAAGCAGATCTTCGCCGGCCCGCTCAAGGATCGGGACGGGATCGAGCGGGTCGTCGACGGGGCGATCTTCGGCGATGCCGAACTCTGGAAGATGGACTGGTTCGTGCAAGGCGTCGTCACGCAGCGCTGACGGCCTGCGCCGGCGCCGCCGGGGGCCGGTCGATGCCGCGGTTTTCCGGGCAGGCGGACCGGCCCGAGGCAAGGCGGGTTCCGCTTCCCGAAAGCAGGCGATGCGGAACGAGAATCCGGGGCATCGAGGTCGGCCGTCGGCCCGGCGCGTCGGGAAGCCCGCGGGCAACGCGGGATCCACCAGGAGCGGCCGCGGCGCGGCACGCGACAACAGGGGCTGAGCGAGGACGATGATCGAAAGATTTGTCACCAGGAAAGCGGCTGTCGCCGCGCTCGCGCTGTCCTGCGCGGCGGGATGGGGGCCGGCCGTGACGAGCCCGGCGGCGGCGGCCCCGTTCAAGCTCGAAGGCGAGCCGAAGGCCGCCATGGTCCTGTTCGGCCCGAAGAACGACGGCGGCTGGTCCCAGGCCTTCGAGGAGAGCCGGGTGCGAACCGAGCAGGCGCTCGGCATCAAGATCCCCGTCGTCGAGAACATCAAGGAATCGGCGACCGCGATCCGGCCGGCGGTCGAACTGTTCATCAAGCGCGGCTACAACATCATCATCGGCACCGCCTTCGGCTATTCGGACACCTTCAAGGAGCTCGCCGAGAAATATCCGAAGGTCGCCTTCGTGAACGGCTCGGGCACGACCAACGGCCCGAACCTCGAATCCTTCTACGGCCGCTCCTACGAGCCGCATTACCTCTGCGGCATGGCCGCGGCCGCCGTCTCGAAGGAGGGCAAACTCGGCTTCGTCGCCGCCAACCCGTTCGGCGTCGTCAACTGGACGGTCAACGCCTACGAACTCGGCGCCCGGCAGATCAACCCGAAGGCGACGACCACCGCGATCTATACCGGCGCCTGGAACGACCCGGTCAAGGAGCGCGCGGCGGCCGAGGCGCTCGCCGGCCAGGGCATCGACGTGATCGGCCAGCATGTCGACACGCCGACCGCGCAGATCGTCGCCCAGGAGAAGGGCATCTTCGGCACCGGCCACCACCGCGACATGAAGGAATTCGCGCCCAAGGCCACGGTCTGCTCGCTGGTCTGGTTCTGGGACCGCTACCTCATCCCGACCATCCGGAAGATCCAGGCCGGCACCTGGGAGCCCGGGCCCTACGGCGCCTTCGTCTCGATCAAGGATGGCGGACCGGACATCGCCTGCTGCGGCCCGGCCGTGCCCAAGGAGGCGGTCGCCAAGATCATGTCCGAGCGCCAGGCCATCATCGACGGCAAGAAGATCTATGCCGGCCCGCTCACCGACCGGGAGGGCAAGGAGCGCGTGCCCGCCGGCGGCGTGCTCTCCGATGGCGATCTCTGGAAGATGGACTGGTTCGTGCCCGGGGTCGTCACCCAGAAATAGCCCTCACCGCCGCCGCCGGCCTCCGGCGGCGGCTCCCGGCACGTTCTTCGAGACTCCGAAAGGACGCCTGATGTCTCAGGCCTCAGCCCTGCCGCCCGCCCTCGAGATGACGATGGTGTCGAAATCCTTCGACGGATTTCGCGCGCTCTCCGAGGCGAGCTTCGCCGCCCATGCGGGCGAGGTGCACGCCCTTCTCGGTGAGAACGGCGCCGGCAAATCGACCCTGATGAACGTCGCCATCGGGCTCTACCGGCCGGATTCCGGGGTGGTCCGCGTTCGGGGCGAGGCGGTCGTGATCGACGGCCCCCTCGCCGCCAAGCGGCTCGACATCGGCATGGTCCACCAGCATTACAAGCTGGTCAAAGCCTTCACGGCACTCGAGAACATCCTTCTCGCCTGCGGCGGCCCCTCCTATGGACGTGGCCTCAGGGAGGTCGAGGCGGCGGTGCGCCGGCATTGCGCGGCGCTGGGCTTCACCGTGCCGCTCGACCGGCCGGTCGGGATGCTGTCGGTGGCCGAGCAGCAGCGCGTCGAGATCCTGAAGGTGCTCGTCGAGGGTGCGCGCATCCTGATCCTCGACGAGCCGACCGCCGTGCTCACCGATCGCGAGGCGGAGCAGATGCTCCTGACCATGCGGCGGCTCGCCGACGAGGGCCGCACGGTGATCCTCGTCACGCACAAGCTCGGCGAGGTGAAGCGCTACGCCGACCGCGTCACCGTGATGCGCGGCGGCCGCACGGTGGCGAGCGCGGATCCCGACAGCCTGTCCCTCTCCGAATTGACCACTCTGGTCGTCGGCGCTCCGGTGGAGCGGGAGCGGGCCCCCTCCCCCGCCATCGGCAAGACGATGCTGCGCATTGCCGGGCTTTCCGGCGCCCGGGCCGACGGCCTCACCGTGCTCTCCGACGCGACCCTGATCGTGCGCGCGGGCGAGATCTACGGCATCGCCGGCGTGGGCGGGAACGGCCAGACCGAGCTCGCCGAGATCCTGATGGGCGTGCGCGCGCCGCTCTCGGGCAGCATCGAGCTCGAGGGCGTGGGCGATCTCTGCGCGGGGGATGCCGGCCTGCGTCGCGAACTCGGGCTCGCCGCCATTCCCGCCGACCGCTCCGCCTACGGGCTCGCCGGCGGCCTGTCCGTCGCCGAAAACTACGCGGTCGGCGGCGTGCTCGCCGGCCGGTTCGGGAGTTGGTTCCGCCTCGACCGCAAGGCCATGAACAGGGCGACCGAGGCGGCGGTGTCCGCCTTCGACATCCATGGCGTCCGGTCGCCGCGGCAGAAGGTCAGCCTGCTCTCGGGCGGGAATGCGCAGAAACTGGTGGTCGCCCGGGAATTCGCACGGCCTCCCCGCGCCGTGCTGGCCCACAGCCCGTCCCGCGGCCTCGACGTGCGCGCGGCCGGCGCCGTGCATCAGCGCCTGCGGGCCGCCCGCGATGCGGGCGCGGCCATCCTCCTGATCAGCGAGGATCTCGACGAGGTCCTGCTCCTGTCCGACCGCGTCGGCGTGATGTCGCGCGGGAAGATCGTCGCCGAATTCGACGCGCCCGCCGACCGCAACGCGGTGGGAGCCGCCATGGTGCACCATGCCTGAGACTGCGCCCGCCGCCATGATCCTCACATCCCGCACGGATACGAAGCCGGCGCCGAAGCCGGATCCCGCGGCTCCGGGACGCCGGACACGCCGTCTCTCGGTCGAGATTCGGCAGCACGCCCCCGGCTGGCTCCAGGCTGCGGCGCTTGCCGGTGGTCTCGTCGTCGGCCTGATCTGCGCCGCCGCGCTCCTGGTGGCGGCCGGGGTCAGCCTGTCCGATCTCGCCCAGGAATTCGTGGTTTCGATCCTCACCAGCCCCGAGAGCCTCGCGGCCGTGCTCACCCAGGCCGCGCCGCTGTCCATCATCGGACTCGCCGCCGCGATCGCCTTCCGGGTGCGCTTCTGGAACGTCGGCATCGAGGGACAGATGATCGGCGGCGCCATCGCCGCGACCGCGGTGGCGCTGGCCGATCTCGGGCCGGAGCCGCTCCGCCTCGTCCTGATGGGGCTCGCCGCTGCCCTCGGAGGCGCCCTGTGGATGCTCGGGCCGACCCTGCTGCGGCTCCGGCTCGGGCTCAACGAGATCATCTCGACGCTGCTTCTGAACTACGTCGCGTTCAACGGCCTCCTGCACCTCCTCTACGGGCCCTGGCGCGACCCCGAGAGCAACTTCCCGAACTCGGCCCTGTTCTCGTCCCCGGAGCGCCTCGCCGATCTCGGCTGGCAGAACCTCACCTACGCCCTGCCCCTCGCCGTCGTGCTGATGCTCGCCGGCTGGTGGCTGATCAACCTGAGCCGCTTCGGCTTCCTGATGCGCGTCGCCGAGGCCAATCCACGGCTCGGCCGGGCCCAGGGCCTGCCGATGACCGGCGTGGTCCTGGCCGCGACCCTGCTCTCGGGGGCGCTCGCCGGAGTGGCGGGGTTCGCGATCTGCGCCGGCGTCGAGCACCGGCTCACCCAGTCCTTCGCCGCCGGCTACGGCTTCTCCGGCATCCTGATCGCGTTCCTAGCCCGCAACAATCCGCTCGCGGTGCTGGTGGTGGCCTTCGCCGTCGGCATGCTGTTCGTGGCCGGGCAGAGCCTGCAGGTCTTCTATCAGATCCCCAGCTCCGCGGTGCAGCTCGTCCAGGCACTGATCGTCCTGTGCGTGGCGGCCTCGGACTTCTTCATTCGCCACCGGCTCCGCTGGATCGACTGATACGGGCTCCGCTGAACAAAGCGGTCCCGTATCAGCGAGCCCGCGCGGCGTTTGAGCGAAGCCAATCCGCCATCCCGAAGGGATCGACCGGATTTGGTATGACCCCTTTCCGATTGGAGCCGACGCGATGTTTGCCGATTTCCTGCTCGACTGGCTCTCCGCGGTGCCAGGTTTCGCCGTCCCCTTCGCGCTGGCCGCCCTCGGCCTGCTCGTCATCGAGAAGGCCGGCGTGCTCTCGCTCGGGGCCGAGGGCTTCATGCTGGTGGGGGCCCTCTCCGGCATCGGGGCGATCCTCGGCCTGGGGAGCCAGCCGCTTCCGGCCCTGGCGGTCTCGGCCGCCGCCGCCGCGCTCCTGTCGGTGCTGTTCTCCTTCCTCGTGGTCAGCCTCCGGGTGAACCAAGTCATCGCGGGCCTGAGCTTCGTGTTTCTGGCCCAGGGCCTGACCGGGCTCATCGGCACCACCGAGGGCTGGGTCAACCGGCCGGTCGAGGGGCTGCGCAGCCTGTCGCTGATCCCCCTGGTCGATATCCCCGTGATCGGTCCGGTGCTGTTCCGGCAGGACGTGGTCGTGTTCCTGACCGTCCCCGCCTTCGCGGTGGTGGCCTGGTTCCTGACCCGCACCCTCACGGGGCTGCGGCTGCGCGCCGTCGGCGACGGGCCGGATGCGGCGGATGCGGCCGGCATTGGGGTCGCGCGCATGCGCTACGGCGCCGTGGCGGCGGGCGCGGCGCTGGTCGGGATCGCCGGCGGCTATCTGTCCGTCGGCACCGCCCGGATCTGGGTCGAGGGCATGACGGGCGGCCGCGGCTGGATCGCCATCGCGCTGGTCATCTTCGCCCGCTGGCAGCCCTGGCGGGCCCTGGCCGGCGCGCTCCTGTTCGGGGCGATCGAGGCCCTGATCCCGCGCATCGCCGCCGTCGGCGTCCAGGTGCCGCAATATTTCATCGCCATGATCCCCTACCTCGCCACCCTCGGCGTGATGATCTGGACCTGCCTGCGCGGCAACGGAGGATCCCTCGAGCCCCGCGCCCTCGGTGTCGCCCATCTCAGGGAGGATCGCTGAGAGCGTGGCGGATCCCCGGAGCGCGGCTTCACGGCCGTGTCCATTTGTCGGATATTCATTCCACGCGTGCCTGACGGCGCAGTATGCCATGAGCGCCTGAGGGCGCGGCTCGAAGGATTCCATGACGGCACAGAGCAAGCAGCGGGGGCGCAAGGCCGCCATGGACGAGGCTGCCTCGGAGGCGGCCGCGCACCGGGGCAACCTCCCCTCGGCCATCGATCCCGGTTCCCTGCGCGGCATGGACCGGTCCTTCGCCGTGCTGGAACTGCTCGCCCAGGCGCCGGCCCGCGTCGTCGACGTCACCCGGGCCCTCGACCTGCCCTGGGCCACCGTTCACCGCACGATCGTGCAGCTCGAGAAGGCGCAGTTCCTGCGCCGCGATCCCGAGACCAGCCGCTACCAGATCGGGCCGCGGCTCTGGCATATCGGCTCGGCCTACCTGTCGAACCACCGCGTGCTGACCGCGGCGATGCCCTATCTCGCCAAGCTCTCCGAACTGGACGGGATCGCCCTGCAGGTGGTCGAGCGGATCGGTTGGCAATCGGTGGTGATCTACTCGCATCAGCATGTCGATGAGGACATCACCAAGGCGCATTACGGCTATCACTTCCCGCTGCACTGCGCCTCGAAGGGGCATGTGCTGCTGGCCAACGAGCCGCCCGCCTTCATCGATGCCTATCTCGCCCGGCCCCTGGAGCGGATGACCCCGGAGACGGTGACGGATCCGGTCCGCCTGCGGGAGATCCTGAACGAGGTGCGGGCCTCGGATTTCGCCCTCACCGTCGGCGACGTCCAGCTCTTCGCCGCTTCGATGGCCGCGCCGATCCGGGACGCCACCGGGCACACCGTGGCGACGCTCTGCTTCGTCTTCCGCAAGAACCTCCTCAAGAGCGACGCCCGCCGGGAGACCCTGCGGGAGCAGATCGGCCACGCCGCCCACTCGATCTCCCTCGATCTCGGCTGGCGCCACGGCCGCTGAGGCGGGGGGTGGAGGGGCGTTCCGCCCCTGGTGCCCTCTCCCCGCAAGCGGGGCGAGGGCTACCCCAACCCGACCCGTTCGACCCGAAACGCAGCCGGCCCGGGACGTGGGGACGTCCCGGGCCGGGCTTCGGTCAGCTGCGCATGCGGTGGCGCGATCAGCGCCGCTCCTCGTAGGAGCCGCGCAGGGTGCGGAAGGTTTGTTCGAGCACCTCGACCACGGTGTCGATGAAGACCTGTCCGGCCTCCGCCGTGGCGCTGGAGGGATCGCCGAAGATCGCGGCATGGCCGGCGGCGGGGCGCGGGCGGCGCATATAGGTGCGCACCGGCTCCGTCGGCGCCACGAGATCCCAGCCGACCGGGCCGTAATGGGCGCCCGCGAGGCGCTCCATCTTCACGAGTTCGGGCCGGGTGGCGAGCTGGAAGCCGGTCTCGAACTCGCAGCCATGGCCCATGCCCCCCGGCACCGACCGGCGCAGGGCGTGGATCTTCTCCGCCGCCGGCTCCCAGTAGCTCACGGCGGAGACCTTGAAGGTGTGAGCCGCGTCGAGCTCGTCGACGAGGTGGCGGGCGACGGCGTCGTTGGCGGTGCCGTTCGGCCGGTTGCCGTTGAGGATGATCAGGTGCTCGAAGCCCTGCCGGACCAGGGCCGCGCCGATCTCGAACAGCATCGCCTGGTAGGTCGGGATCGAGAGCGAGATCGTGCCGGGGAAGAACTCGAAGGTCTTGGAGATGCCGTAGGCGACGGGGGGGGCCACCAGGGCGTCGATCCGCTGGGCCAGGAGCCAGGCGATGTGTTCGACTTGGTGCGTGTCCGTGTCGGTCGGCATGTGGGGGCCGTGCGCCTCCGTGGCCCCCGTCGGCAGGATCACGGCACGCTTCTGCGCGATCGCCTCCGCGATCTCCATCTGCGTCATGAAGGACATGCGCCGTTCCCCGCCGGCGGCGGGGGCGGCGGAGTCGGGATCAGCCATGGGTCGATTCCTTCTGCCGTTTCCTGAACAGGGAGGCGATCAGCCGGACGAGCAGGCCGAGCACGCTGATCTGCGTGGTCTGCGTCGGCGCGGCCGCCGCAGCGGGCTGGGGGGATGACGCGCCGGCTGCGTCACTCACAGCCGGGATGGCCGCGAGCTGGGCTTCGACGTTCTTCACGAATTGCCCGATCAGCACCGAGGCGGTCTCGTTGACGAGGCCGGTGCGGCCGAACTGGGCGATGGGGCCGGCGAGCTGCACGTCCGCGTCGATGTCGACGCGGGTGGCGCGGCCGGAAAGATCGGTCAGGCGGTAATCGAGGGAGAGTTTGGAGCGGCTGCCGCCGCGCTTGTCGGTGCCCCGGCCCTCGGCATGCCCGCTCCTGCTGATAGGGTCGGCCGTCACCGTCGCCTCCCCGTCGAAGGAGGCCCCGAACGGCCCGAGCTTGATGCCGACCTTGCCGGCATAGACCCCGTTGCCCCTGTCCTCGGTCAGCTCGGCGCCGGGCATGCAGCGGGCGACGGTGGGAATGTCCTGGAACAGGTCCCAGACGGCCGGCAGCGGTCTCGGCACCTCGAAGGATTGGGTGATCTTCATGGTCTCGGCCCCCAGAGAGACAATGCGTGCCGCGCCCGATCCGGCCGGGCGCGGCACCCGGATTCTTACAGTACCGGCCGGGCGTGCCAGCCCTCGTCCGGGTCGGCCACGCCCTCCGGCCGGGTGATCCGGCCGGCCGCCTTGAGGGCGGCGAAATAGGGGCCGCGGTCGAACATCGGCGGCGTGCCGCGCTCCTTGGCGAGGCGGGCCCGCAGGGCTTCCGTGCCGGCGAGGTCGGCGGCCCATCTACGGCCGGCGCGCGTCAGCACCACGCCGTAATCGTCCCGCGCCGAGGCCTCCGAGACGAGGCCGCATTGCACGTCGGCCACCACCCGTTCCACCGGGCGCGCCAGGGGATCGCCCCAGCCGCCGCCGCCGGTCGTGACGATGCGGATCACCGAGCCCGGCGCGACCGTGACCGTGTCGCTCATGCCGGGATGCACCGTCTCGCGGTTCTCGCCGTCGATCACCGAGACTTGGTAGTTCTCGCCGGCCTTGCCGCCGTTGACGCCGTAGCAGCCGAGCAGGGAGCGGTCGGCGTTGGAGATCAGGCGGCATTCCTGCAGGGCGCGGATGCGCTTGTCGTAGCCGAATCCGCCGCGATGGTAGCCCGGCCCGCCGGAGCCCTGCTTCAGGCCGAGCTCCTCCACCAGGATCGGGTAGCGGGTCTCGGAGAACTCCGCCGGCAGGTTCTTGGAGTTCGGCACGATGTGCACGACGTCCGAGCCGTCGGCCCAGGGGCGTCCGGGGCTGCCGCCGCCCAGCACCTCGCGGAACAGGTAGAAATCCTCCTGCGTCTTGCCGCCGGTGACGCCCCAGATGCGGATGGTTTCGTGGTCGGCGGGCATCTTGCCCCCCGTCGCCTTGGACAGGCAGGCGGCAAACGAGCCCAGCGTGCGCAGCATCAGGAAGAAGCGCATGCCGGTGGGCTTGCCGAAGGTCGGGGTGATCAGCGTGCCCTTCTGCGGGAAGACCACGTCGATGACGTCGAGCACGCCCTCGTTCGAGTCGATCTCGGCGGCCCGCTCGGGGGAGCTCGCGAGCGAGCGGAGCGTCGGGGCGAGCCACTTGCGGAAGTAGCGGCCCTCCGCTTCGTCGAGCGCCCAGTTGATCGGGCCCTTCGCCTCCGGATCGGTGCCGGTGAAGTCGAGGACGATCTTCTCCGGAGTCTTGATCATCTTCACGCGCAGGGCGTGGAGCTTGTCCTTCTCGACGCCGTCGTTCTCGATGAAGTCCTCGAAGGTGTACTCGCCGTCGGCGATCTGCGGCAGGATCTCCCGGCGGAAGACCTCGGCGGTGTTCTTCAGGATCTGGTCGAAGGCGGCCTCCAGCGTGTCGGCGCCGTAGCGCTCGGCCAGGGCCACGACCCGGCGGGAGCCGAGCTTGGCCGCGCCGATCTCCGCGTCGAGATCGCCGGCGAGATGCTCGGACAGGCGGGAATTGCGCACGATGATGCGGAAGGCCGCCTCGTTGCGCTTGCCCCGCTCGTAGAGCTTGATCGGCGGGATCATCACGCCCTCCATCCACGAATCCGTGGCGTGGACGGGCAGGCTGCCGGGCACGGCGCCGCCGATGTCGTCGTGGTGGCCGAAGACCTGGCTGAAGCCGATCAGCCGCTCGCCCAGGAAGATCGGCACGGTGGTGCAGAGATCCGGTACGTGGCCGATGCCGCCGCAGGAATTGTAGGGGTCGTTCCAGAAGAACACGTCCCCGGGATGGATGTCGTCGGCGCCGAAATACTCGAAGACCGGCTCGACGATGGCCGAGTAGGAGCGGCCGGTGAGCTTGCGGCCCTTGGCATCGAACAGCGCGACCCGGTAGTCGTGCTGGTCGCGGATCATCGGCGAGCGGGCGGTGCGCTCCACCGCCGCCTCGATCTCGAGCTCGGCCGCGCGGATGGTGCCGTGGATGACCTCGAGCTCGATCGGGCCGAGGGTGGTGCGGGTCTCTTGCGTCATGGTCGCCTCCCTCACAGGCTCTTCTCGAGGATCAGGTTGCCGTAGGCATCCGCGCGGACGCTCCAGCGCGTTGGCACCACCACCGTCGAGCCGTATTCCTCGACGATGGCCGGGCCGGGAACCGTCTGCGCGACGGCGAGTTCGGTGCGGCGGTAGAGCGGGCAGTCGATCCAGCCGGTCTGGCGCCAATAGGCGCGGCGCGTGGCGAAGGGCGCGGCCGGCGCCCGCTCGACGGTGTCGGCGGCGATGCTCGGCCGGTTCTGCTCGCCCACGGCCTGGATGCGCAGGTTGACGAGCTCGACGTCCTGCTTGCCCTCGTAGTGGAAGCCGAAGGTCTGGTCGTGGACGCGGTGGAAGTCCGACCAGAGGTGGTCGAGGATCGCCTCGTCGGAGAGGCCGGCGGGGATCGTCACCTGCACCTCGTGCCCCTCGCCGAAATAGCGGACATCGGCGATGCGGCGGATCTCGATGCGCTCGGCCGGGATGCCCTCCGCCTCGATATCGGCGAGGCCGTTCGCGGCGAGCTCGTTCCAGGCGGTCAGGATCTCGGCGCCGTCGACGGTCGATTGCTGGCGCACCAGGGTGCGGATGTAATCCCGGCGCACGTCGGAGACGTGCAGGCCGAAGGCGCAGAGATTGCCGGGATTGGGCGGCGAGATCACCGTGCGGATGTCGAGGAAGTCGGCGACCTCGGTGGCGAACAGGCCGCCCGCGCCGCCGAAGGCGACCATGGCATAGGCGCCGGGATCGCGGCCGCGGGTCGTGGTGACCTGGCGGATGCCGAAGACCTGGTTGACCGCGGCGATCTCCAGGGCGCCGGCGGCCACCTCCTCGGCGGACATGCCGAAGCTCTCGCCGAGTTCCGTATAGGCCTTGCGCGCGGCCGCGTCGTCGAGGTGGATCGCGCCGCCGATCAGTGAGGCGGGCAGGCGCCCGAGGGTGATCGCCGCGTCGGTGACGGTGGGCTTGGTGCCGCCGCGGCCGTAGCAGATCGGGCCCGGATCGGCGCCGGCGCTGCGGGGGCCGACCTTGAGCTGGCCGTAAGGGTCGGTCCAGGCGATGGAGCCGCCGCCGGAGCCCACGGTGACGATGTCGAGCATCGGCGTCTTGACCGGGTAGCTCTCGACCATCGAGGACGAGGTGTACATCGGGGTGAAGTCCTCGATGATCGCCACGTCCGTGGAGGTGCCGCCGACATCCACCGTGAGGATGTCCTTGTAGCCGGCGAGCCGCGCCATGTGGATCGAGCCGAGCAGGCCCGCGGCCGGGCCCGAGAGCAGCATGGTCACCGGCTTCTCGCCGGCGGTCGAATGCTTCACCACGCCGCCGTTCGACTGCATGATCAGGAACGGGATGTCGCCGGACTTGGCGCGGATCGCGTCGGCGGCGTTCTGCAGGTAGGTCTTGCAGTAGGGCTTCACGAGCACGTCGATCAGCGTCGTCATGGCCCGCTCGTATTCGCGGTACTCGGGCAGCACGACCGAGGAGAGCGAGACGAAGACGTCGGGGAATTCGGCGCGGATCAGCTCGCCGATGCGCTGCTCGTGCGCGCCGTTGGCATAGGCGTGGAGCAGGCAGACGCCGATGCAGCGCACGCCGTCCTCGACGAGTTCGCGCACCGCCTGCAGGGTCGCCGCCTCGTCGAGGGGCTCGATCTCACGTCCCTCGAAGGTCAGGCGGCCGGGTACCTCGCGCACGAGGTGGAGCGGCACCAGGCGCGGCGGCTTCACCCAGAAGAACGAGTTGCCGTAGCCGTCCGGCACCGATTGCCGGGCGATCTCGATCATGTGACGGAAGCCGCGAGTCACGATCAGGCCGAGGCCGGCGAATTTGTGCTCCAGCACCGCATTCGTTGCCACGGTCGAGCCGTGCAGCAGCATGCGCAGGTCGGCATCCGTGCCGCCGGCTTCGGCGAGCACCTTCCGCACGCCCTCGATCAGCCCGATGCTCGGGTCGGAAGGGGTCGACGGCGTCTTCACCGCGGTAATCTGCCCGGTGGCATCGTCGATGGCGACGACGTCGGTGAAGGTGCCCCCGGTGTCGATGGCGATCTGCAGGCCCATGCCCCTGACTTTCTATCCGCTATATGGATACGATGTCCAAATGATGCATATGAAACGGCGCTGCGACAAGCACCTTGCCTGCTGAAATTTCCGACGTTTTGCCGTGGCGACGTGATGCGGTTTTGATCAGATCGATGGCGTGTGCGGCAGTGAGCCGACCGGCTGGCTTGGGGCCGGGCCGATCGAGACGCTACGGCCTCGCGGGGGGGCCGGCGCACCGATTCGGCCCTGCCGGATATTCCGGGGACGTTCACGGCTGTTCGCTGCGCCCGCTGGAGCATTTTCCATGATCCTTGGATCGCGAGAATGCTCTAGGAACCACTCCACCTAGAGCCGTGCCCGAGCG
>NZ_NKUI01000111.1 GCF_014845115.1 Methylorubrum zatmanii | reverse complement strand
CGAGCAGGTTCGGGTCGAGGTTGACCGTGCCGTAGCCGATGGCGCCGATCTCGAACTTGCCGAACTTCTTGGTCGCGGTCAGGTCGAGGTTGAACGCGTCCGAGATCTGCACCGGGCCGAAGAAGCCGGGGATGCCGTTGCGGCCGTCGAAGCGGCTCGGGGAGTCGTAGAAGTTGTAGGTCAGGTTGGCGGTCAGGTTCCAGCCGTCACCGGTGTAGCTGATCGCGCCGCCGACACGGTAGGTGTTGGAGGCCAGGATGTTCAGGCCGCCGCCGCGACCGGCGTTGAGCTCGTTGAGGTACGAACCGCCGAGGAGGCTGACGCCGATGTTGCCGCCGAGATCGAACGCCCAGATCGCGCCGACGAAGGTGCCGACGTTGATCGAGGTGTCACGGCCGCCGGCAGCGCGGCTGAAGGTGAACACGGTCGGGGGAGCCACGACGAACTCGAGGCGGCCGCCGAACGGCACGTAGGGGGTCGCCCACACCAGGATCGGGATGTTGACGGCGGTGTCGACCGAGGTGGCGTTCGGGCCATCCGGGCTGCGGTAGGTGAAGGTGTTGATGGCGTAGATGCCCTCGGGGAGGGGCGCGCCGACAGCCAGACCGACCTGCTCACCGGGGACGGTGGTCGTCTGCGCCTGGGCGACGGTCGTCGTCATTCCGGCCGTGAGCGCGATCGCGCCAGCGGCGAGCCAGTTCTTCATCATTTTTCTCGTTCCTTCCCAAGGATTTCAGGCGTCCGCCCCGTAGCTCCCGCACCCCCTTACAGGCCTCCTCGCTCCCCAGAGCGGGATGGCCGGGTCAGTGCCGGTGCCCCCTACGGCCGCACCTCAAGTCTCGACGTCGGGAACTATTCTACAGACCGCCCCTGAAAGACAGGGGATTGCCTTCAATCTCGGCAGTTCGGATCTCACCGTTGCTCAAAAGCCGCATTTTTGCTGCAGAGCAACCAAATCCTTAACGGGCCCTTAACGTGCATTAGCCTCAGCGGACAGGGTGCCCCGAGGCGCCGATCTGCGAAATATTACATTATGTTCAAGCCATTGGGCACCGCCCCGAACCGGGATCCTTCGGCAGATCCGGCCGGGGGATTGCGCAAGTGCAAACCCGGAAAACCGCCACGCGCCGGGCTGGCCGAACGGCCACACCCGCCCCATCGGAGGTGTCCGGATCGACCGGACGAAGCGAATCGATCCTCCGTTGGGGGCCGCCCGAGCGCCCCCGCCCCAGGGAAGGGCGGGGCAAGACCAAGTCGTGCGCCGCACCCTATTCGGCCGCCTGCCGTCCCCGCCCCGCCGCCCGGCGCGGCGCGGCCGCCTTCTTGGGGGCCGATGGGGCCGATGGGGCCGCCCCCTTCGCCGTCGCCTCAGCCGGCCCCTTGGCCGGCCCCTTGGCCGACGTCTTGGCCGGCTCCCGGCCGGAGGGGCGGCGGGCGAGCACCTCGCGCAGGAAGCGTCCGGTATGGCTCGCCGTGCTCGCGGCGATCTCCTCCGGGGTGCCCTGCGCCACCACGGTGCCGCCGCCATCGCCGCCCTCGGGGCCCATATCGATCACCCAATCGGCGGTCTTGATCACCTCCAGGTTGTGCTCGATCACCACCACGGTGTTGCCCTGGTCCACCAGTTCGTGGAGGACCTCCATCAGCTTGGCGACATCGTGGAAATGCAGGCCGGTGGTCGGCTCGTCGAGGATGTAGAGGGTGCGCCCCGTGGCGCGCTTCGACAGCTCCTTGGAGAGCTTCACCCGCTGCGCCTCACCGCCCGACAGCGTCGTCGCCTGCTGGCCGACACGGACGTAATGCAGGCCGACGCGGGCCAGCGTCTCCATCTTCTCCCGGATCGACGGGACCGCCTTGAACAGGTCGGCGGCCTCCTCGACGGTCATGTCGAGCACGTCGGCGATGGACTTGTTGCGGTAACGCACCTCCAGCGTCTCGCGGTCGTAGCGCTTGCCCTTGCACACATCGCAGGTGACGTAGACGTCGGGCAGGAAGTGCATCTCGATCTTGATGACGCCGTCGCCCGAGCAGGCCTCGCAGCGCCCGCCCTTCACGTTGAAGGAGAAGCGGCCGGCCTGGTAGCCGCGGGCCTTGGCCTCGGGCAGGCCGGCGAACCAGTCGCGGATCGGGGTGAAGGCGCCGGTATAGGTGGCCGGGTTCGAGCGCGGCGTGCGGCCGATCGGCGACTGGTCGATGTCGATGACCTTGTCGAGATGCTCCAGCCCCTCGATCGCCTCGAACGGGGCGGGATGTTCCAGGGCGCCATTGAGGCGCTTGGCCGCCGCCTTGTAGAGCGTGTCGATGACGAGGGTCGACTTGCCGCCGCCGGAGACGCCGGTGATGCAGGTGAAGGTGCCGAGCGGAATCTTCGCCGTCACGTCCTTGAGGTTGTTGCCCCGCGCGCCGACCACGGTGAGCATGCCGCGACCGGGGTCGCGCCGGACCTTGGGTGTGTGCACCGAGAGTTCGCCGGTCAGGTATTTGGCGGTGAGCGAGGCCGGATCCTTGAGAAGCTCCTGCGGCGTGCCCTGGGCGATGATCTGCCCACCATGGATGCCCGCCCCCGGCCCGACATCGACCACGTAGTCGGCCTGGAGGATCGCGTCCTCGTCATGCTCGACCACGATCACCGAATTGCCGAGGTCGCGCAGGCGCTTGAGCGTGCCGAGCAGGCGCTCGTTGTCGCGCTGGTGCAGGCCGATCGAGGGCTCGTCGAGTACGTAGAGCACGCCCGTGAGGCCCGAGCCGATCTGCGAGGCGAGCCGGATGCGCTGGCTCTCGCCGCCGGAGAGCGAGCCCGAGCCGCGGGCGAGCGTCAGATATTCGAGGCCGACATCGACGAGGAAGGTCAGGCGGTCGCGGATTTCCTTGAGGATGCGGACGGCGATCTCGTTCTGCTTGTCCGTCAGCTTGGCGGAGATCTCCGAGAACCAGCGATGCGCCTCGCGCACGGACAGCGCGGTGACGTCGCCGATGTCCTGCCGGTCGATCTTGACCGCGAGCGCCTCGGGCTTGAGCCGCTTGCCGCCGCAGGCCGCGCAGGGGCTGGCGCTCATGAAGCGGCCGATCTCCTCGCGGGAGGAGTCGCTCTCGGTCTCCTTGTAGCGCCGCTCCAGGTTCGGGATCACGCCCTCGAACGGCTTGTTGACCGAGTAGGAGCGCAGGCCGTCGTTGTAGTCGAACCGCACCGGTTCCTTGCCCGTCCCGAACAGGATCACCTCGCGGGCCTGCGCCGGCAGCGCCGACCACGCGACCGTGGTCTTGAAACCGAAATGCTTGGCCAGGGCGTCGAGGGTCTGGTCGTAATAGGGCGAGGTCGATTTCGCCCAGGGCGCCACCGCGCCGCGCTTCAGGGTGAGGCTCGCATCGGAGATCACCAGTTCGGGATCGATCCGCATCTCGTGGCCGATGCCGCCGCAGGTCGGGCAGGCGCCGAAGGGATTGTTGAACGAGAACAGCCGCGGCTCGATCTCGGGGATGGTGAAGCCGGAGACGGGGCAGGCGAAGCGCGAGGAGAACGTGATCTTTTTGGGGGCCTCGCCCTCGGGCGTGTCGGCGAATTCGATGTCGGCGATGCCGTCGGCGAGATCGAGCGCGGTCTCGAACGAATCGGCCAGCCGCGAGGCGATGTCGTCGCGCACGACGATGCGGTCCACCACCACGTCGATGTCGTGCTTGAGCTTCTTGTCGAGCTTCGGCACGTCGTCGATCGGGTAATACTCGCCGTCGATGCGCAGGCGCTGAAACCCCTTCTTCTGGAACTCGGCGATCTCCTTGCGGTACTCTCCCTTGCGGCCGCGCACGACGGGCGCGAGCAGGTAGAGCCGGGTCTTCTCCGGTAATTCCAGCACCCGGTCGACCATCTGGCTGACGGTCTGGCTCTCGATCGGGAGGCCGGTGGCCGGCGAGTAGGGGATGCCGACCCGCGCCCACAGCAGGCGCATGTAATCGTAGATCTCGGTGACCGTGCCGACGGTGGAGCGCGGGTTCTTCGAGGTGGTCTTCTGCTCGATGGAGATGGCGGGCGAGAGCCCGTCGATCTGATCGACATCGGGCTTCGACATCATCTCCAGGAACTGGCGGGCATAGGCCGACAGCGATTCGACGTAGCGGCGCTGCCCTTCCGCGTAGATCGTGTCGAAGGCCAGCGAGGATTTTCCCGAGCCCGACAGGCCGGTGAACACCACGAACTTGTCGCGGGGGATCGTCAGGTCGACGTTCTTGAGATTGTGCTCGCGGGCGCCGCGCACCGAAATGACGCGGGTGTCCCGCGCGCCCTCACCGGAGGAGCCGGCCGCGTCGAACAGGGCGGAGAGCCGTGCGTCGGTCCTGTCCTCGGTGGTGGCCGCATTCTCGGCTTTGCGGGCTTTGGCTTTGGCCATGGGGTGAGAATCTCTGCGACGATCCGGGCGGCCCGCCGTGGCGCCCCTGACAGGGTCGGGCAACGGGCCTGCCGCGCGCGGTGAACACGATCCGGAAGCGGAGATGGTTCCCGGGCAGCCTGGAAACCACTAGAACGGAACGGGTACGACGGCAATGCCGCCGTGACGCGGCATTCCTTGCCATGAAGGTCGCCGGAGTCCCGTCCTCCGGATCCACGAAGACGATGCCGGTCGGCTCCCGCCGCGGCGTATCGGCCGAGAGGAACACCAGCGGCTCCTCCAGCATCTTCGGCAGGGCGTGGATGGTGCGTCGGTCGAACAGCAGGAGTTGGCCGGGCCCGAACGCGGCCTCCTGTCCCGGATCGCCGATCCGGAAGGTGCCGCGGCCCGACAGGCAGCAGAGCACTTCGTCGCAGGTCTCCTGATAGTGCGGCGGGGTCGGGCGATACACCCGTACGCTCGCCGTTGCCCGGTCTGACGGATCGTGGAGGCCGAAACGGCCGCCTCCGGACAGACCGGAGGAGAGCCGCCGCTGCGGCAGATCGGGGGAGGGCATGCGCGGCTCCGGAAGCGGCTGTGTCTGAGCGGTTCAAGTCGTCCGGCGTCCTCGGGCTCTGCCCCGGAGGCTGTCGTCGGATGAACGTTGCGCGAGCGGCGGTTCGGGCCCGCGTCCCAGGTGGCGGGCGGTGGAGGCTTCCGCAGCCTCTTCCTTGAGAGGTAAATCTCAAGAATTCAGGGGTCGTGCTTCGATCGAATTTGCCGTGCATCTCGGCTTTGGCGCTGAAATGATGGCGCCTATGAGCAAATTTTACTCATTAACCACGGCACGAAATATTTGATTTACCACGCCCGCGAAGAGTCCTGGCAGCATTCCGCTCGGACCGCCCGTCATGCATCGTCCCGTTCTCCGTTCCGTCGCCTTGCCGTCTTCGTTGCGCGCCCGCATCGTCGCGGTCGCCCTGATCCCCTGTCTCGCCTTCGGTGCCGTTGCCGGCTTGGCGGTGACGGAGCGGGTGGGGCAGGGCCGTGCGATGGCGCGGATGGAGGACCTGGCCGGCCTGTCGGTCCGGATCGGCGCCTTCGTGCACGAGGCACAGCGCGAGCGGGGCGCCTCGAGCCTCTATCTCGGCTCGAAGGGGGCCCAGTTCGGGCCGGAACTCGCGGCGCAGCGGAGAGTGACGGATGCGGCGCGCGCCGCCCTCGTCACCGACCTCGATGCGGCCGAGGCGGGCGCGGCCGAGGCGTTCTCGCGCAAGGCAGCCGCCTTGCGCGCAGGCCTGGCCGGGATCGACCGCCATCGCGGCGCGGTCGATCGGCTGGAGACGGAGGTACCGGCCAACCTCGCCTTCTATTCCGGCGTCATCGCCGGCGCCCTCGGCACCGTGCGCGAGGTGGCGCAGATCGCCGCCGACCCGGCCATCGGCGCCCGCGTCTCGGCCCTGTCGGCCTTCCTCTCGCTCAAGGAATTCGCCGGCCTGGAGCGGGCGTCGGCCTCCGCCGTGTTCGCCGCCGGGGCTCTCGACCGTGCCGGCCTGCGCCGGCTCACCGGGCTCGCGGCGGATCAGGCGACCTTCGAAGGGTTGTTCCGGGCGGCGAGCCCGGCCGAGGACGTCGCGGCCCTCGAGGCGGTGAACGCCTCCGAGGCCGCCCGCGAGGTCGCCCGGATCCGCGGCATCGCCCTCGATACCGTCCCCGGCCAGACGCCCGCCTTCACCGATGCCAAGGGCTGGTTCCGCCTCGCCACGCAGCGCATCGACGGGCTGAAGACGATCGAGGACCGGCTGACCGCCGTGCTCGCGCGGGAGGCGGCGGCGGCACGCCTGCGGGCGGAGCGCACCGTGCTCCTGTGGGCCGGGGCCACCCTCGCCACCCTGCTGCTCTCGGTCGGCCTCGGCTCGGCGATCGCCCGCCCCCTGAGCCGGATGGCCCGGGCCCTGACGGCGATCGGGCGCGGGGAGACCCAGGTGGAGATCCCGGTGAAGGGGCCGGGGGAGCTGCGCGCCATCGCTCAAGCCGCGGTCGCCTTCCGCGACAGCGTGGCCGAGCGCGCCCGCATCCGCGCCGCCCAGGAGCGCGGCGCCGAGGAGGAGGCCGCCCGCCGCCACGCGGAGATGATGGCGGTGGCCGACGGCTTCGAGGCGCGGGTCGGGGGCATCGTCGAGGCGGTCTCGGCCGCCGCGGAGCAGCTGGAGGCCTCCGCCCGCGCGATGCGCGCGACCGCCGGGGAAGCCTCGTCCTTGAGCGCCTCGGCGGCCCAAGCCTCGGCCCTGGCGGCGCGCTCCTCCGACGGCATCGCCGCCGCCACGGAGGAATTGTCGGCCTCGATCCGCGAGATCGCCGCGCAGGTCGGCAGCTCGGCCGTGGCGGCGAGCGCCGCCGAGGAGGAGGCCGCCCGCACCGTCGCCGAGGTCGAGCGCCTCGCGGCGACGGCGGGCAGCATCGGCCGGATCGTCGGGCTGATCTCGGAGATCGCCGGACAGACCAACCTGCTGGCGCTCAATGCCACCATCGAGGCCGCCCGCGCCGGAGAGGCGGGCCGCGGCTTCGCCGTGGTCGCGGCGGAGGTGAAGGGTCTCGCCGCCCAGACCGCCCGGGCGACCGACGAGATCGCCGGGCGGATGGCGGAGATCGACGCCGCGACCGGCACCTCGGTCGCCGGCATCACCGGCATCGCCCGGACGATCCGCGACCTGTCGCGGATCTCGAACGACATCGCCGCCGCGGTCGAGCAGCAGGGCGCGGCCACCGCCGAGATCGCCCGCACCACCATCGAGACCTCGGCGGGCACGCGGCGCGCCTCCGACGACGTAGCGGGGGTGGCCCGCACCGCCGACGATGCCAGCACCGGCTCGGGCCAGGTGCTCGACGCGGCGAGCGAACTCGCCCGGCAGGCCGCGGCCCTGCGCCTGGAGGTCGGCGGCTTCCTCGCCCAGGTGCGGGCGGCGTGACGGGAACGCTGCGGGAGGAGCGCTCGCCCCGCCCGGGCTCAGCGCTTC
Organism: Methylorubrum zatmanii; assembly: GCF_014845115.1. Taxonomy (GTDB): domain Bacteria; phylum Pseudomonadota; class Alphaproteobacteria; order Rhizobiales; family Beijerinckiaceae; genus Methylobacterium; species Methylobacterium zatmanii. The sequence continues at coordinate 13,204 of NZ_NKUI01000111.1, read as the reverse complement.
TGAGCGATCATGAAGACGTTCGAGGGGGCGATCCGCTTCAGGAACGCCGTGCGGTGATAGCTGATGTTGAAGGCGAGCAGCCGGCTCACCGCCGCATCGAGCGCCACGTAGCCCCGGCGGGCATAGAGATGGCCCGGAAGGATCTTTTGCGCGATCTTCGCCATCGCGTTGGTCATGCACGGGGCCTCCCGCACGATGTCGAAGCCGATGCGGTCGAGCCGGTCGTGCAGCCAAGGCAGCGGCAGGCCGCGCTCGTTCTGCGTCAGGCCGTAGCGTTCCCTCGTCCAGTCGCCCATCGAGGTGATGGGCTCGCGGAAGACCAGGCATCCGCCCGGCTTGAGGATGCGGTGCGCCTCGGCCAGCACGTGCGAGACGTTGGGGATGTGGTGGAGCACGCCGAGGCTCACGAACAGGTCGGCACCGTCGTCGGGCAGCGGGATGTCGCCGGAGGGAAGCGGCTTGATGAAGCGCGCCGGGCGTCCCCCGATCCGGTCCGACCACCATTCCTCGGCGGGCTCGATCCCGATGAAGCGGTTCACCCGGTCGGCCAGCGGCGCCACGTCGTCGCCCGCCGCGCAGCCGAGCGCGACGCAGGTGTCGAAGCGGCGGTCGCGCAGACGGTCGAAGCCGTGGAAGGCGTTCAGCGCATCGTACTCGTAGCTGTAGGAGCCGGAGGCTTCGAGTTTGTAGACCTCGGTCGCGAGCCGGTAGAATCCCTGCTCCTCCTGCGCGTACCAGCGCGTGATCTCTTCCGGCGCGAGATCATCGCCGTAGAGAGCCGATCCGTCGAGATATTTGGCATCAACCGTCATGACTTGACCGATATCTTTGATAAAAGATCAGTTCATCCATGCCACGTGACCTGATGTCGCCGATGCCTCGACGGCGCAGAGTGGCGGCATCCTTGATAGGCACATCCCGGAACCTGCGCGAGGATTTTGCGGGATCATGGTTCCCGCAGCCATCCGGGTGGAGTACGGACCGATCCCCTGATCGGGGGCACGAAACCGTCCCCGACCCTTCATGGGCGCCGTCTCTCAGTGCCGTGCTTCGCCTTGCGCGGGCGCATCGCCCACGGCGCTGACCTCGTCGGCGATGCGCGGCTCGACCTTGAGGTTCTGGCGCAGGCTCTGGAGATGGTCGGTCACGACCAGCGTGCCGGGCTTGAGGCCCTTGAGCACGGCGGTGTTGTCGCCGTAGACGTCGCCGACCTCGATCGCGGTCATGTGGACGGTGCCCGCCTCGTCCACGGTCCAGACCACCTGCTGGTCGAGCTGGGCCGAGAGCGCGACCGTCGGCACCAGCAGGCGCTCCTGCCGGCCGACCTCGACGCGGGCGCGCACGAAGCGGCCGGGCAGGTAGCGCTCGTCCTCGTTGGCGAGCCAGGCCTGGATCAGGCGGCGGCCGGTGCGGGGATCGAAGCGGTTGTCGAGCCGGTAGATCGTCGCCTCGCGCACGGGCTCGCGCTGCACATCGAGGAGCTGCACCTTGGCGCGCCCCTCCGCCAGGGCGGCCCGCACGGCCTCCGCATCCTCGGAGGAGAGCGCCATCTGCACGTCGATCGGGTTCACCTGGACCACCGAGACGAGGTTGGTCTGGTTCTCGATCACCATGTCGCCGGTATTGGCCAGGGACAGGCTGGAGCGCCCGTCGAAGGGCGCGCGGATCAGGGCGTATTCGAGGTTCAGCCGCTCGCGGGCGATGGCGGCCTCCGCCTCGTTGAGCTTGGCGGTGGCCGTGGCGAGGTTCGACTGATTCTGCTGGGCGCGCTGCTCGGTGGCGAAGCCCTTGTCGGCGAGCTGCTCGGTGCGGTTCACCTCGGCCTGGGCGAAATCGAGGGTGGCCTTGGCCTGGTCGCGCAGGGCCTGCGCCGATTTCAGGGCGACCTCGAACGGGCGGGGGTCGATGCGGAACAGCACCTGGCCCTTCTTCACATGGCCGCCGGGCTCGAACGGGCGCTCCACCACGAAGCCGGTCACCCGCGCCTGCAGGGCCGCATCGCGGGGGGAGATGATCGTGCCGGTATATTCGAAGGCCACCGGCACCTCCTGGCGGCTCACCCGCACCGCCTTCACCGCGAGGCGCGGCTCCTCCCGGGCGCGCTTGGTCTCGGCCCGGCTCGGCAGCTTGAGGTGATGGGCCAGAAAGCCCGGAATCGGGCGGCCGGCGCCCCACCACGCGCCGCCGGCGAGCCCGAGCGAGCCGATGACGAGACCGGTGATGACGAAGCCGACGCCTGACCGCACGAGATCCGCTCTCCCGAGCTTGCTGGATGGCGGCCGGGCATCGTCCCGGGGCCCCGGCCCGACAGGGAACACGCCCGGAACCAAGACGTTGCACGCGGACTCCGCACCGCGGCGCTGAATTTTTGGAGACGGTCCCCGGATGTTCGCCACGTTCGTCGACCGGCCGATCCTCGCGGGCGTGATCTCCGTCATCATCACGACCATCGGCCTCGTCGCCGGGCTGACCCTGCCGGTGGCGCAATATCCCGAGATCGCGCCGCCGGTGATCAACGTGCAGGCGACCTATCCCGGCGCCTCCGCCCAGCAGGCCTACGAATCGATCGCGATCCCGCTGGAGCAGGAGATCAACGGAGCCCCCAACCTCATCTACATCCAGTCGACCTCCTCGACCGACGGCAGCGTCTCGATCGACGCGACCTTCGAGGTCGGCTCGAACCTCGATGCCGCCGCCGCGGAGGTGCTGACCCGGTCGAGCCGGGCCGAGGCCAAGCTGCCGGAGGCGGTGCGCGCGCAGGGGCTGGAGATCCAGAAATCCTCGCGCCAGCGGCTCGGCAATGTCGTGCTCTACGCCGACGAGGGCACCGGCTTCGACGAGTTGTTCCTGGCGAATTACGCCGAGACCCAGGTCATCAAGCCCCTGCGCCGGGTCACCGGCATGGGCCGCATCGTGAACTTCTCCAACATGCGCTACGCCATGCGCATCTGGCTCGACCCGGCCAAGATGGAGGCGCTGTCGCTGGCCACCGAGACGGTGCTGCAGGCGATCCAGGCGCAGAACGCGCAAGTGACCACCGGGTCGCTCGGCAAGCTGCCGATGGGCCGGGCGACGCCGTTCGAGCTGCAGCTCGTCACCAAGGGCCGGCTGATGAAGCCGGAGGAGTTCGGCAACATCGTCCTGCGGGCCGATCCCGACGGATCGGTGGTGCGCGTCTCCGACGTCGCCCGCGTGGAACTGGGCTCCGAGCAATACGGCGTCACCTCGAATTTCGACGGCAAATCCTCGGCGACGCTCGGCATCTTCCAGAACCCGGACGCCAACGCGGTCGAGGTGATGAACGGGACGCGGGACACCATGGCGGATCTCGCCAAGCGCTTCCCCCCCGGCCTGCATTACCGGATCGCCCTCGATTCCACCGAGTTCGTGAAGGAGGCGATCTACGAGGTGGTGCGCACCCTGTTCGAGGCGATCCTGATCGTCACGGTCGTCACCTATCTCTTCCTGCAGAACTGGCGCGCCACCCTGATCCCGACCGTCGCGGTGCCGATCGCCCTGATCGGCACCTTCGGGCCGATGGCGCTCCTGGGCTTCTCCTTCAACACGCTGAGCCTGCTCGGCCTCGTGCTCGCGGTCGGCCTCGTGGTAGACGACGCGATCATCGTCGTGGAGAACACCGAGCGGCTGATGGCCGAGGGCATGGAGCCGAAACCCGCCGCCCGCGAGGCGGTCAACGAGATCGGCGGCCCCGTCATCGCCACGACCCTGGTGCTCGCCGCCCTGTTCGTTCCGGTGGCCTTCATCCCCGGCCTGACCGGCCAGCTCTACAACCAGTTCGCCCTGACCATCGCCATCTCGGTGCTGATCTCGGCCGTCGTCTCGCTCACCCTGACCCCGGCCCTGTGCGGCCTGCTGCTGCGGCCGCACACCCATCGCAAGGCGCGCTGGTGGCGCAGGCCCCTGGACTGGTTCAACCTCGCCCTGGAGCGCTCGGCCGGCTTCGTCGCCCGCGCCATCGGCGGCTTTGCCCGCCACCTCGTCCCGACGCTGGCCGTCTTCGTCCTGTTCGCCGGCGCCACCGTGCTGCTGCTGATGCAGCGTCCCACCGCCTTCGTGCCGGAGGAGGACCAGGGCTATCTCTATGCCGAGGTGGCGATGCCGCTCGGCGCCTCGGTGCAGCGCACGGAGGCGATGAACGCCCGTTTCGGTGCGGCCCTGCGCGCCCGCGACGACGTCGATCACACCATCGGGGTCAGCGGGCGCAGCTTCCTCGCCGACACCGTCGCCCCGTTCTACGGCTTCAACATCCCGGTGATGAAGCCCTGGGACGCGCGCAAGACCACGGTCGACGACCTGATCCGGGACATGGAGGAACGCTTCCGGCACGATCCCGACGGGCAGGTGCGCATCGCCAACCCCTCGCCGCTGCCGGGGCTCGGCTCCCGCGGCGGGCTGACGCTGGAGATCCAGGACCGCTCCGGCAATGGCGGCCTCGGGCTGGCGCGGACGGCCAGCGACTTCATCGAGAAGGTCAGGGCGCTGCCGGGCGTGGCCTCCGCGACCCCGACCACCGATTGGGGCGTGCCGCAGATCCGCCTCGACATCGACCGGGCCAAGGCCGAGCAGCTCGGCGTGCCCCTGGCCCGGCTGTTCGAGGCGCTCGGCACCTATGTCGGGTCGAGCTTCGTCAACCTCTTCAACCGTTTCGGCTTCGTCTACCAGGTCTATGTCCAGAGCGACGAGAGCGGGCGGCGCCTGTTCCAGGATCTGGAGGCGCTCACCGTCCTCAACGGGCAAGGCGAACCGGTGCGCCTCGGCTCCCTGGTGCAGGCCAAGTTCACCACCGGGCCGACGGCGGTCCTATCCTACAACACCTATCCGGCGATCGAGGTGGCGGTGACCGTCGAGGCCAGTTCCAGCTCCGGCACCGTGATCGAGGCCGTCGAGCGGCTGGCGGGGGAGTTGCCGCGCACCTTCTCCATCGAGTGGACCGAGGTCGCCTATCAGGAGAAGATCGCCGGCAACATCGCGCCGCTGATCTTCGGGCTGGGCGTGTTCATGATCTTCTGCTTCCTCGCCGGGCAGTACGAGAGCCTGCGCCTGCCGCTGGTGATCCTGCTCGCGACCCCGCTCGCCATCTTCGGCGCGGTCGGGTTCCTGGCCCTGCGCGCCATGCCCCTCGACGTGTTCGGACAGATCGGCCTGCTGCTCCTCGTCGGCTTGGCCGCCAAGAACGCGATCCTGCTCGTCTCCTTCGCCGAGGACCTGCGCCGCCAGGGCGAGGATGCCCTGGAAGCGGCCAAGCACGCCACGCGGATGCGCATGCGCCCGATCCTGATGACCTCCTTCGCCTTCATCCTCGGCTCGGTGCCGCTCGCCATCGCCAGCGGGGCGGGGGCGAATGCCAGGCTCTCCATGGGGACGGTGGTGATCGGCGGCCTCTTGGTGGCCACGCTCCTGACCCTGTTCGTCACCCCGGTCTTCTACGTCGCCGCCGAGCGGCTGCGGGGCGAGGAGGCGAAGGAGGGCAGGGGGGCGGTCCCGGCGGAGTAGGGCCCGTCCCGGATGCGGTGTCCGGCCCCAGGACGGATGGAAGCCGCCGCTCCCGCTTCCGTGATCGAGCCACCCGCTTTCGAGCATCGCCGAAACTGGATTGTGCGCTAGCTGGTTCGTCGGCCAACTTGGCCGCGCACAACCAGATTTTGCGTGAGGAAACGCCCTATGCTCAAGCTCATCGTGCCTGCCGCGGCCCTCCTGACCGCATCGGCCCTGCCCGCCCTGGCGCTGGACGTGACGAAGACCGCGACGATCCCCGCCTCGCCCGAAGCCGTGTGGAAGACCATCGGCAGCTTCTGCGACATCCAGAACTGGCACCCGGCCGTCGAGAAATGCGTGCTGGCCGAGGGCGGCAAGCCGCAGCGCACCCTCAGCCTCAAGGGCGGCGGCACCCTCGTCGAGGAGCAGAAGGCCCGCGACGAGGGCGGGATGAGCTACACCTACACGATCCTCGACGGCCCGCTTCCGGTCGCCAACTACGTCTCGACGCTGACGGTGACTAAGGAGGGCAGCGGCGCCCAGGCCGGTTCCAAGGTGACGTGGCGCGGCAGCTTCGAGGCCAAGGGAGCCCCCGACGCCAAGGCGCAGGAGGTGATCGGCGGCATCTACGAGGCCGGCCTGAAGGGCATTGCCGAGAAGACGCGCTAACAGGGGCCGGGCGTTCGAGGGGCAGCCGGTGCCTATCCCGCCAGCCGCTCCCATGCCGTCCGGGCGAGTGCTGGGGACAGGGGCTTCGGCGCGAAGCCGGTACCGGGGGGCAGCTCGCCAGGAGCGGGGACGGGGCCGGCGGAGAGCGCGATGACCGGCAGATCCGGCCAACGCCGGACCAGGGCACGGGCCAGGGCGAAGCGGCCCTCCGGCCCGGGCAAGTCGGCATCGGCGATCACGAGGCCGATCACGGCGCTGCGCCCGATCTGGCGCTCGATCTGGCGGATCGCGGTGGGCGCGTTCCAGGCCTCCAGCACCTCGAAGCCCGTCTCCGCCAGCAGGTCCGCCATCTCGATGCGCAGGGTCGCCTCGCCCTCGACCACCAGGGCCAGGGGGCGCGAACCGGATGTCCCGCCGGATCCTGCATCGTGGCGCGGATCGGGGGGAGGAGCGGGCTGATCCATCGGAGTCCTCTGGCGGCTTCCTCCCATCAAGCGGCGAAACGGCGGTTCGTCCCCGCCGGATCGTTCACTCTTTTTCGAGCAGCCCGGACAAAGGCGCCCTGATTCGGCAGGTGACGCCCTCGGGGGCGTAGGTCGTGCAGGTCTCGCCGCCGACCGCGCCGGAGAGCCCGCGCTCGATCAGGCGCGACCCGAACCCTTTTCGCGAGGGAGGGACCACCGGGGGACCGCCGCTCTCGCTCCAGGTCATGGTCACGATCGGCCCCGCTCCCCGCAGGCTCCCCTCCGCGTCGCCCGGCGACACCGCCCAATCGAATTCGACGCGTCCGCCCGGCACCGAGAAGGCGCCGTACTTGGCGGCGTTGGTGGCGAGTTCGTGGATCATCAGCGCCAGGGACAGCGCCGCCTTCGGCCCCACCTCGATGGGCGGGCCCTGCAGGCGGATCCGGCCGGCCTCGCCGTCGTCGTGGATCGCCAGCGCCCCCGCGATCACCGCCTCCAGGCCCGCGCCCTCGCCTTCGCCCGAGAGCAGGATGTCGTGCGCCTTGCCCAGCGCCACGAGCCGGGCCACCAACGCCTCCTTGACCGCGGCGATGTCGGTGACGTTGCGCAGGGTCTGCGAGGCGATGGCCTGGGCCATGGTCAGGGTGTTCTTGAGGCGGTGACTCAACTCTCGGTTGAGGAAGCGCTGCTGCTCCTCCGCCTGGATCCGGGTCAGCGTGGCCGAGACCCGCCCGGCCACCTCGCGCACGAAATCGATCTCGCCCGCGCCCCAAACCCGGGGCTCGGCGGCGTGGACGGAGACGAAGCCGGCCAGCTCGCCCCGCCGCAGCAGGGGCACCTTGATCAGGGCGCGGGTGGCGGCCTCCGCATAGGCGGCGGCATCCGGGGCGAGACCGGGATCGGCGGCGATGTCGGCCACCGCGAGGATCTCGCCGCGGCGCAGCCGCGCCGCCGTGGCCGGAAACGCGGCGAGGGAAGCGAGCCCCGCGAGGCGCGGGGCCCCCTCCGGGTCACCGCGCCCGCCCCCTGGACGGTCCGTGCCCGCATCGGCCGCCGCGTAGCCCGCCCGGGACAGGCCGAGGGTCCGCCTCAGGATCCCGGCGGCGATGCCGGAGAGTTCCCCGGGGGCGCTGGCGTCGCGCAGCCGGTCGCCGAGTTCGATCAGCGCCGCCTGCCGCGCCTCGACCGCCTTCTCCTCGGTGATGTCCTCGATCATCGCCGTGGTCTGGATCTCCTCACCCCGCACCTGCGAGACGAGGTTGACCCGGCCCCAGATCAGGCGCCCGTCCTTGCGGCGATAGCGCTTCTCCAGGGTCTCGCGCACGATCTCGCCGGCGGCGAGCCGGCGATGCAGCCGGTCGCGCTCCTCCGCATCTTCCTCCGGCGTCCATTTGGCGATGGAATGCCCGACGATGTCGGCTTCCTCCGCCCCCCAGATCGCGCAGAGCTTCGGATTGGCCTCGAGCGCGATCAGGGTGCGCGGATCGATCTGCACGATGCCGACATTGGCGCCCTCGACCACCGCCCGGAGCTGGGCGGAGACGCGGTTGCGCTCGGTCAGATCGAGCATGGCGCCGATCATGCGCGAGGGGGTGCCGTCGGCCCCGCGCACCACCGAGCCCCGGTCGAGCACGTCGGCATAGGAGCCGTCGGCCCGCCGGAAGCGGTATTCGTGGCGCCAATCCCGTTCATCCCCGCCGATGACCCGGCCGATATCCGCCTCGACCCGGTCCCGGTCGTCGGGATGGATGCGGTCGAGCCACCAGCCGCCGGTCGGCTCGACCGCCTCCGGCGCCCAGCCATAGGCGGCGAAGAGGGCCTCGTTCCACAGCACGTGGTCGGCCACGAGATCCCAGTCCCAGATCGCGTCGGTGGTGGCGCGGGCGGCGAGGCGGTAGCGCTCCTCGGTGGCGGCGACGGCGGCCTGCGCCGCGCGCTCGGCGGTGACGTCGCGCACCGTGCCGACGAGGCGCAGCGGCCGGCGGGCTTCGACGACGAGGGTGCCGCGGGCGGCGATCCAGGTGCACACCGCGCCGTCCTCCGTCAGCACCCGGTAGGTGCAGTCGAACAGGCCCGGCCCCGCCGGGTCGAGGGCCGCCTGCACGGCGGCATCGGTGCGGGCCCGGTCCTCGGGGTGGAGGCGGGCGAGGAAGGTTTCCGCATAACTCACGGCCTCGCCCGGCCCGACGCCGAACAGGGCGCGGGTCCGCCCGTCCCAGGTGAGGGTGCCCGTCACGAGGTCGTAGTCGAAGATGCCCGCCCCGGCCGCCTCGACGGCGAGCCGCAGGCGCAACTCGCTGTCGGCCAGGGCCGCGGCCTCGATCTTTCGCTCGGCGATGCCCCGGCGCAGCTCGAGCTGAGTCATCACCGTGCGCGCCAGCGCCTGGAGGCTCGTCACCTGCGCATCGCTCAATCCTTCCGGCCGGGGCACGGTGTCGAGCACGCACAGGGCGCCGAACGCCACGCCCTCGGGCGTCACCAGGGGCGCCCCGGCATAGAAGCGCATCCCCGGCGCGCCCGTGACCAGCGGGTTGGCGCGGGTGCGCGGATCGGCGGCGAGATCGGGGATGACGAGGACCTCGCGGCCGGCCGCCGTGAACCTGCAAACCGAGCGGTCGAGTCCGGTCTCGCGGGGCGCGAAGCCGAGCCGCGCCTTGAACCATTGCCGGTCGCCGTCCAGCAGGCTGACGAGGGCGACCGGCGCGGCGCAGAGCTGCACGGCCAGGGCGACCGCATCGTCGAAGGCGCATTCCGGGGGCGTGTCGAGGATGGCGTAGCGGGCCAGGGCCGCCAGCCGCCCGGCCTCATCGGATGTCGCGGGATCGTCGGGCGGTCGGCTCATGAACGGGACCGGCACACCGAAGGGTCGAGGCGGCCCTCACCGCCGGCCACCTGCGATGGCCGGCCGTCCGCATGGTGGCGATGGTGCATCGGTGACGTGTCCTGCACAAGACGCCTGCCGGAAACGCGGTGCCTGCCGGGAGAAGACGCGAGGCGATCGATCGATCTCAGGAGAATGCCTAGAATGCTCTCACCCGCAGGGGAAGCCAGCCGCGCGGCCGGACCGGTCTCCATGTCGGCCGGGGGCGCTCTGCGGCACCCCCTTTCGGGACGATGCGCTAATCGGGCGGCTGGAGCGCGATGAGCCGCCCGCTCGGGCTGTAGACCGCGCCGAGCACGGTCTCGTAATGGCGCTTCACGCTGGCATGGCACTCGCAGGCGACCTCCTCGATCACCGTCCGGTTGAGGATCGTGATGCGCCCGCGCCCGACCTCGATCAGGCCCTGTTGCTGGAGCATCCGCAGGATGCGGGTCAGGTAGGTGCGCTGCACCCCGAGCATCCCGGCCAGGGATTCCTGGGTGATCGGCAGCACGTCGCTGTCGAGCCGGTCCTGAAGGGTCAGGAGCCAGCGCAGGCAGCGCTCCTCGATCGGGTGCAGGGCATTGCACGCCACCGATTGCAGCACCTGCGCCAGCAGACAGTCGGAGTAGCGGGTGAACAGGTTGCGCAGGGTTTCCGACCGGCGCTTGGCCTCCTGCAGCCGCACCGATTCCATCCGCAGCACCGGGCCGGCGATCTGGATGAGGGCATGGGTCGAGGCGGGCAGGCCGCCATGGCTGACCACGCCCCCGACCGCGCCCTCACGTCCGATCGTGGCGGTCTCGGCGCTGCGCCCGTCGATCATCGAGATCACCAGGGTGACCACGGTCTGTGCCAGGGGGAAGGTGATGAAGTCCACCTCGCTGCCCGCAGCGAACAGCGTCTCCCCGCGCTGATACTCGACCCGCTCCATGTCGGGCAGGAGCAGGCCGCGATCCGCGGGGCTCAGGCAGTTCAGGAGCAGATTGCCTTCGCAGCAGCGCTCAAGGGCCGAAGGCATGGGAAAACTCGAAGTCCGTCGTGTCGTGGGGCGGCCTCCTAGCGCAACACCCGTCGCATAGTCTGTCTATAAGTAGACAGACCTACCTCCGGACACAAAAGTTTCCCATCCCGGCCGTTCCATCCGCTCCCGCGCGAGAGCCGGGCAGAGGGTCACGGCCGCAAGGGACGGATGCGCAGGACGGTATCCTTCTCACATCTACTTGTCCGTGCACAATCCCTGGCTCGACAATCGGCGATGCTCGCGCGGATCGCAATCGGTGGCGAGGAACGAGGCCCACTCGGTCGGGCTGCCGTAGAAGGCGTTGCGGTCCACGTCGCCGCGCACGCCGGGGACGCGCCCGGTCGAGGTGAACTGCCAGAGCATCCATTTGCGGTTGGAGAAGCGCTGCTCGGGCTCGGCGGCGGTGGAGCGGACCCAGTGGGGATAATCCGGCAGCTCGTTCTCCAGCACGTCCTTGTGGAAGGTGATGTCGGTGTAGATGATCGGCCGCTTGCCCGTGTAGCGCTCCATCTCGTCGAGCATGTAGCGGATCATCGCCAGGGCCTGGGGCTTGGGCAGCTTCCTCGGGCACTTGGCCGAATGGCCGTTCCATTCCACGTCGAGCACCGGGGGCAGGGCGGTCGGATCGTTCGGCACGTTGCGCTTGAACCACGCCATCTGGTCCTCGGCCGAGCGGCACCAGAACACGAAATGGTAGGCGCCCCGCGGCACGCCGGCCCGGCCCGCGCCGTCCCAGTTCTCGCGGAAGCGCTCGTCGACATGGTCACCGCCCTCCGTCGCCTTGATATAGGCGAACTGGGTGCCGGCGCCCTTGACCGAGGCCCAATCGATCGGCCCCTGCCATTTCGAGATGTCGATGCCCTGGATCGGGTGGCTCTTGGCCCGGGCCACGCCGGGATGGGGCTTGGCGTCCCCCTTGGTCGGATAGAAATCGCGCTGCGAGGCGCAGGCCGCGAGGCCGGAGAGCAGGAGGGCGGCCAGACCGCGCTTGAGCCATCCGCGGGATGCCGGCGAGGGAGCCCGTGCGAGGCTCGAGGTAATCCCGGTGTCCAGCGACATCGATGGCCCGCCACTTCTCGCGTGCGACTTCAATGGGTATTCGATGCCTGTTGCCCGGTTAACAGAACTTTGCTGGCATTGCGGCGGATTTCCGGAAGGCGTTGCGCCGCAGGCACATGGAGACTCCCGATGCGGCCCGGCGGCCGCGTGGTGCCTCTCCAAGCGTTTGCCGGTTCTGGATTTTTCTCGAGACAGCGATGCACAAGACTCTGTTTACCATCGGCTACGAAGGCCTGACGCCGGAGCGCCTGCACGCGGCCCTCCGGGAAGCCGGCGTGGCCGTGCTCGCCGACGTGCGGGCGGTGGCCAATTCGCGCAAGCGCGGTTTCTCGAAGAACACCCTGAAGGCAGGCCTCGCGGAGGCCGGCCTCGGCTACGAGCATTTCCGCTCCCTCGGCACCCCGAAATCCGGCCGCGAGGCGGCCCGCGCCGACGATGCCGGGCTGATGCGCCGGATCTATTGCGAGGAGGTGCTCGACACCGCCGATGGCGGCCTCGCCCTCGACGCCCTGGCCGAGCTCGCCGGCCGCACCCCGCTCTGCCTGCTCTGCTTCGAGCGCGACCCGGCCCGCTGCCACCGCCGGGTGCTCGCCGAGCGCTTGGCCCCGCGGGGCTTCGACACCGTCGATCTCTTCGGCGATTCCTTCGGACTTTGACGGGCGCGCCTCGTCGGCGCGTCCCCTGGGTTCCCTCAAAAGGTCAGCGCATGAGGGTCGGGGCGCCGAGGCGGGGCAGCACCCCCTCGCGCATCACCGCCCGCCGCAGGGGCGGGATCGCCGTGAGCGCCATCAGGCCGAGCCCCCGCAGGGCATCGACCGGCAGGAGATCGGTGAGCAGCGAGCGGTTGAGCATGTCGACCGCCGCCCCCCGCAGGCGCGCATCCATGCCCCGCGTCCGGCCGAAGCCCGCCAGCGAGGCGGGGGCGCCCGGATCCCGGTTCGCCTCCCGGGCGGAGAACACCGCGTCCCGCAGGGCCGCCGCGTCCCGCAGGCCGAGATTCAGGCCCTGCGCCCCGATCGGCGGGAAGACGTGGGCGGCCTCGCCGATCAGGGCGAGGCGCGGGGCCACGGGGCGCGCCACCGAGAGGCCGCGCATCGGCACCAGCCCGCGGGGGCCGTCGATCCGCATGCTCCCCAGCATCGAGCGGGCCTGATGCTCCACCGCCGCCGCGAGAGCCCGGTCGTCGAGGCCCGAGAGGCGTTTGGCCGCCGGCTCCGCCGTGACCCAGACGAGGCTGGAGCGGTGGCCGCCGGGCAGGGGCACCAGGGTGAAGGGGCCGGTGCGAGTGTGGAACTCGGTGGAGATGTCCCGGTGGGGCCGCTCATGGGCGAGCAATGTGGTGAGCGCCGCCTGCGGGTAGGACCATGTGCGGGTCTGCAGGCCCGCCGCCGTCCGCAGCGGCGAGCGCCCGCCATCGGCCCCGACGACGAGCTGCGCCTCCAGGCTGCGCCCGTCCTCCAGATCCAGCAGGGCGGCCTCGCTCCCGTGACGCAGGCCGGCCGAATCCGCCTCGAACAGGGTCAACCCCGGCGTGGTGCGGGCGTGGGCGCGCAGGGTCGTGGCGAGGCGGGTGTTCTCGACGTTCCAGCCGAAGGCCTCGAGGCCGATCTCCGCCGCCGAGAAACGGGCCGG
>NZ_NKUI01000110.1 GCF_014845115.1 Methylorubrum zatmanii | reverse complement strand
ACGCCGAAGGTCGCGGCGAGATGGGCCTGCTGACGCGTGGCGGAGAGGGCGCAGGCGGCCAGCGCGAGGCCGGCGGCCATGGCGGAAACGAGCCCGGAGGTGACGAGCCAGCCGACCCAGTGGCCGGTGATGTCGACCCCGTGCAGGAGCGCGGCGGCGGAAAAAATCAGCCCCGCCTGCACCACGCCCTGGCCGAGCAGGAACAGGAATTTGCCGATGACGATCACCGGCAGGCCGCCGGGCCCGGCGGCGAGACGGTCGGACAAGCCGCCCTCGCGCTCGTCCACCAGGGAGAGGGCTCCCTGCATCGCCGCGAACAGCAGGAACACGGCGGTGATCGCGCCCGCGTAGTAGCTGACCCGGTCGTTGCCCTGCCCGGAGGCGGTGGTGCGGGTCTCGACCAGACGGGCGAAGGAGAACGGCTCCTTCTTGGCGCGCTGCTCGGCGAAGGCCTCGTCGAGGAAGGCACGCTCGTCCGGGCCGATCTTGCCGGAGCGCTCCACGTCGGCGACGATGCGGGCGAGCACCACGTCGGGCAAGGCGTCGTTCAGGGCGCGCTGAAGCTGGCCCAGCGCGATCGGCGTGGCGAGCGCCCGCGACGGGCTCTCGATCAGCAGCACGGGCTGATCCGCGCCTTTGCCCCCCGCCGCCAGATCCCCCCGCAGCACCAGCGCGACATCGACCTCGCCCCGGCGCACCGCACGGAACGCGGCCTCGGCATCCGGCACGTCCAGGCGCTCGACGCGCAGGGACGGCTCGGCCTGCAGGGCGGTCACGAGCCGCTGCGTGGTGGCGGTGCGGGCGAGGTCGGCGAGCCCGAGATGGATGCGGATGCGATCACCGATCGCGCCGGAAAAGATCGCGGCGAAGATCGCGAAGATGACGGTGGGCAGCACGAAGGCCATCACCAGAGCCGCGCGGTCGCGCAGCAGCGAGAGCCACATCACCCGCATGGCCGCCGCGATCACGCCGCCGTCTCCAGGGGCGGCGCGGCGGCCAGGACGTCGCGGTAGAGGGCCTCCAGGCCGGGGCGGCGCACGCGGATCTCGGCGGCCGGCACACCCGCCTGCCGCAGGGCGGCGAGCAGGGCCGCGCCGTCGAGCCCGCCCGCGGCCCCATGGTCGGCCCGCCAGAGACGGTGATCGCCGTCGAGGGGCGAGAAGCCGGCACGGCGCAGGGCCGCCTCGGCGGCGGCGTCGAGGACGCCTTCCAGCACCGCCTCGTGCTCGGGCGGGGCCGAGGTGAGCGGGCGCATCAACTCGGTCAGGCTGCCCTCGCGCCGGATCGTTCCGTCGGCGAGGATGGCGACGCGGTCGGCTAGGCGCTCGGCCTCCGAAAAATCGTGGGTGCTGACGACGAGGCCGGCGCCGCCCGCGCGCAACGAGGCCAGCACCGCGTGGATCGCCGCGCGCGCCTCGAGATCGACGCCTTGGGTCGGCTCGTCGAGCAGGATCAGATCGGGGGAGGCCAGAAGGCTCGCGGCGATGTTGACCCGGCGCTGGTAGCCGCCCGAGAGCGTGGCGACGATCCGATCCGTCACCGCGGCGAGGGCGCAGCGCCCAAGCACCGCCGCCACGGCCTCACGGCGCTCCCGGCGCGGAAGACCGGCGAGCCGGGCGAACACGTCGAGGTTCTCCGCGACGGTGAGGCGGGGATAGAGCGCGATTTCCTGCGGCACGAACCCGATTGTCCGGCGCGTCCCCCGGTCGGATTGCGGATCGCCGCCGAGCACGCGCACCGAACCGGCATCGGGCCGGAGTCGCCCGGCCAGGAGACGGATCAGGCTGGTCTTGCCGGCCCCGTTCGGTCCGAGCAGCGCCAGCGTCGTGCCGCGCTCGAGGACGAGGTCGACACCGCTCAGGGCCGGGCGGTCGCGATAGGAAAGAGCGGCTCCCTCGACGCGGGCGAGGGGCGGCGCGGCCTGCATCAACGCCGGGGCAGCGGCCGGGCGAGGCGCACCCGGATCGCGGCACCGGGCTCGCGCAGGGCAAAGCTCGCGCTCGCAAAGTCCGGCCGGGCCCGGCGCCCGACCGAGCCGGAGAAGCCGTAGGGTTCGAGCGGCAGGCCGAGCCCCGTCCGGTCGAGCCGGCCGTTGCCGTTCTCGTCCTGGAAGGCGGCGACCGCCCAGATCCCTGCGGGCACCTCGTCGAAGACGAAGCGCGCAGCCCCGCCCTGGGGCGGGGCATGGCGGCCGATGGGACAGGCGGCCTCCGTCAGGCCGCCCTGGCAGAGGGTGACGTAGATGTCGTCGGGCCCCGGCTCCGCCCCCTCGACGATCACCTCCACGCTCGCCGCCAGGGCCGGCCCCGCGAGGGTGGCCAGCAGCGCGGCAAGGCCCGCGAAGCGCGCGGCCCGCCTCAACTCGGATCGCCCTGCGTGGCCAGCGGCGAGGTCGCCGGCAGATCCGCCAGGATCGCCGGCGCCTTCTCGCGGGCGAGATCCTCGATCAGGAGCCGGGCGGAGATGCGCGCGCCCTCGTAGATCACCGGCAGACCCGACCCCGGATGCGTGCCGCCGCCGACGAGGTAGAGCCCCGGCCCGAAGCGGTTATGCGGGCGGAACCACAGCATCTGCATCAGGTCGTGGGCGAGGTTGAAGGTCGCGCCCTCATGAACCGCGAACTCGTCGCGCCAATCGCGGGGATCGACCACCCGCTCGTAGCGGATGCGGCTCTCCAGATCGGGGATGCCGAGCAGCTTCAGCCGCTCCAGCACCAGCTTGCGGTAGGTCGGCCCGACCGCCTCCCAATCGATGCCCGCCTTCAGGTTCGGCACCGGCACCAGCACGTAGAGGGCGGTGTGGCCGGGCGGCGCCATGCCGCCATCGGTGAAGCCCGCATGCTGGACGTAGATCGACGGCTGCATCGGCAGGGTGCCGCCGGTGATCTCGTTGATGTTGCGCTCGTAATCCTTGGTCAGCAGGATCGTGTGGTGGCCGAGGCTCTCGGGCATCGTGCCCTCGATCCCGAGATAGAGCATGTAGGTCGAGCAGGAGAGGCGGGCCTTGCCGATCTTGGCGTCGCGCCAGCGCGGGCGCCGCTCCTCCGGCACGAGATCGCGGATCACCTTGGCGAAGTCGCCGTTGACGACGACGGCGTCGGCCTTGAGCGTCTCGCCCCCCGTCACCACGCCGCAGGCGCGCTTGCCCTCGAACAGAACCCGCTCGACCGGGCTGTTGAGGCGGATATCGACCCCCATGCGGCGGGCGAGCCCGGCCATCGCCTCCGAGACCGCGCCGCAGCCGCCGACCGGGTGATAGACCCCGTGCTCGTATTCGAGGAACGAGAGGATCGTGAACAGGCTCGGGCAGCGGAACGGCGACATCCCGAGATATTTGGTCTGGAACGAGAAGGCGAGGCGGACCCGCGGATCGGCGAAGTAGCGCCTGAGATCCCTGTCGACGCTGCGGCCGGGATGGAGATGGGGGAGGGCCGCCAGCATCGCCGGGCTCGCCATCGACAGGATGTTGTCGAAGGGCTGTTCCAGCACCGGCTTGAAGAAGTCCAGCTTGGTCCGGTTCTCGGCGAAGAACTTCTCGACGTTCTCCGCATCCGCCGGGGCGAGGCGGGCGATCTCCTGCTTCAGCCGCGGCACGTCGCCGGTGGCACGGATCTGCCCCGAGATGCCGTTCTCGCCCTCGAAGACGAGATTGTATTGCGGGTCGAGCCGCTCCAGCCGGACATGGTCCTCCAGGCGCTCGCCGCAGGACTCGAAGATGTCGGCCAGGATCTGCGGGTAGAGGAAGAAGGTCGGGCCGATATCGAAGCGGTAGCCGCCCGGCGCCTCGACGGTCTTGGTGCGCCCGCCGACGGCGGCATCGCGCTCGAGCACCGTGACGTGCAGCCCGGCCTTGGCGAGGAGCAGCGCGGTGGCGAGCCCGCCCGGGCCCGCTCCGACGACGATGGCGCGGCGGCCCGACAGGGTGCGCAAACCTTCCCGCGACTGAAGCAACGCCCCGAGACTCCCCAATTCGTGGAACGGCCACGATCCCGGATCGTCGCTCGCTCTTCCCCCGCCGTCAAAAAACGGGTCCGACGCCCCATACGCCGATGTGACGGGCAATCTTGGCCGGAAGCGCGGGGCCGGCAAGACGCGCGGATTGTCGCGCGCCGCGCCGGAGCCGTATCCGCCCCGATCGCAAAGCGATCGGACGGGGCTCTAGCTCCGCCCGCGCCGACGGAGGGTCAGCACCGGGGCGGCGCCGATCTGCGGCCCGGTCTCCACGTCGAGGTCGGGCACGGCGATGATCGGGGCACCGCGCAGGTCCCGGCGCAGGACGATGGCGCCGCGCTCCTCGAGATAGCCGAGCATCCGCCGGGCCCGGCCGGCCGAGCTGGTGCCGTAGGCCTCCGCCAAAGCGGCGTCGGAGGGGCAGGGGGCGCCCTGGAGGGCCGTGCGGGCGATGAGCAGGAACAGCCCGGCGAGATCCTCCGGCAGGCCGGCGGCCATTTCCTGGGCCCGTTCCCAGGCCGGCCCCTCGGCGGTGGCGCCATCGACACCGGCCCGGGCCACGGCGAGGCGGCGCTTGAACTCGGGCAGGCCCATCGCCTCGCCACCGATCCGGCGGATGCGGCAGCGGACGGTGAAATCCTGATACAGGGTCGCCGGGGTACAGGCGGCGGCATCCGAATCCGCCAGCACCGAGGCGAGGATCTCGGCCATCGCCGCCTCGCGCTCGGCCGGGTCCATCGGCTCCTCCTCCGGCAGATCCTCACGCACCGGCGGCCGGTAATTGGCGAGCTGGACCAGCACGTCGGGGCCGGGCGTGCGCACCGGCTTCGGCCGGGGCGCGGGCAGGGGGCGCGCCTCCTCCTCGGGGGAAGCGGTGAGGATCAGGGCGCGGGCCTCCTCGCCCATGGTGGGCAGGGGCAGCAGGGCGGGAGCGGCATTGCGGCTCTCCGTCACCGTCGGGCCGATGGCGATCGGCAGCGGACGCTTCGAGAGCGCGGGGCCGAGCCCCACGAAGTGACCGCGGGGCAGGTCGCGGAACATCTCGGCCTGGCGGCGGTCGAGGCCGAGCAGGTCGGCGGCGCGGGCCATGTCGATGTCGAGGAAGGTGCGGCCCATCAGGAAGTTCGAGGCTTCCGCCGCGACGTTCTTGGCGAGCTTGGCCAGACGCTGCGTGGCGATGATGCCGGCCAATCCGCGCTTGCGCCCGCGGCACATCAGGTTGGTCATGGCGCCGAGCGAGAGACGGCGGGCCTCGTCGGAGACTTCGCCCGCGGCCGCCGGGGCGAAGAGCTGCGCCTCGTCCACCACCACCAGCATCGGGTACCAGAGCGAGCGGTCGGCATCGAACAGGCCGCCGAGAAAGGCGGCGGCCGCGCGCATCTGGTCCTCGGCATCGAGCCCTTCGAGAGAGAGCACGACGGAGACCCGGTGCTCCCGCACCCGCGCGGCGATGCGCAGGAGTTCGGCCTCGTTGCCGTCAGCCTCGACCACGACATGGCCGTAGCGCTCGGCCAGGGTGACGAAATCGCCTTCCGGGTCGATGATTGCCTGCTGCACGAGGCCGGCGCTCTGCTCCAGCAGGCGGCGCAGCAGGTGCGACTTGCCCGAACCGGAATTGCCCTGGACGAGGAGGCGGGTGGCCAGCAGTTCGGTGAGGTCCATCGTGCCGGGCTTGTCGCCGGCCCGCCCCAGATCGATCTCGTAGCCCATCCCGTTCCCCGCTGGCGCCCGAACCCTTTAACATGCGCGCGCCGGCTCAGGTCCGCCGCGAGCGGGATCGTCCACAGCCGGGAGGCCGCAGGCTTTACGTCCGGTAGAACAGGACACGTCCCGAGGGACGCAACTGCAGGAGGCAGTCGAAGTCCCGCACGTTCCGCGTCAGGACCGTCAGACCGAGCTTCTCCGCCTGAAGGAACAGCGTGCTGTCGTGCAGGATCCGCATTCGGTCGTCCTTGGCATAGCCCTGGCAGCGGCAGAGCATCCCCGCATAGACGGCAGCGCGACCAAGGACATCGGCATCTGGCTGGAAAAGCCTGTGCGGGTGCATCGCGGCGACGATCTTGCCGATCTGGTCGATGGCTCCCTGGCTTCGTGGATCGGCAGGATCGAGGATGCCCACCGTATGCATCAACTCCTGCAGAGCGACGGTGCTGTGATTGACGACTCTGACCGCAAGCAGATCGTCGATGATCGACGGAAGCTTGCCCTGGACCTGGTCGATGTAAACACAGGTGTCGAGGATCAAACTGCCTCCGGCGAGGGCCTCCACAAAGGGAAGCTTCTCATCGCCTCGTCGGACCAGTGTCGCTGTCGGCGCGTGCCGGAGCAACCGCCGAGCGGCCTCGAAGGAGAACGACACTCCTGGCAACCCAATCAGAACTCGAGGTCAAGGTCCGGATCGACAGTCCCCTTCACCGCCCGGAAAGTCTCCATGAAAGAGTCCTCGAGAGCGATGTTCGCCAAGGCAAACTCGACGAGTTCAGTGTCGGATTGCAGACCGGTTCGGGCCTTTGCACGCTCGATCAACTCAGAGGAGACGCGCCCGGCAATGCGAGAATCCTTGCCGGTCGTGAGGCCACTTTGACGAGCCTGATCCATGACCGCGGCAACCTGCCCACGGAGGCCTGCCCTTCCCCGAAAGTCGCCCTTCGACTCCCCCTTGGGAGTGGGCCCTTTCGGCAGCCCCCTCGAAGCGTCGACACTGCGCTGAACACCCTTGCCCATGGCGCCCCACAAAGTGTTCAACAAAAAACGATTTTGCGCAACATACCATGCAACGGCAGGGGACGGTAGGCCTCGTCCTTATTCACCCTCACCATCGGGAAAAGATGCGAGCCCATCGCGCGCGGAACGTGCGGAACGTGAGGCCGCCAGATGATGCAGCGCGATTGCCCCCGCCGTCGCGACGTTGAGGGAATCGAAGCCCGGCGCCATGGCGATGCGGACGCGGCGCGCCCGCGCCATCAGCGCGTTCGGCAGCCCCGGCCCCTCGGTGCCGAGCAGAAGCAGCGCGCGGGCCGGCGGCTCCAGCGCGCCG
>NZ_NKUI01000011.1 GCF_014845115.1 Methylorubrum zatmanii | reverse complement strand
GCCGGGCCACAGCGTCTTCTGGCCGCCCTCGGGGTAATCGTAGAAGCCGCGCTTGTTCTTGCGACCGAGGCGGTTGTGGGTCTCGACCATGGTGACGAGAATCCGCTTCTGCTCCAGATCGATCGCCGCCTCGCCGAGCTGCGCCTCCGTGGCCCGCAGGATCTTCAGGCCGAGATCGAGCGCCACCTCGTCGTTGAGGGAGAGCGGCCCGACCGGCATGCCGGCCATCCGGGCCACGTTCTCGATCATCGCCGGGGGAACGCCCTCGGCCAGCATCTTATGGCCCTCACGGACATAGGCCAGGACGCAGCGATTGGCGAAGAAGCCGCGGGAATCGTTGACGACGATGCCGGTCTTCTTGATGGCGCGGACATAGTCGAGGGCGGTGGCGATGGCGCGGTCGCCGGTCTGCGCCCCACGGATCACCTCCACCAGCAGCATCTTCTCCACCGGCGAGAAGAAGTGGATGCCGACGAAGCGCTCGGGCCGCTTCGAGGCCTGGGCGAGTCCCGAGATCGGCAGGGTCGAGGTGTTGGAGGCGAAGATCGCGTGCTCCGGCAGCGCGGCCTCGACCTTGGCGATGACCTCGGCCTTCACCGCCGGATCCTCGAACACCGCCTCGATCACCAGATCGCAGTCCGACAGGGCGGCGTAATCCGGCGTGGCGGTGATGCGGCCGAGCAGGGCGTCGCGGTCGGCGGTCTTGGCCTTGCCACGGTTGATCTGGCCGGTGATGAGCTTGTGGCAATGCGCCTTGCCGGCGTCGGCGGCCTCTTGGTCGCGGTCGATCAGCACCACCTCCATTCCCGCCTGCGCGGTGACGTAGGCGATGCCCGCGCCCATGAAGCCGGCGCCGATCACACCGACCTTGCCGACCTTTGTCGGCTCCACGTCCTTGGGCCGGCGGGCGCCCTTGTTGATCTCGCCCATGGAGATGAACAGGGTGCGGATCATCGCCTGCGCCTCCTTGGTGCGCAGGATATGGGTGAAGTAGCGGCTCTCGACCTTGAGGCCGAGATCCATCGGCAGCTGCAGACCCTCGTAGACCGAGGCCAGGATCGCCTTGGCGGCGGGGTAATTGTCGTGGGTCTCGCGGCGGTAGATCGCGTTGGCCGGCGGCCAGATCATCATGCCGGCGGGCGAATAGACCTTGCCGGAGGGCGCCTTGAACTTCGGCACGTCCCAGGGGGCGACCGCCGAACCGCCTTCGCGGATCCAGGCCTTGGCCCGCTCGACGATCTCGGCCGCCGGGGCGACGGCGTGGACGAGGCCCATGTTCCTGGCCATCAGCGGCCGGATCTGCTCGCCCTTGAACAGCATCTGCAGGGCGTCGCCGGTCTGCATCAGCCGCGCCACCCGCTGGGTGCCGCCGCCGCCGGGGAACAGGCCGACCTTGATCTCCGGCAGGCCGACGCGGGTCTTGTCGTCGTCGGCGAGGACGCGGTGGTGGCAGGACAGGGCGAGCTCGAAGGCGCCGCCGAGGCAGAGGCCGTGCACGGCCGCCGCGAAGGGCTTGCCGCAGGTTTCGAGCTTGCGGAACACGAGGCTGAGGCGGCGCGCCTCCTCGAAGAAGTGGCGCATCGCCACCTCTTCCCCTTCCGAGGCCTTCAGCCGCTCATACTCGGCGCCGAGGCCCTGGAGCATGGTCAGGTCGGCGCCGCCGGAGAAGTTGCTCTTCCCCGAGACGATGACGCAGCCCTTGATGGCCTCGTCGGCCACCACCGCGTCGACGATGCCCTCCAGCTCGGCCATCACCTCCATGGTGATGACGTTCATCGAGCGGCCCGGCATGTCCCAGGTCGCGAGCGCGATGCCGTCGGCATCGGTCTCGAAGCGGAAGTTTTTCGGAGCTTCGGTCATCGCTCTTCCTCGGGCCTCGTCTGGGAAGACCGGCGGCGGAGAGCCGCCGGCGCTCATGCTCTGGGGCGCCGTCGATCCGGCGCGTCCCGCGGATTACTTCTGCGGCGTCGGCATGCCGCCCGGCAGGCCGCCCGGAGCGCCGCCCTTCTGATCGCTGGCGGCGGCCATGGTCAGCATGTTCAGCAGGCGCGTCACCACGGCCTGGGAGAGCAGGTTGACCTCGGACTTCGGGTCGGCATTCACCGCCTGGAACTTCTGATAGGTCTTGTCGTCGTAGATCTTTTCGAGTTCCTTCAGCTCGTCGAGGCTGAACTTCTCGGCGTATTGCTTCGACAGGCCGTCGAGCAGTTCCTGGCGCTGCTTGTCGAACTCGGCCTTGGCCTCCTTGCGGACCTGCGCGGCCTTGTCCTCGGGCATGGTCGAGACGGTCTTCTCCAGAGCGCCGCCGAAGCCGGTATCGAGGTTCTTCAGAACCGTCTTCTCGGTGAGCTTGGTGGCGACGGCGAGCTTGTCCGCGTTGTCGTCGGCCTTCGCCGCGAGCGGCAGAGCCAGCGCAACGGCGAGGCAGAGGGCGGCGGTTCTCGTCTTCATTGTGGCGTTTCTCCCTGAGACGGTTCGGACCGGGCCCGGAAAAAGGGCACGGCGCGGGAGGCCCTTAGCAGCGTTTTCGCGGGGAGGGCAGGGTGAGGCGGCGGCGGGAGGCCGCCCGACCCGATCACACCCGCTCGATGATCGTCGCCGTGCCCATGCCGGCGCCGATGCAGAGGGTCACGAGCGCCCGCTCCTTACCGGTACGCTCCAGCTCGTCGAGCACCGTGCCGAGGATCATCGCCCCGGTGGCGCCGAGGGGGTGGCCCATGGCGATGGCCCCGCCGTTCACGTTCACCTTGGCCGGGTCGAGGTCGAAGGCCTGCCGGAACCGCAGCACCACCGAGGCGAAGGCCTCGTTGATCTCGAACAGGTCGATATCGGCGAGCGTCATCCCGGCGCGGGCCAGCACCTTCTTGGTGACATCGACCGGGCCGGTGAGCATCAGCGCCGGGTCGGAGCCGATATTGGCGAAGGCCCGGATGCGGGCGCGGGGCCTGAGGCCCGCCGCGTCGCCGGCTTCCCGCGAACCGATCAGCACGGCGGCCGCGCCGTCGACGATGCCCGAGGAATTGCCGGCATGGTGGACGTGGTTCACCGCCTCGACATCGGGATGGGCATCGACCGCCACCGCATCGAAGCCGCCCATCTGGCCCATCTGCACGAAGGAGGGCTTGAGGCTGGCCAGCGACTGCATGTCGGTCGTGGGCCGCATATGCTCGTCGCGGTCGAGCAGGGTGATGCCGTTGATGTCCTTCACCGGCACGACCGAGTTCTTGAACAGACCCTCGTCCCAGGACTTGGCCGACCGCTTCTGGGACTCGACGGCATAGGCGTCGCAATCGTCGCGGCTGAAGCCGTATTTGGTGGCGATGAGATCGGCCGAGACGCCCTGGGGCATGAAGTAGGATTTGACCGCGATCGCCGGGTCCACCGGCCAGGCGCCGCCGGCGGCGCCGAGGCCGACGCGGCTCATCGATTCGACGCCGCCGCCGACGGTGAGGTCGTGCTGGCCGGCCATCACCTGGGCGGCGGCGAAGTTGATGGCGTCGAGGCCGGAGGCGCAGAAGCGGTTGATCTGCACGCCGGGCACGTGGTTGCCGTAATCGGCGACCAAAGCCGCCGCGCGGGCGATGTCGCCGCCGGCCTCACCGACCGGATCGACGCAGCCCAGCACCACGTCGTCGACCCGGCGGGTATCGAGGCCGTTGCGGTCCTTCAGGGCCCGCAGGGCGGTCTCGGCCAGGCGCAAAGCCGTCACCTCGTGCAGCGAGCCGTCCGGCTTGCCGCGGCCGCGGGGGGTGCGGACGTGATCGTAGATATAGGCCTCGGGCATCGTACGGTTCCTCGTCTTCCCGGTCGCCAGCAACTCCGTCCCTCCCACCCAAGTCAGGCTTGCCCGGTTTGGGCAAGCTCTCGCGGATCTCGGACGAGCCCCGAGATCGATGGGGAAGAGGGTTCGTGCGCGGCCTTAAAACGCCTCGGCCGGCAGCGCCATGGTGGTCTCGGCGCCGGCCTTGATCCGTGTCAGCCGGAGAGAGGTCTCCGGCAGCATCCGCTCCATGAAGAAGCGGCCCAGCACCAGCTTGGCCTCCAGGCGCTCGTCGCCGGCACCCTGCGCCTTCCGCGCGAGCACGGCCTTGCCGATCCGGCCCCACATGTAGCCCAGCACCACCTGCCCGAGCAGGTGCATCAGGTCGGTCGCCCCGGCACCGGCATTATCGGGCTTGGTGAAGGCGTTCTGCATCAGCCACATCACGGCGGCCTGGAGATCGTTCAGGCCCGCCTGGAGCGGCCCGACGAGGGGCTTCATGCCCTCGTCCTCGCCGTGATCCTTGATGAAGGTCTGCACCTCGGTGAGGAAGGCCATCATCGCCCGGCCGCCATCCTTAGGCAGCTTGCGGCCGATCAGGTCCATGGCCTGGATGCCGTTGGCGCCCTCGTAGATCATGGCGATGCGGGCATCGCGCACGAACTGCGACATGCCCCATTCCTCGACATAGCCGTGGCCGCCGAACATCTGCTGCGCCTCGACCGCATTGGCGAAGCCCCGGTCGGTCAGCACGCCCTTCACCACCGGCGTCATCAGGCCGAGCATGTCCTCGGCCGCCTGCCGCTGCTGCGCATCCTCCGAGCGGTGGGCGATGTCGGAGTTGAGCGCCGTCCAGAGGATGAGGGCGCGGGCCGCCTCGTTGAAGGCGCGGATCTGCATCAGGGTGCGGCGCACGTCCGGGTGGACGATGATCGGGTCGGCGGCCTTGGCCGGCTCCTTGGCACCGGTGAGCGCGCGGCCCTGAAGCCGCTCCTTCGCGTAGGCCACGGCGTTCTGGTAGGCGACCTCGGACTGGCCGAGCCCCTGGACGCCGACGGCGAGGCGGGCCTCGTTCATCATCACGAACATGGCCGCGAGGCCGCGATTCTCCTCGCCCACGAGCCAGCCCTTGGCGCCGTCGTAGTTCATGACGCAGGTGGCGTTGCCGTGGATGCCCATCTTGTGCTCGAGGGAGCCGCAGGAGACGGGGTTGCGCTCGCCGAGGGATCCGTCCGCGTTCACGAGGAACTTCGGCACCACGAAGAGCGAGATGCCCTTGGTGCCCGACGGCGCGCCCTCGATCCGGGCGATGACGAGGTGGACGATGTTCTCCGACAGGTCGTGCTCGCCGGCCGAGATGAAGATCTTGGTGCCGGTGAGGCTGTAGGATCCGTCGCCGTTCGGCACCGCCTTGGTCTTGAGCAGGCCGAGATCCGTGCCGCAATGCGGCTCGGTCAGGTTCATGGTGCCGGTCCAGGCGCCCTCGACCATCTTGGGCAGGTAGGTGCTCTTCTGCTCCGGCGAGCCGTGGACGAGCAGGGCCGCGATCGCCCCCTGGGTCAGGCCGGGATACATGCCGAGCGCGAGGTTGGCACCGGAGACGAATTCCTGCATCGCCGTGTTGAGCACGTGCGGCAGCCCCTGGCCGCCAAATTCCTCCGGCACGGAGAGCCCCATCCAGCCGCCCGCGGCATAGACCTCGTAGGCCTGCCGGAAGCCCGTCGGCGTGACGACGCTGCCGTCCTCGCGGCGGGTGCAGCCCTGCTGGTCCCCCAACAGGTTCAGGGGCGCGAACACCTCGGCGGCGAGCTTACCGCCCTCGCTCAGCACCGCCTCGACCAGATCCGGAGAGGCTTCGGAAAAGCCGGGCAGATTGGCGTAGCGCTGCAGACCGAGAACGTCATTCAAGAGGAACAGGGTGTCCTCGACCGGGGCCCGATAGCTCGGCATCGCGTCAGCCTCCCGCATGTCCTGGCGGGCCGCCCATCAGCGGGGCGGCTTCGACTCCAGATAGTTCATATGTAAACCATCTAGCAGCCGGCCCGCAAGGCCCGCCTCGCGGAAGGTCGCGACGGATTGTCATCCTCTCGGCGGTCGCCGCCGCGCGGCCAAGGCAGAAGAACGCCCCGTCAATGCCTCCTCTCAGCCGGATCCAGGCGGCAATGCGGTGTCCTTTCCCAATTCTTAACCCAGCATTTACCAAGAGCGGAAAAAGTCCCTTTTGCCAGAACCGCATTCCGCCGCTTCGCGCCTGCCACGCGCGTTGGCGGGCCGTGTGGATCGCCGGACGCTGACGACCTCGGATCTCCGCGAGATGAAACAGACCGCCCCGATCAGCCTCGACAGCTTCGACCCGGAGGTGCTCGCGGCTGCCCGCGAGGTCGCCCGGCGGGCAGGGGTGCCGCTGGAGAGCTGGATTGCGTCGGTCGCCACCCCCGAGCCGCCGAAGCCGACGCCCCGCCGCCGCCGCACCGACGCGCGGCCGCAAGCGGCCAAGCCGGGGGACAACGCCGACACGGGAGCGAGTCCGCAGGCCGGAGACGAGACAGAGCGGAAGCCGGCGGCGCCCGCGCCCCGCAAGGAGGCGATGCCGGCGCGGCGCCGGGAAGCCTCCGTCGCCGCCACCGCGCCGGATACGGCACCGGCCGCCTCGATCGAGGCCTCGCTTGGCGCCATGATGCGGCGGCTCGACGCCCTCGACCGCACGATCAGCGAGGAGCGCGAGGCCTCCCGCGCCGACGCCGCCCGACTCATCGATGAGATCGAGGCTCGGCTCTCCACCGTCCGCCGGCCGGACACCGCCGGGGCGATGCCGGAGGCGCTGGTCGAGCGCTTCGCCGATATCGAGCGGAAGATGGGCGAGATCGTCGGGCAGCTCAGCGCGCCGCGCCCCCTCGGCCGGCGCGGGCGTCCGCTCGCCAGCGAGGTGCGCGATGCCGTCGCCGAGGTGCGCCGCCGCCAGCGCGAACTGGAGGACGGCATTGCCGCCTGGAACGCCTCCGATGCGACCGGGACGTCTCAGAGCGCCGCGCCGACCGAAGACGCCCCCGTCGAGACGGCTCCCCACCAGCCGGGAGAGGGCCATTTGCCGTCCCCGGCCATCCTCGAGCTCCAGCGCGAGACCAGCCGACTGCGCCAGTCCCTTGGCGGCCTCGCCACCAGTCACGACGTGGGCGAAATCGAACAGACCATGCGCGCCGTCGCCAGCGATCTGCGGCGGGCCCGTGATCCGCAGGAACTCGCCACCATCGCCGCACCGATCGAGCTGATGCGCATCCAGGTGGAGCGGCTGGCCGAGGATGTCGCCGACAACGTTCATGCCCGGGTCGCGGGCGAGGTGGAGCGCTTGGCCGCGAAGGTCGATGAGGCCCTCTCCGGCGTCGCCGCCGGCCCCGCCGACCAGACCGCCCTCGACGGCGTGTTCGGCGAACTCGACGAGATCCGCCGCCTCGTGGCGGCCCTGGCCGGGCCGGAGCGGATCCAGAGCCTCGCCCAGGGCGTCCAGGCGATCAGCGCCCAGCTCGCGCAGATGCAGCGGGAGGCGCCGGGCGTCGCCGCCCTGCGTCCGTTGCTGGAGGAGATCCGCAGCGAGCTGAAGACGCCGGACGAATCCCGCGCATTGCTCGGGCGCTTCGAGGCGATCGCCGAGCGGATCGACCGGGCCGAGGCGGGTTCGGTCGGCGATCTGATCGGGCGGCTGGAGAGCTTGGCCGACAAGGTCGACCGCGTCAGCGCCGGCGGCAGCGGCCTCGACGCCCTGGAGCGGCACGTCCTGGCCCTGGCGAATAGGCTCGACGCGCCGCGCGGCACCGATCCGGCGGTCAGCCGCCTGGAACGCTCCATGGGCGATCTGCTGGCACAGGTCTCGGCGCTGCGCAGCGGGGCGGGCCTCGAAGCCGCCGTGGAACGCGCGGCCCGCGAGGCCGTGGCGGGCGCGGCCGGACAGCTCAAGGCGAGCGGCGGGGATCTCGGGCTTCTCCGGGCCGATCTCGCGGAACTGCGCGACAACCAGAAAAACGCGGACCAACGCCTCCAGGCCACCCTGGACGGTGTTCAGAGCGTGCTGACGCGGCTGAGCGAACAGCTCGACCGCACGATGATGACCTCCGCCGCCGCCCTCACCGCCGCCGCGCCGCAGGACCGGGCCCAGGGCGAGCGGATCGCCCACGAGCGCCCCGCCGCACCCAAGGCCGCCGGGCAAGCCCCGGCCCACCCGCGCCGGGCTGCGCCGACCGGGGACAGCGCTCAGGCGGAGCTGAACCGCCTCGCCGACGAGCTGCTGGAGCCGGGAGCCGGCCGGCCTGGATCGACCCGTCCGTCTGCGACGGAGCCGGCGCCCGGCACCGACATCAAGACGAGCTTCATCGCGGCGGCCCGGCGCGCGGCGCAGGCGGCCCAGACCGAGTCGGCAGCCGAGGCACCGACGGTGCAACGGCGCGACAAGGCGATGCCGACACCGACCGCCATCGCCGAGGCCTCGCCGGTGGCACGGATCCGCGGCGCTCTGGAAAGCCGCCGCCGCACCCTGTTGCTGGGCTTGGCCGCCGTGGTGCTGGCGCTCGGCGCCTATCAGGCCTTCCTCGCGGGGAATGGCAAGCCGGCCACCGACGTCGCCTCGACCGCCGCCGATCCCCGCACGGCACCGGCCGCCGGTTCGGATGCCGCGAGCCGCCCGGCCGAGGTGAAGGCGGAGCCGGCGCAGGGTGGCCCGGCCCAGGGTCAGACCGAACCCCGCACGGCGTTGCCGGACCCGGCCACGACGCAATCCATCGCCGAGGCGAAGGCTCCTGCCGCCAAGGCGGGGGAACCGGGCAAGCGCGCCTTGCCTCCGGTCGCGGGCATGAGCACGCTCGGCCCGGATCTCGCCGGCCTGCCGCCGGCCCTGGCCCAGCTCAAGCAGGACGCCCTTGACGGCGACGCCGCCGCGATCTGGGAGCTGGCAACCCGCGCGGCCGAGGGCCGTGGCATGACCCGCGACCTCTCCTTGGCCGCCAAGCTCTACGAGAAGCTTGCGAATGCCGGCTTCGCCCCCGCCCAGTTCAAGGCCGGCAACGCCTACGAGAAGGGCTCGGGCGTGGTCCGGGACATCGCTCAGGCGAAGCTCTGGTACGGCCGCGCCGCCGAGCAGGGCAATGTCCGCGCGATGCACAATCTCGCTGTCCTGCATGCCGAGAATCCGGCGGCCAACGGCAAGCCCGACTTCGCCCTGGCCGCGAGCGCCTTCCGCCGGGCGGCGGAACACGGCGTGCGCGACAGCCAGTACAACCTCGCCGTGCTCTATGCCCGCGGCCTCGGCGTTGGGCAGAATCTCGTCCAGTCCTATCTCTGGTTCTCGGCCGCCGCCGCCCAGGGCGACGAGGAGGCGGGCCGCAAGCGGGACGAGGTCGCCGCCAAGCTCGCTCCGAAGGATCTGGCCGAGGCCAGGAGCCTGGCCGCAGGCTTCAAGCCCCACATCGTCGATCCGGCCGCCAACGAGGCGCCGCCGCCGAAGACCGCCGCCACCCCGCCGATCTCCCTGATGGGCGCACCCTCGCCCGGCCTGCCGAACCCCAACCCCTTCCAGAAGCGCGTCGGCGCGTAGGCGGGATTTTACGAAAGCCGGAACGGACACCGCACAGGCCGCGTCCCGCAAGGGGCGCGGCCTGTGGCGTCACGGACCCCGGCCACACCGCCGGCACCGGCCGATCCGCATTTGCGTGCGGCACACAGCGGACCTCGCGAGCTCATCGCCGATGCGGAGAGAAAGCCGCGTCATCGCAGCCGCCGGGCATTGCTCGCAAAAGTTGCAACACCGAGCGAAACTCCGCTCACCATCGGATCAATCAAATACAATAACGTTCGAGCAGCGAGAATAATCCGCAGATATTTTTACTGATTTTCTGGATTAAAATTCATCACATTATTGTGTCCAAACGCACTTTTCATCACTATCCTGCGTGTTACTTGTGCTTATGCCTCTTCATTGGGCGACAATGAACATGAGAGGAGCACAACATGCTGCGTCTTGCATCGGTTACCTCGATCCTCCTGCTGGCCTGCGTCGCCGCGACGCCCGCCCATGCGCAGACAGCGCGCACGAAGGCGGGCAGCTGGTCGGCCTTGCCGTCCCAGGTCCTGCCCCCGCCGCCGCGCATCGCTGATGGCGGGTTCGGCGCGGCACCGTTCGCGGCGGGCCGGCCCTCGGGCTATTGCGACATCGTGGTGAAGCGCGGCGGCGGCAATCCGACCCAGGACATGACCGGCTCGATCGGCCACGCGAAGAGCTATCAGGCCGGCGGCGGCGGCCCGGCCCGGCAGCGGATCTGCTCCCGCTGAGAGAGCGAGGGGGAGGGTGGCGCTCGGGCACGACGATCCCGTCTCCGGCCCGGTCGGCCGAAAACAGGATCAGACCAGCGGCGCCATCTCCGCCTGGCGGGCCGGCCGCTCCATCTCCGGCTTCTCGTAAGCCGTGACGTCGAAATCGTCGCCGGGCAGCCGGGCCAGGAAGCGCTCGGCCATCTCGAACATCAGGATGTCGGGACGCACCCGCTCGACATAGGCCCAGTCGAGGCTCGACGACCAGACGAAGTGCATCTCGCGGAACGATTCCGCGAGCAGGCCGGTGAGCATGATCGGCGCGAAATGCGCGTAGGAATCCCCGAACAGCATCAGGGTGCGCGGATCGGCCTGGGGGGAGGGGTTCCGGTAGATCACGTGGGCGCCGACATGCAGGTCGCCCGCCCGGCCCGCCGCCTCGTAGGATTCGACCAGAGGGCTCGCGTAGAAGCGGGTCGCGTCGCGCTGCACCGCCCAGTTCACCACCGTCTCGCGCGGCCGCTCCGGCAGCTTGTCACCGAGATCCCACAGGCCCTCGGTGGGAAAGCGCGGGCGCTCGGCGATGTCGGGCGGGGGCACGGCGCCGCAGGCCCGCAGCAGGGCCCGATAGCCGATCAGGCAGCCGTCATAGGTCCAGTGCGAATCGGTACGGCGATAGAGCGGCTCGGCGCCGTCGCGCGCGGCACGCAGGGGGGCGACGAGATCGACGAACCCGCTCAGGCGGTCGAGACGCCGGGCGAGGCGCCGGGCCGGCGACAGGCGCGGGTCGTAGCCGAGATCGATGGTCCGGTCGTCGTAGATCGAGAGCTTTTCCGGCACGACGGTGTGGACGTAACGGATGCCGAGCGCCTGGGCGCGGGCGGCGCGGGCCTCGATCAGCCGCGCCCAGCGCCGCAGGTGCCACCAGCCGGAGAGGGAGCGCCGATACTGACCGAGCACGCCGTTGGTGCCGCCGATCAGGAACAGCCATCCCTCGCGTCCCCGATGGATGATCTCTCTGTTCCTGCGGGCCATCGCAGCTTCCTAGACGGGGCGGGGGCTCCTGAACAGCGCGCACGCGCCACAGGTCGACGGCTGGATCCGCCTTCTCGTCGCGCCATCTTGGCGGAAAGCGCGCCGGATCGGCGGCCGCCTTCTCGAGAAAGCCCTTCGCGTTGCCAGAGCCCGCGCCGCTGATCCTGACGCTGCAGATGGACGAGGCGGCCTTCGCCCGGTTCGACGGCCTGAGACGACGGCACTTTCCGGAAGCGCTGAACCACATCCCCGCCCACGCGACCCTGTTCCACCACCTGCCGGGCGAGGACGTGGCGGCCGTCACCGAGACGGTGACGGCGCTGGCCCGAACGCAGGCGGTCCCGGAGGTCGCCGTCACGGGCCTGCGCTTCACCGGACGCGGCGTCGCCTACGTGCTCGTCTCGGAGGCCTTGTCCGCCTTCCGCGAGCGGGCGGCGGCGGCTTTCCGCGACCGGCTCACCGCGCAGGACCGGCAGGGCTGGCGCCCGCATGTCACGGTTCAGAACAAGGTGGCGCCCGAGACCGCCCGCGCCCTGCACGCCGCCCTCTCGGAAAGCTTCGCACCCGCGCGCTTCCAGGCGCCGGGTTTGCTGCTATGGCGCTATCTCGGCGGGCCGTGGGAGCGGGTCGCCGCGATCCCATTCGGAGGACAGGCATGAGGCTGCCCGGTTTTGCCCGCTCCGGCGGCGGATATCTCTGGCGCGGCTCCACCGCCATGTGGCTGCGGCTCCACCTCAACGAGGTCGGGCCGCTGGTGTCGCTGCTCGCCCTCAGCACCCTGGGCTACGGCTTCTTCGCCCTGGCCCGCGAGGTCGGCGAGGGTTCGACCGCCGCCCTCGACCGCAAGATCCTGCTCGCCCTGCGCAACCCGGCCGACCTCGCGGATCCGATCGGGCCGCCCTGGCTGGAAGAGACGATGCGCGACATCACCGGCTGGGGCAGCGTGGTCACCATCGTGTTTCTGACGGCCGCCGCGGTCATCTACCTCGCCCTGTCGAACCGGCGGCGGGTCGCGGTGTTCGTCCTCGCCGCCGTCGGCGGCGGCGAAGTGGTCTCGACGGTGCTCAAGCTGTTCTACCACCGCCCCCGGCCCGACCTCGTGCCGCACGGGATGGAGGTGTTCACCGCGAGCTTCCCCTCCGGCCACGCGATGATGTCGGCCATCGCCTATCTGACGCTCGCGACCCTGCTCGCCCGGGTCGAGCGCCGCCGCCGGGTCAAGGCCCTGCTGCTGGTGCTCGGCATCGGCATGACCGTCGCCGTCGGGATCAGCCGCCTCTATCTCGGCGTGCACTGGCCGAGCGACGTGGTGGCCGGCTGGTGCGTCGGCGCCGCCTGGGCCGCCCTGTGCTGGTTCGTCGCGCTCCAGCTCCAGCGCCGGGGCGAGGTGGAGGATCCCGACCCCACCCCCGCCACCCAGGGGCCGGGCACAGGGCCCGGTGCCGGAACCGGGGTGACGGGCTGATGCGTTCCGGCCTCGTACCCGACGCGGCCTGAGGCATTTCATGAGCGACGACATCCGATTGTCCCGGCGCATCCTGCTCGCGGCGGGAGGTGCCGGCCTCACCGGGGCGGCTTTCGGCCTCGGGGGCGCCCGCGCCGCCTCCGGCCCGCCGGCACCATCGGTCCCGGCCGATACCGGCGCGATCCAGGGCGAGCGGATCGTCTTCCCGAACTGGCGCGATGCCGGCGACGCGCCGCCTCCGCCGCCGCCCGCGCCGATGCCGCCCGCCGAGCGGGTCGGCTTCGCCATCGTCGGGCTCGGGCGCCTGAGCCTGGAGGAGATCCTGCCCGCCTTCGGCGAGGCGAAGAAGGCGAAGGTCGTCGCGCTGATGTCGGGCTCGCCCGACAAGGCGAAGCTCACGGCGTCGCAATACGGCATCCCGTCCGACGCGATCTACGGATACGACCAGTGGGACCGGCTGAAGGCCAACCCGGCGGTGCAGGCGGTCTACATCGTCACGCCCAACGGCGTGCACCGGGATCAGGTGCTCGCCGCAGCCGGCATCGGCAAGCATGTGCTGTGCGAGAAGCCGATGGCGAACACCTCGGCCGAGGCGCAGGAGATGATCGAGGCCTGCAAGCGGGCCCAGGTCAAGCTGATGGTCGCCTATCGCTGCCAGTACGAGCCGTTCAACCGGGAGGTGGTGCGACTCGCCCGCTCCGGTGAGTTCGGACGCGTGAAGATGGTCGAGGCGTTCAATGGCCAGACCACGGCGCTGCCCGAGCAGTGGCGCCTGCGCAAGGCGCTGGCCGGCGGCGGCGCGCTCCCCGATATCGGCATCTACTGCCTCAACGGCGTGCGGGCGCTGCTGGGTGAGGAGCCGGTCTCGGTTCAGGCGCAGATCGTCAGCCCTGAGAACGATCCGCGCTTCAAGGAGGTCGAGGAGAGCGTCGCCTTCACCCTGCGCTTCCCGTCCGGCGTGATCGCGCAATGCGGCACCAGCTACGGCGTCCACGAGAGCCGCAGCCTCCGGGTGCACACCACCACCGGCTCGCTCGACCTGCAGAACGCCTTCGCCTATCGCGGCCAGCGGCTTTCCGTCTCCCACCGGGAGGGCAGCCACGTCCAGCGCGACGAGCCGATCCTGTCGCACAAGAATCAGTTCGCCCTGGAACTCGACCACATGGCCGAGTGCATCCTCCAGGATCGCCAGCCCCGCACGCCGGGCGAGGAGGGCTTGCAGGACATGATCCTGATGGAGGCGATCTACGAGGCGGCCCGCACCGGCGCCCCGGTCAAGGTCGGCCCGCTCGCCGGAGCCTGGGACGGGCAGGACGCCACCCGCGGACCCGCCCTCGACGAAGGGAAGTGAGGCTTCGTCCCCGGCGACATCGGCTCCCGCGTTTCGGGGCAGACCCAATCCGATCAAGCCCTTCGGGATCGCGGATTTGGGCTTCGCTCAAACGCCGCGCGGGCTGGCCGACACGCAACCCGCTCCGATCAAGCGGAGGCCGGATCAGAGGATGTCGTCACCGATCGGAAGCCGCGCGGGATCACTCCCCCCAGCGGATGAACACGGCGATGGCGAGGATGGCGAGGACAGCGAGCAGCCATGGCTCGCCGACGGTCAGCGCGTAGGCGACGAGACCGAAGAACCCGAGGGCGATGCCGAGCATGGTCGCGACGGCGACGGGGTTCATGGCGCGGGGCTCATGGCGCGATGCGTTCCGCTGGGACGTTTCCCCACGAGCGATACGGCCATGAGGTTTCGGAAGCCTTGAACCGGACCTGCCTCAGGCGTCCTGAAGCGCCCCGGCGATGCGGGCCAGGGGCGGCAGCCCCTTGACCGGACCGATGGCGGCGAGCGTCGGCGCCCCCTGCAGCAGGGTGCGGCCGGCCTCGCGCACATGCTCGACCTCGACCGCATCGACCTTGGCGATCAGTTCCTGCGGCGGGATCACCCGGCCCCAGGCCAGAAGCTGGCGGGCATTGCGCTCGATGCGTCCGCCCGGCGTCTCCAGGGCGCTGAGCAGGGACACCTTGAGCTGCGCCTTGGCGCGGGCGAGTTCCGCCGCGTCGAGCTGCTCGGCCGCCGCCCGGGTGGTGGCGATGGTGACGTCGACCAGTTCCGGCAGGTCGGCGCCGGAGGTGCCGGCGCCGATGCCGAACAGGCCGCAATCGCTGAACGGCCAGTGGAAGGCCTGGATGTCGTAGGCGAGGCCGCGCGTCTCGCGCACCTCGTGCCAGAGCCGTGAGGTCAGGCCGCCGCCGAGCGCCTGGGAGAACAGGTGCAGCGCGTAGTAGTCGTCATCGCGGAACGACAGGCCGGGCAGGCCGAGCACGAGATTGGCCTGTTCGAGCTTCTTCGCCATGCGCCGCTCGCCGCCGCCATAACGGCCGGCCACGACCTGAGGGGCCTCGGCTGCTGTGAGCCCGCCGAAATGCCGCTGCGCCGCCTCGACGATCTCGGCATGCTCCACCGCCCCGGCGGCGGCGAGCACCATCCGCTCCGGCACGTATTCGCGGGCGATATAGGCCTCGATGGCGGCGCGATCGAATCGGGTGATGGTTTCCGGGCGGCCGAGGATCGGCCGGCCGATCGGCTGGTCCGGGAAGGCCGTCTCGATGAAGGCGTCGTAGACCACGTCGTCGGGGGTGTCCTCGACGGCGGCATATTCCTGGAGGATGACGCCCTTCTCGCGGGCGAGTTCGCCGTCATCGAAGACCGAGCGGGTCAGGATGTCGCCGAGCACGTCGAGAGCCACGCCCGTATCCTCGCCGAGGACGCGGGCGGTGTAGCTCGTGCATTCGGTGCTGGTGGCGGCGTTAATCTCGCCGCCGACATTCTCGATGTCCTCGGCGATCTGCCGCGCCGAGCGGCTGGCCGTGCCCTTGAAGGCCATGTGCTCGATGAGATGGCTGAGCCCGTGCTCGTCCGGCCGCTCGTGCCGCGAGCCCGCGCCGACCCAGACGCCGAGGGTCGCGGTGGCGACACCGGGAATCGTCTCGGTGGCGACGGTCAGGCCGTTGTCGAGCCGGGTGACGGTGAGGCCCGGCGAAGCGCCGAAGGTCGAGAAGTGCTGGTTCATGTCACCTCAGGCGCCGCGGGTGATGCGGGCATGCTCCGTGATGTAGCGCTCGACCGTGGCCTGATCGTTGGCGAGGTTCGCCACCGTCTCCGGCCGAGTCATCAGGTCGGCGAGATGGGGCGGCAGGGCCGGGCGACCACCGCCGGTCGCCTGCGAGACCGCGTCCGGGAACTTGGCCGGATGGGCGGTGGCGAGCGCCACAACCGGGGTCGCCGGGTCCTTCTCGAGCAGCTTGCGGCCGGCGCGCACGCCGATGGCGCTGTGGGGGTCGAGCACCATGCCGGTCCGCCGATAGGTGCCGGCGATCTCCTCGACCACGTCGGGCTCGCGCACGGCGGTGGCATCGAACTCGCCGCGCACGCTCGCCAGCACCTCGGGGCTGAGCGAGAAGCCGCCGGACTGCTTCAGCCCCGCCATCAGCCGGCCGAGCGCCGAGGCGTCGCGGTCCAGAGCCTCGAACAGCAGCCGCTCGAAATTCGAGGAGATCTGGATGTCCATCGAGGGCGAGGTGGTGGGCTGCACGCCGCGCGGCTCGTAGGCGCCGTGCTCCAGGGTCCGTGCCAGGATATCGTTGGCGTTGGTGCCGATCATCAACCGCTCGATCGGCAGGCCCATGCGCTTGGCAACCCAACCGGCGAGGATGTCGCCGAAATTGCCGGTCGGCACCGCGAAGGACACTTTTCGATGCGGCGCGCCGAGGGCGACCGCGCTCGTGAAGTAATAGACGGTCTGCGCGGCGACGCGCGCCCAATTGATCGAGTTGACGCCGGAGAGCTTGACCGCATCGGCGAAGTCGCCGTGCTGGAACATCGCCTTCACGAGGTTCTGGCAATCGTCGAAATTGCCGTCGACGGCGAGCGCGTGCACGTTCGGCGCGTTGACCGTCGTCATCTGCCGCCGCTGCACCTCAGACACGCGGCCGTGCGGGAACAGGATGAACACGTCGACCTGATCGAGCCCCTTGAACGCTTCGACCGCCGCGCTGCCGGTATCGCCCGAGGTGGCACCGACGATGGTGGCGCGGGCGCCGCGCTGGCGCAGCACGTAGTCCATCAGCCGCCCGAGGAGCTGCATCGCCACGTCCTTGAACGCGAGCGTCGGGCCGTGGAAAAGTTCGAGCAGGAACAGGTTGTCGTCGAGTTGGCTCAACGGGCAGATCGCCGGATGGCGGAAGCCGGAATAGGCCAGCTCGATCATGGCGTCGAGTTCGGCGTCCGGGATCTCGCCATCGATGAGCGGGCGCAGCACGCGCTTGGCGACCTCGGCGTAACGCAGTCCGGCAAAGCCGGCGATGGTGTCGCGGTCGATCTGCGGCCAGCTCTGCGGCACGTAAAGGCCGCCATCGCGGGCCAAGCCGGCGAGCAGCGCGTCGGAAAAGCTCAAGGGCGCGGCGGCGCCGCGGGTCGAGACGTGCAGCAAGGATGCCTCCGGGAAGGGGGCCCGTTTACACGATCGATTCGGTCCTGTCGAAGCGGAGCCGAGGGAGATTTCGGTTTCGCCGGTCTCACGCTTTCTCGCCGGGGGCCTTCTTCAACTGGCAACCGGTGATGCGCCACTGCCCGTCGGGCTGGCGCTGGAGCGTGTAGAGCGCCACCCAGTCGATGCCCATGTCGTCCTGAAGGCTCAAGGCCTGCGCGATCTCGTCGGCGCCGGTCTCCTCGCCGGTCTCGAAGCGGTAGCTGCGCGGGCGCCGGATCGGGGCGTAACCCTTCTCGACCATGGCGAGGAAGGTTTCGGGCGAGGGAAACAGGCTGCGGATCTGCGGCGCGGCCTCGGCATAGGCCGCCGCCGGATCGTCCCGGCGCAAGGCCGCGATCTGGCGCTCGATGGTCTCTCGGGCAGCCTTGCGGGCGGCTTCGTCGGCGCAGGCCGCGGAACTCGCCAGGGCGAGGGCGATCAGGACGGCGGCACGGCGCATCGGCGGACCCTCCGGGGCTCCGGCGACGGATCTCGTGCCGCGCCGCACCCACAGGCGCTCAACGTCCTCAGCCGGCTTTCGGCTCCGCCGGTTCGTGCAGCCGCCGCCACGCGAACACCGAGAACACGCCGATCAGGCAGAGGGCGATGCCGAACCACGTGAAGGCGTATTGCAGGTGGTTGTTGGGCAGATCGACCCGAAGCTGCCCACCGCGCGGCCAGCCGCCGGGATTGGGGGTCGCATCGGCCTCGATCAGGTAGGGAGCCACCCGCGTCAGCCCCTTCGCGGCAGCGATTCCGGGAATGTCGCGGGTGAACCACGCATCCCGCGCCGGGTCGGATTCCGGCACGAACATCGTGCGCGTCTCGCTGGCCCGGAGCATGCCGGTCACCGTCGTCTCGCCCGAGACCTGGGCGGCGGCCCGGTCGGCGGGGCGCTGCAACTCGGTCGGTACGAAGCCGCGATTGATCAGGATGGTCGTGCCGTCATCCCGCTTCAACGGCGTGAGGACGTAGAAGCCCTGAAGCGCCCGGCCGGGCTCGCCCGGCGCCAGGCCATGCACCAGGGTTTCCTTGTCGTGCAGGAACGTGCCCGTCACCCGCACCCGGCGGAACTCGTCGGCCTTGGCGTCCCAGGCGCCGAAGGGGGGAGGGGCGGCGGGCGGCTCGGCGCGGGAGCGCTCGACGATGCGGGCGATCAGCGCTTCCTTCTCACCCTTGCGGGCGAGCTGCCACGTCCCCAATCCGATCAGGATGGCGAGGCAGACGAGCGTCGCGATCCCCGGCGCCAGCAGGCTGCGCAGGCGCTCGCCCCGCTCGGTCGAGGACAGGGCGGCCACTAGCGGAAGCGCCCCTGTTCGGCCTTGTTGGCGAACTGGATCGCGGCGAGCATGCCCTTGAGCGGGCGCACCATCAGCAGGCTCAAGCCGATGGCGAGGCTGCCGGCCACGAGGGCGTGGACCCAGACCGGCGGCTCGTAGGTGATCTCCATCCAGAGCGCCACGCCCACCACGACGAAGCCGACCGTGGACATCACGAAGAAGGCGGGACCGTCCGCCGAATCGAACACGGTGAAGTCCTGGCCGCAGGCCTCGCAGGCCGGTTTGAAGGCAAGGAAGCCGCGGAACAGGTGCCCCTCGCCGCAGGCCGGGCAGCGTCCGCGCAGGCCGGTCGGGATCGGGGCCGGCGGATGGATGGCGGAACGATTCACGGCTTTGCTCCTGGCTCGGCACCGATATGCTGGAACGGCCGCTGCCGCGCACGTGAAAAAGGGCGGCTCGCGCCGCCCTTCAGGGTTGTCGCCGGTGCAGGGCGACCGATGGGGAGCAGCCTCAGTGGGCCGCGCCGCCGACGCCCGAACCCCAGACGTAGATGGCGGCGAACAGGAACAGCCACACCACGTCGACGAAGTGCCAATACCAGGCGGCGAACTCGAAGCCGAGATGCTGCTTCGGGGTGAAGTCGCCCTTGTAGGCGCGCAGCAGGCAGACGGCGAGGAAGATCGTGCCGATGATGACGTGGGCGCCGTGGAAGCCCGTCGCCATGAAGAAGGTCGAGGAGTAGATCGAGCCCGCGAAGCCGAAATGGGCGTGGGCGTACTCGTAGGCCTGGCAGGCGGTGAAGATCGCGCCGAGGATGATGGTGAGCCACAGGCCCATCTTCAGGCCCTTGCGGTCACCGTGCAGCAGGGCATGGTGAGCCCAGGTCACGGTGGTGCCCGAAGTCAGCAGGATCAGCGTGTTGAGCAGCGGCAGGTGCCAGGGATCGAAGGCCTCGATGCCCTTCGGCGGCCACACGCCGCCGGTGAACTCGACGCGCTGCGCCTGGATCGGGTCGGCGGTGTAGAGGGCGGCCTCGAAATAGGCCCAGAACCACGCCACGAAGAACATCACCTCGGAGGCGATGAACATGATCATGCCGTAGCGGTGGTGAAGCTGGACGACGCGGGTATGGTCACCGGAATTGGCTTCGTGGGTGACGTCCTTCCACCATGCCAGCATGGTGTAGAGCACGCCCAGCGTGCCGGCGCCGAACACGTAGGGACCGACGGCGAGACCGGCGATCGAGAGGCCCTTCATCCAGAAGACGGCACCGAAGGCCATCAGGAACCCGGAGAACGCGCCGATCAGGGGCCACGGGCTCGGGTCGATGATGTGGTAGTCGTGGTTCTTGGCGTGCGCCCCGGCCATCGCGATTCTTCTCCCTCGCCCCTGCCCGTCGCCGCCTGACGGCCGGGCCCTGTTGCCTTGGAGGTTCGGTTGGCCCGAACCTCGGTTGAAAGACCTCTACTGCGCCGCTTGCGTCGTTGTCACGCCAGCGAGCCCCGCGACCCCTCAAAAATTGGTCGTGGAACGGGGCTTGGCCGCTTCGGCCACCGGCGCACCGTTCTTGGACGGGTAGTAGGTGTAGGACAGCGTCATCTCCGAGAGATCGCCGATATCCGGATCCTTGCGCAGGGCCGGATCGACGTAGAACACAAGAGGGAATTCCGCCGATTCACCCGGCTGCAGCGTGTGCTCGTCGAAGCAGAAGCACTGCACCTTGACGAAGTAGCCGCCCATCAATTCGGGCTGAACGTTGAAGACGGCGATCCCGGTCGAAGGGGTCGAGCCGGTATTCGTCACCTTGAAGAACACCGTCGCCGTCTGGCCGGGCACCGCGTCGACGCTGGACTGCTCGGGCTGGAAGCGCCAGGACAGGGCCTTCGACACGTTGGTATCGAAGCGGACCGTCAGCGGCGCGGAGACTTCGCCGGCCGACGCGGTCGGTGCCGCGCCAACGAGGGGCGTGCCGTTGAAACCGGTGGCCTTGCAGAACAGGCTGTAGAGCGGAGCCGAGGCCACGGCGAGGCCGCCCATGCCGAGCACGACGCCGACACAGACCAGCACCGTCCGGCGCGCGCCTCGCGCCACCTGCCTCTGCCTTTCTCCCGCATCCATCATCGGTTCAGGCCCTCAGAGCGGCCGCTGCAGGACCTGCGGCCCGAGCTTGGCGATCGTCAGCACGAAGAACAGCAGGACCAGAGCGCCGAGGGTCAGGGCGATGGCGACGGAGCGGCGGCGGCGGGCCTTGGCCTCCTCCGGCGTCAGCGGGCGGAGCCCGTCCGGGAGATCGGACATCACCGGCCTCACGCCACGACCGCGCGGAACAGGCCGAGCCCCTGCTCGGCCAGCAGGGCGGAGAACAGCAGGAACAGGTAGAGGATCGAGAAGCCGAACAGGCCCATCGCCGCCTTGCGCTCGGGCTCGCCCTCGCGCAGCCGGAACACCTGCACCGCGCCGGCCAGCATGCCGAGGCCGCCGAGCACGCCGACGACGGCGTAGAGCAGTCCGCCGAAGCCGAGCGCCACCGGCGCGAGGCCGAGGGGAGCCAGCAGCAGGGTGTACCAGACGATCTGGCGGCGGGTGGAGTCGGGGCCGGCGACGTTCGGCATCATCGGAATGCCGGCGCGGGCGTATTCACCGCTCTTCACCAGGGCGAGCGCCCAGAAATGCGGCGGGGTCCAGATGAAGATGATCGCGAACAGAATCAGCGATTCGATGCCGACATGACCGGTCACCGCGGCCTGGCCGACCACCGGAGGCAGGGCTCCGGCGGCGCCACCGATGACGATGTTCTGCGCCGTCGCCCGCTTCAGCCACATCGAGTAGATCACGGCGTAGAAGACGATGGTGAAGGCCAGGAGGCCGGCCGCGAGCCAGTTCGAGGCGAGCCCGAGGATCAGCACCGAGCCGACGGACAGGACGATGCCGAAGGCCAGCGCCTCGTCGGGGCGGATGCGCCCGTCGGGGATCGGCCGCTTGGCGGTGCGGGTCATCAGCGCGTCGATATCGGCATCCCACCACATGTTGAGGCAGCCCGAGGCGCCGGCGCCGACCGCGATCATCAGGAGGGAGATCGCGGCGATCACCGGATTCACGGTGGCGTGCGAGACCACCATGCCGACGAGCGCGGTGAAGATCACGAGCACCATCACCCGCGGCTTCAGCAGGGCGAAGAAGTCGGACACCTCGCCGCCTGCGGCGGAGGTGAGCGACGCGGTGCCGGTATCGGCGCCGAGGCTGTTCGACAGGGTCGTCATGGGTACCGTGTGACGCTTGGGTTCCAGGTCTCGGATCGATCTCGGATCGCGCCGTCTCTCGGCGCCGCCCTTTGCGGGAGGCCTCACCGATCTTGCAGCGAGGCCTCCGGGAAAGAGCGAGGACCGCCTCGGCGGTCCTCGCGATCCTGCTTGTCGGGTTGTCTTAGTGGTGGCCCTCGTCGACGATCTTGGGGAGCGTCTCGAACTGGTGGAAGGGCGGGGGCGAGGACAGGGTCCACTCCAGGGTGGTGGCACCCTCACCCCACGGATTGTCCGCGGCGCGGGACTTGGACCGGAACGCCAGGACGATGCCGATCACGAACACGACCATGCCCAGCGCGAAGACGTGGCCGCCCAGCGTCGAGACCTTGTGCCAGCCGGCATAGGCCTCCGGATAGTCGGCATAACGGCGCGGCATGCCGGCGAGGCCGAGGAAGTGCATCGGGAAGAACAGGATGTTCGCACCGATGAAGGCCAGCCAGAAGTGCAGCTTGCCGGCCCATTCCGGGATGACGTGGCCGGTCATCTTCGGGAACCAGTAGTAGACACCGGCGAAGATGATGAACACGGCGCCGAGCGACAGCACGTAGTGGAAGTGCGCGACGACGTAGTAGGTGTCGTGCAGGTACTTATCGACCGCCGAGTTCGCGAGCACGACGCCGGTGACGCCGCCGACCGTGAACAGGAAGATGAAGCCGACCGCCCAGTGCATCGCGGCGGTGAAGCGGATCGAGCCGCCCCACATCGTCGCGATCCAGGAGAAGATCTTCACGCCGGTCGGAACCGCGATCACCATGGTCGCGAAGACGAAGTAGGACTGCGTCTGGAGCGACAGGCCGACGGTGTACATGTGGTGGGCCCACACGACGAAGCCGACGACGCCGATGGCGACCATGGCGTAGGCCATGGCGAGGTAGCCGAAGACGGGCTTGCGCGAGAAGGTGGCGATGATGTGGGAGACGATGCCGAAGGCCGGCAGGATCATGATGTACACTTCGGGGTGACCGAAGAACCAGAACAGGTGCTGGTAGAGCACCGGGTCGCCGCCG
Source organism: Methylorubrum zatmanii (assembly GCF_014845115.1). Lineage (GTDB taxonomy): Bacteria > Pseudomonadota > Alphaproteobacteria > Rhizobiales > Beijerinckiaceae > Methylobacterium > Methylobacterium zatmanii. The sequence goes on along the minus strand of NZ_NKUI01000011.1, from coordinate 80,651 downwards.
CCCTCGGGCGCGAAGAAGGTCGTGCCGAAGTTACGGTCGGTGAGCAGCATCGTGATCGCGCCGGCGAGAACCGGGAGCGACAGGAGCAACAGGAAGGCGGTGACCAGCATCGACCAGGCGAAGAGCGGCATCTTGTGCAGCGTCATGCCCGGGGCGCGCATGTTCAGGATGGTGGTGATGAAGTTGATCGCGCCGAGGATCGAGCCGGCGCCCGAGAGGTGCAGCGCGAAGATCGCGAAATCGACCGCCGGGCCGGGATGGCCGGCCGCGGACGAGAGCGGCGGATAGACGGTCCAGCCGGTGCCCGCGCCGTTGGCGCCGGGCGAGCCCTCGACGAACAGCGAGCAGGCGAGGCTGGCGAAGCCGGCCACCGTCAGCCAGAACGAGATGTTGTTCATCCGCGGGAAGGCCATGTCCGGCGCGCCGATCATCAGCGGGACGAACCAGTTGCCGAAGCCGCCGATCAGGGCGGGCATCACCATGAAGAACACCATGATGAGGCCGTGGCCGGTGACGAACACGTTGTAGGTCGCCGGGTTGGAGAAGTACTGGAGCCCGGGCTCCTCCATCTCCATGCGGATGCCGAAGGACAGGAACGCGCCGATGATGCCCGCCATGAAGGCGAACACGAGGTAGAGCGTGCCGATGTCCTTGTGGTTCGTGGAGAGGAACCAGCGGGAGAAGAAGGACGGCTTGTGGTCGTGGTGGGCGTCATGCCCGGCATGTGCTGTGGCGGTGGCCATCGATCCTTGCCTTAATCCGGATGTCTGTCGCCTCTGGCGAAGGGAGGTCCGGCCGGGGCACCCGGCCCCGGCCCGGTTGAAGCGTCAGCGGGCGTCCGCGAGACGGGCGCCGTTGTCGATCGCGGCGTACTTGGTCTTCGCCTCGGTCAGCCAGTCGGCATAGGCCTGCTCGCTCACCACGCGCACGGTGATCGGCATGTAGGCGTGACGGGCGCCGCACAGCTCCGAGCACTGGCCGTGATAGGTGCCCTCACGGTCGGCCTTGAACCACCACTGGTTCAGGCGGCCGGGGACGGCGTCGATCTTGCCGCCGAAGGAGGGGATCGCCCAGGAGTGGATCACGTCGCCGGAGGTGACCTGCATCTTCACGACCTTGCCGACCGGAACGACCACGTCGTTGTCGGTGGCGAGCAGCTTGGGCTGCTGCTCCTCGTCGACGTTGGCGTCGAATGTGAAGCCGCCCTTGTCGCCCTCGGCCGGATACTCGTACGACCAGTACCAGGCATGGCCGATCACCTTGACCACGACGTCGGCCTTGGGGTCGGAGAGCTGGCCACGCAGCAGGCGGAAGGACGGGATGGCCACGGCCACGAGGATCAGCACCGGGACGATGGTCCAGGCGACCTCGATCATGGTGTTGTGCGTGGTGCGCGAGGGAACCGGGTTCGCCTTCTCGCTGAACTTGAACACGCAGTAGAGGATCAGGGCGAGAACGAAGAGCGAGATGATGAAGGCCAGCCAGTGCAGGCCGTTCTCGAACAGATTGATGTCTGCGGCCAGTTCCGTCACCGGCACCTGGCGGCCCATCTGCCACGGCTCGGGCTGGCCGATGCCAGCCGCGAGGGCGGAGGAAGACGGGACGAGAAGAGCGCCGAGTGCGGCGATCCCCCACGATGAACGATGTTGCGCCTGCGTCGTCCGCATGTCCCCGCCTGGCTCCCCTGATGCCTATGGTTTGTTGACCCTTGAATTCACGGACTGGCGTCGCAAATCCTGAGGGCTGTCCGGCCGTTATGCCGGCCTTGCCAATTCCGGCTCGACCGTGTCGCTGCCGGATGGGCGATCGCGACGTAGAACCATACTGATCGTAAAACCGCAACCACAACAGCGCCGCCAAGCGTCGCATGGACGCGGATCAGCCTTGCGCGGCCGAGCTTTCGCTCGTTTCCGAGTTTTTTCGAGGGATGTGGATGGCGGACGCGGCTCACGATTTCAACGACCATGACGGCGTGAACGGACCGGCCACAGCAGTGAAGGTCGGAACCCTGGTCGTCGCCTACGACGAGCCGGAAGCGCGACCGGATTCGCGCGCGCTCGCCGTCGAGATGCCGGTCAACGTCGTCTACGGCACCGTGCCCTACGCCGTGATGATGACCACGCCCGCCGACCTCGAAGACTTCGCCTACGGCTTCAGCCTGACCGAGGGCGTGATCGAGACGCCCGACGAGATTCGCGGCGTGTCGGTGGAGCCGGGAGAGGGCGGCCTGCGGCTCATGGTCGATCTCGCGCCGGGGCGCCTGCGCGAACACCTCGCCCGAAAGCGGGCGATCAGCGGGCGCACCGGCTGCGGCGTCTGCGGGGTCGAGGATCTCGCCGCGCTGCCGACCGCCAAGGCTCGCTCGGGAAAGGGGCCGCAGGTGACCCTGGCGGCGATCCAGACGGCGCTCACCGCCCTGTCCGACCGCCAGACCCTCAACCGCGAGACCCGCGCGGTGCATGCCGCCGGCTGGGCCCGGCTCGACGGCAGCCTCGCGGCCGTGCGCGAGGATGTGGGCCGCCACAACGCGCTCGACAAATGCATCGGCGCGCTGCTGCGCGAGGGCGTGCGGCCGGACGAGGGATTTCTCGTCATCACCAGCCGCTGCTCCTTCGAGATGGCGGAGAAGGCCGCGACCCTCGGCGCCTCGGTGCTGGTGGCGATTTCGGCGCCAACCTCGCTGGCCATCGAGCGGGCGCGCTGCCACGACATGACGCTCTGCGCCATCGCCCGCTCCGACACGCTCACCGTCTTCTCAGGGCGCGAGCGGCTGCTGCTAGCGGGGGAGGGCGCCTGAACCGCCGCCGGCCGCCTTGGCCGGCGCGCCCTCAATTCGCACCGGCCTCGCCGCTGCCGCCGGGCACCACCGTCGCGCCGCCGATCACCCGCACGTTCTTGCGGCCGCCATCGGCCGGCGGATCCTGCCACTCCTTCTTCGCGGGAGGCGCCGCCTCGGCGGTCTTGGCCGGCTCTTTCGGCTGCTCCTTGGCCGCCTCTGCGGCCGGCGCCGCCTTGCCGGGCTCGGGCTTCGTCTCAAGCTTCGGCTCGACCGCCCTGGCTGTCTTCGGTTCGGACTTCGCCGCCGGCGTCATCGCCTCCGAACCGGACTTGCCCTGACGCAGGGTCGGCTCGGGGGCGGGCGGAGCGATCCGCGCCTGGGACGGCAGCTTCGGCGACAGTGCGGCGCGCGTCGCCCGCCGCACCGCCTCGGGACGGGCGGCCGCGTCGGGGTTCAGTCCCAACGGATTGGCTTCCGGCCGGGCGGAAGGCGCAACCCGCTCGGCCCGCACCGTGCGACCGGCCTCGCGCTCCGCACCGGGGGGAGCGCTGCGGAGGGCAGGAACCGAGGGAATGTCGGCGGGAGGCACGATGCGCTCGGCCTCGCGCAGACGGCGCGGCTGCATGTCTTCCTCGGTCCAGCCATAGCCCGGCGCCGCCGGACGCGGGCGGTCGGACGGATAATAGGCGGCGCCGAGGGGTTCGCGCCCGATCACCTCGCCGTCGCGGGCATCGACCACGAGGCGCACCCGCAGGCCGCGCGGCCCCGTCGCCTCGACGCGATAGGCCCGGCCGTCGTAGCGGGGACGGCTTACTTCGGTGAAGCCGCGATCCCGCAGGCCCTCGACGATCTCCCGCGGCCTGAGCAGATCCTCATCCTCGACGACGTAGCCGCGCGGCGGTCCGTAGACCTCGCGATAGAAGCCTTGCGCATGCGCGGCTGACCAGCCGGCTCCCGTCAGGAGCAGGGCGGCGAACCCGCCGTGAAGAGCACGACCCAGCGCCGCTCGGCCGGGGGCATGACGGCTCGAAGCCATAAGGACCTCTCGAACCCAGATCATCGGTGAAGGGAAGGCCCCGGGGGCCCGCTGTTGACCGCGAGGTCCCCCGGCGTCACGGCAGACGCGATCCCCGCATTCCTCCGTGTCGGCAACGATTTCTAAACGAATGAATGGGGCGACAATGGGGACCGCCATCCTCGATGACGGCCCGGCCGGCACACCGGGCCGGGCCCGACACCGCGGCGCGCAGGCCGGTCGGGTGCACTGCGCGTATTCGAGCCATGTTCAAAAGGCCGGCCATGGCTTAATCCGCCCCCTTGCTGGAATGGCTGAAATCTGGCAACGTCCTCCTATAGGACAGCAAGACTGTCCCATTTGTCGCGCTTGGCCGTCGGGCGAGCTTTGGGGATTCCTCACGTGATCGACGTGACGTCCGAACGAGCTGATAAACCGGTGACCGCCAAGGCGATCCGGGCGAGCGCCGGCTGAGCAAGCCGGGGTTTCAGCCCGCGGGTTGGCGGGCGATTCCGGCAGGAAGCACCCGACCAGACCCGACTCGGTATAAAGAAGGCGGCGGCCCGGACACCGATGGTGTGCGGGCACGAAACATGCTCGCGTGCGGGCAGGGTCGGAGATGTGCGGACGATGCGTGAAATCCCGTCTGAACTGTCGGTGCCGGTGGCGAGCGGCGAGACCATCGCCCCGTCGCGTGTCGGCGCGACGCCGCTGATCCTGCGCGATCCCGCCTTGCCGGGGGCGCAGGGCGTCTACAATCCCGCCCACGAGCGCGACGCCTGCGGTGTCGGCTTCGTCGCGGACATGCACGACCGGCGCAGCCACACCATCGTCGAGCAGGGTCTCAAGATCCTGGAGAACATCGACCACCGTGGCGCGGTCGGTGCCGACCCGACCATGGGCGACGGTTGCGGCATTCTCACCCAGATCCCGCACGGCTTCTTCGCCGAGGAATGCTCGCGCCTCGGCTTCGAGCTGCCGCCGGCCGGCGAATACGCCATCGGCCAGTTCTTCCTGCCGAAGGATCCCGAAGCGCGCGGCATCATCAAGGACATCGTCGAGAAGACCCTCGCCGACGAGGGCCTGCCCCTGCTCGGCTGGCGCGACGTGCCGGTGGATTCCACCGATCTCGGCAAGGCGGTGAAGGAAACCGAGCCGCACCACCAGCAGCTCTTCATCGGCCGCCCGGCCAGTGTCTCCGACCAGGACGCCTTCGAGCGGCGCGTCTACATCGCCCGCAAGGTGATCTCGACCAAGGTCTACGGTTCGGGCGACCAGCGTCTGATGGAGTTCTATCCCGTCTCCGTGTCGAGCCGGACCGTGGTGTACAAGGGCATGGTGCTCGTGCACCAGCTCGGCCACTACTATCTCGACCTGAAGGATCCGCGCTACGTCTCGGCGCTGGCCCTCGTCCACCAGCGCTTCGCCACCAACACCTTCCCGACTTGGCGCCTGTCGCACCCCTACCGGATGGTGGCGCATAACGGCGAGATCAACACGCTGCGCGGCAACGTGAACTGGATGGCCGCGCGCCAGGCCAGCGTCGATTCCGAGCTGTTCGGCAACGACATCTCGAAGCTCTGGCCGATCTCCTACGAGGGCCAGTCCGACACCGCCTGCTTCGACAACGCCCTCGAATTCCTCGTCCAGGGCGGCTACTCGCTCGCCCATGCGATGATGATGCTGATCCCGGAGGCCTGGGCCGGCAACCCGCTGATGAGCGAGGAGCGGCGCGCCTTCTACGAGTACCACGCCGCCCTGATGGAGCCGTGGGACGGCCCGGCCGCCGTTGCCTTCACCGATGGCCGCCAGATCGGCGCGACGCTGGACCGCAACGGCCTGCGGCCGGCCCGCTACATCGTCACCGATGACGGCCTCGTCGTGCTCGCCTCCGAGATGGGGGTGCTGCCGATCCCGGACGAGAAGATCGTCCAGTCCTGGCGCCTGCAGCCGGGCCGGATGCTGCTGATCGACCTGGAGAAGGGCCGCATCGTCTCCGACGAGGAGATCAAGGGCGAGCTGGCCGGCGCGCATCCCTATTCCGAGTGGGTGAGGAACACCCAGATCGTGCTGGAGGAGCTGCACCCGATCCAGCCGCGGGCCTCGCGCACGGACGTGTCCCTGCTCGATCGCCAGCAGGCCTTCGGCTACACCCAGGAAGACCTGAAGCTGCTCATGGCTCCGATGGCCGTGACCGGCCAGGAGGCCGTCGGCTCCATGGGCTCGGATACGCCGCTCTCGGCGCTCTCCGACAAGCCGAAGCTGCTCTACACCTATTTCAAGCAGAACTTCGCGCAGGTCACCAACCCGCCGATCGACCCGATCCGCGAGGAGGCCGTGATGAGCCTCGTCTCGTTCATCGGGCCGCGTCCGAACCTGCTCGACATGGAAGGGGCCTCGCGCCGCAAGCGGCTCGAGGTGCGCCAGCCGATCCTCACCAACGGCGACCTGGAGAAGATCCGCTCGATCTCGCATTTCGAGGATCGCTTCGACACCAAGACCCTCGACATCACCTACCCCGCCGAAACTGGCGCGGCGGCGATGGAGGGCGCGCTCGATCGCCTGTGCGACCGGGCCGAGGTCGCGGTGCGCGGCGGCTACAACATCATCATCCTGTCCGACCGGATGGTGGGGCCGGACCGCATCCCGATCCCGGCGCTGCTCGCCACCGCGTCGGTGCACAACTACCTGATCCGCAAGGGCCTGCGCACCTCGGTCGGCCTCGTGGTCGAGTCGGGCGAGCCGCGCGAGGTGCATCACTTCGCGTGTCTGGCCGGCTACGGCGCCGAAGCCGTGAACCCCTATCTCGCCTTCGAGACGCTGATCGCGATGAAGGACGAGTTCCCGCCGGACCTGACCGACGACGAGATCATCTCCCGTTACATCAAGTCGATCGATAAGGGCCTGCTGAAGGTCATGTCCAAGATGGGCATCTCGACCTACCAGTCCTATTGCGGCGCGCAGATCTTCGACGCGATCGGCCTCAACTCCGACTTCGTGGCGCGGGACTTCTTCGGCACGGCGACCACCATCGAGGGCATCGGCATGGCCGAGGTCGCGCAGGAGACGGCCCTGCGCCACCGCGACGCCTTCGGCGACGCGCCGATCTACCGCAACGCCCTCGATGTCGGCGGCGAGTACGCCTACCGCCTGCGCGGCGAGACCCACACCTGGACGCCGGACACGGTGGCCACGCTGCAGCACGCGGTGCGCCTCGGCGCGGCCGAGCGCTACCGCGAATATGCCCGGCTGGTGAACGAGCAGGAGAACCACCTCAAGACCCTGCGCGGCCTGTTCCGCATCAAGGGGGCGGAGGAACTCGGCCGTCGGCCGGTCGATCTCGCCGAGGTCGAGCCGGCCTCCGAGATCGTCAAGCGCTTCGCCACCGGCGCGATGTCCTACGGGTCGATCTCGAAGGAGGCGCACGAGACGCTCGCCATCGCGATGAACTCGTTCGGCGGTCGCTCCAACTCGGGCGAGGGCGGCGAGGAGCCGCGCCGGTTCGTGCCGGGGCCGGACGGGCGCTCGCGCCGCTCCGCCATCAAGCAGGTCGCCTCGGGCCGCTTCGGTGTCACCACCGAGTATCTCGTCAACGGCGACATGATCCAGATCAAGGTCTCGCAGGGCGCCAAGCCCGGCGAGGGCGGCCAGCTGCCCGGCCACAAGGTCGACGCCAAGATCGCCAAGGTCCGCTACGCCACGCCGGGCGTCGGCCTGATCTCGCCGCCGCCGCACCACGACATCTACTCGATCGAGGATCTGGCCCAGCTGATCTTCGACCTGAAGAACGTGAACCCGGCGGCCGACATCTCGGTCAAGCTGGTCTCCGAGGTCGGCGTCGGCACGGTCGCCGCCGGCGTCGCCAAGGCGCGCGCCGACCACATCACCATCTCCGGCTTCGACGGCGGCACGGGCGCGGCCCCGCTGACCTCGATCAAGCATGCCGGCGGCCCGTGGGAGACCGGCCTCGCCGAGACCCAGCAGACCCTGGTGATGAACGGCCTGCGCGGCCGCGTCGCGCTCCAGGCCGATGGCGGCATCCGCACCGGCAAGGACGTGATGATCGCGGTGCTGCTCGGGGCCGATCAGATCGGCTTCTCGACCGCGCCGCTGATCGCGGCCGGCTGCATCATGATGCGCAAGTGCCACCTCAACACCTGCCCCGTGGGTGTCGCCACCCAGGACCCGGTGCTGCGCAAGCGCTTCAAGGGCACCCCTGAGCACGTCATCAACTACTTCTTCTTCGTGGCCGAAGAGCTGCGGGAGCTGATGGCGGCGATGGGCTTCACCAAGCTCGAAGACCTGATCGGTCGCTCCGATCTCCTCGACAAGCGCGAGGCGATCGAGCACTGGAAGGCCCGTGGGCTCGACTTCTCGAAGCTGTTTCACCGTCCCGATGTCGGGTCGGAGGTGGCGATCCGCCATGTCGAGACGCAGCACCACCCCATCGATACGGTGCTCGACCGCCGCCTGATCGCGGGGGCCCAGAACGCCATCGAGACCGGCGAGGCGGTCGTGCTCACCGACGTGATCCGCAATTCGGATCGCGCGGCGGGCGCCATGCTCTCGGGCGCGGTGGCGAAGAAGCACGGCCATGACGGCCTGCCCGACGACACCATCGTGGTGAAGCTCAACGGCACCGCCGGCCAGAGCTTCGGCGCATGGCTCGCGGCGGGCGTGACCCTCGACCTGACCGGCCACGGCAACGACTATGTCGGCAAGGGCCTCTCGGGCGGCAAGCTGATCATTCGTCCGAGCGAGGCGCTGAAGGCGACCTCCGCCCATACGATCATGGCCGGCAACACCGTGCTCTACGGGGCGATCGCGGGCGAGTGCTACATCCGCGGCGCGGCCGGTGAGCGCTTCGCCGTCCGCAACTCCGGCGCCATCACCGTGGTCGAGGGCATGGGCGACCATGGCTGCGAGTACATGACCGGCGGCGTCGTGGTCTCCATCGGCGTCACCGGCCGCAACTTCGCGGCGGGCATGTCCGGCGGCATCGCCTACGTGCTCGACGAGGACGGCTCGTTCCGCGACCGCTGCAACCTGTCGATGGTCGATCTGGAGCCGGTGGAGGAAGAGGACGACATCATGCGCCGCTTCCACCAGGACGGCGACCTGGAGACCAAGGGCCGGGTCGACATCCTGGCGGACATGTCGGGTCACGACGAGGAGCGGCTGTCGCAGCTTCTCACCAACCATCTCAAGTATACCGGCTCGCCGAAGGCCAAGCAGATCCTCGACGATTGGGCGGGCTACCGCACCAAGTTCGTCAAGGTGATGCCGGTCGAGTACCGCCGGGCCCTGCGCGAGATGGAAATGGCGCGGATGCCGGTGGCGGCGGAGTAGGGAGACGGGCGCGATGGCCGAGCCGACGACGCGAGTGCGCCTCGTCCGGACAGCGGGCGGACAGAGGCTCGACATCCCACCCGGCTTCATGCTGGGCGGGGACGAGGCGATCCTCCGCACGGACGGTGATCGTCTCATCGTCGAGCCCGTCGCCGTACCGTCGCTCCTCGCCGTTCTCGGCACCCTCGACGATCTCGATGAGGATTGGCCGGAGATCGAGGATGGACCGCCGGACGATGTCCGGCTGTGAGCGCCTCCAACGAAACTCCCGTCGCGCCCCGTGTGAGCGCGGTCGGTGGTGGTGAGTTTCGCGGGGCGCTGTGAATGCGGTATCTGCTCGACACCAACATCCTTTCGGCGCTCGTCCGCTCGCCGAGAGGGCCGGTGGCCGAACGGATCGGACGCGTCGGCGAGGCGCGTCTTTATACGAATGTCATCGTCGCGGCCGAACTTCGCTACGGTGCCACCCGAAAGGGCTCGGAGCGGCTGTCTCGGCAGATCGAGGCGGTACTCGGAGCGATCCCGATCGAAGCTTGGCGCGAGCCGTTCGACCGGGCTTACGCGGAACTGCGTTCCGGACTCGAGCGGGCCGGGACGCCGATCGGTGCGAACGATCTGCTCATAGGGGCTCAGGCGCTGGCGGACGGCAGCGTTCTGGTGACGGACAACACGAGGGAGTTCGAACGGATCACCGGTCTGACGATCGAGAACTGGCTGCGGCCCTGATCGATCGATTCTACACGGTGCGACGGACGCTCCTCGCGACAGGCAAAGCGGCGCGATTGGACTGATCGATGGGCAAGGTCACAGGGTTCCTCGAATACGACCGGCAGGAGCAGAAGTATCAGCTCGCCGCCGACCGCGTGCGGCACTTCCGCGAGTTCACGCTGCCGCTCGACGAGCACGACCTCTCCAAGCAGGCCGCGCGCTGCATGGATTGCGGCATTCCGTTCTGCCATGGGCCGACCGGCTGCCCGGTCCACAACCAGATCCCGGACTGGAACGACCTCGTGTTCCAGTCGGATTGGGAGGAGGCCTCGCGCAACCTCCACTCCACCAACAACTTCCCGGAATTCACCGGCCGCGTCTGCCCCGCGCCCTGCGAGGAGGCCTGCACGCTGAACCTCGAGAACCAGCCGGTCGCCATCAAGACGATCGAGCAGGCCATCGCGGATCGCGCCTGGAACATGGGCTGGGTCAAGCCCGAGCCGTCGGCGACCCGCACCGGCAAGCGCGTGGCGGTGATCGGCTCCGGCCCGGCCGGCATGGCCGCGGCCCAGCAGCTCGCCCGCGTCGGCCACGACGTGCATGTCTATGAGCGCGAGCCGAAGGCCGGCGGCCTGCTGCGCTACGGCATCCCCGACTTCAAGATGGAGAAGCGCCATATCGACCGGCGCGTGAAGCAGATGGAAGCCGAGGGCGTGGTCTTCCACTACAAGTCCCATGTCGGGGTCAACGTCCCGCTCGAAGAGCTGACCAGCCAGTTCGACGCCGTGCTGTTCTGCGGCGGCGCCGAGGAACCGCGCAACCCGCAGCTTCCGGGCCAGGAGCTCGACGGCGTGCATTACGCCATGCCCTATCTGGTGCAGTCGAACCGCCGGGTCGGCGCGGAGCCGATGCCGGGCAACGGTGAACTGCCGATCCTGGCCGCCGGCAAGAACGTCGTCGTCATCGGCGGCGGCGACACGGCGTCCGACTGCGTCGGCACCGCCTTCCGCCAGGGCGCGCTCTCGGTCACCCAGCTCGACATCCGCCCCCGTCCGCCGGAGCGGGAGGACAAGCTGACGGTGTGGCCGTATTGGCCGACCAAGATGCGCACCTCGTCGAGCCAGGCGGAGGGCGCCGAGCGCGAGTTCCAGGCCGCCACCCTTCGGCTCGAAGGCAACAGCAAGGGCCGGCTCACCGGCGTGGTCTGCGCCCGCGTCGACGAGAAGCGCCAGCCGATCGAGGGCAGCGAGTTCGTGCTGCCGGCCGACCTCGTGTTCATGGCGATCGGCTTCGCCGGCTCCGTGCGCAAGGGCCTGCTCGACGAGTCGGGTGTGGCGGTGGACAAGCGCAGCAACGTCGTCGCCGACGATCAGACCTACCTGACCTCCAATCCGAAGATCTACGCCGCCGGCGACATGCGCCGGGGCCAGTCCCTGGTGGTCTGGGCGATCCGCGAGGGCCGTCAGGCCGCGCGCGCGATCGACGAGGCGCTGATGGGCTCGACCGTGCTGCCGCGGTAAGCCCCGCGTCCTATCGAACGTTCATGGGGCCATCGCCGAAAGGGGATGGCCCTTTTTGCTGCGCCTCACCGGGGCGGGCTGTCGGCTCCTGTGACCTCACGCCCCTCCCACCGGTAGCTCGATCCGTCGCGGATGATCCGGCCGCGGGACGAAAGATGCATGCCGGCCACATCGAGCCCCTCGACGGCAGCCCGGTCGAGAATGTGCCGACGGGTGGCGACCGCCTCCGCCGGATCGGCATCCCAGATCACGGTCCAATCCGGGTGCGGCATCTGCAGCACGCGGGAGTGGATGATGTCGCCCCAGATCAGCAGCCGCTCCGATCCGTCCTCGATCAGCAGGCCCGCATGGCCGGGCGTATGTCCCGGCAGGGGAAGGAAGGAGATGCCGGGCGCGAGTTGGGCTTGGCCGGTGACGCGGCGTGTCCGGCCGGCATAAGCCGCCAGCACCGCCTGCGCGGTGTCGAAGAACGGCGTCATCGCCGCCGGCGCCCGGGCACGCGCCCCGGCATCCGACCAGTAGGCGACTTCTCGCTCCTGAAGCACCACCTCCGCATCGGAGAAGCGGGCGCGACCGTCCTGCGTGAGCAGGCCGCCCGCGTGATCCGCATGGAGATGGGTCAGCCAGACGGTGCCGATCTGATCGGGACTCACGCCCTCCGCTCGGAGTGCCGTTGTCACCCGGTCGAAGCCCGGTCCCAGAACCGTTCCGCAGCCGGCATCGAGCAGCCAGAACCGCTCATCGCGCCGGATCAGGAATGCGTTGACAGGCTCCGGTGAGGGACCGCCCGGCGGAAGGCCGGCGCGCGTGAGCAGGACCCTCCCGGCTTCGTTGTCGGCAGCCGGAATCATGCTGGGCTGAAGCGGAAACAGACCGTCGCGCAGCGGCGTGACGGTATAGGCGCCGACGCGATAGGCGGAGGAGGGGATTGCCTTCGCACCGGCGATTCTCAGGAACGGCAGGCACGCACCCGCAGCGAGCACGGATCGGCGGGAGGGCAGGAAGGACATCGACGGCAGGTCCTGAATTCACGGGGGATCGGGATCCTGGCGGGCTTCCTCGCGGCCGCCCAGGGAAGGACACCCGCTGTCGCACGGGCATTTTTCCCGAGCGTGCCTTGCATCCCTTGCGCTTCGGACGGCTGCCGGTGCCAATTTCGGGCTCGACCCACGACCGGTGACCCCGATGAGCCTGCCCGCGCACCTCGCCCTGCGCCTTCTGATCGTCACGCTGCTCTGTCTGTCGGGCGCCGTCGTCTGGACCGTCCGGGAGACCCGCACCGGTCTGCGCGAGGAGGCCGCGGTCTCGGCGGATCGGATCGCGGCCCAGCTCTCCCGGCAGCCGGGGCTCGGCAGTGTCGGGCCCGTAGCGTTGCCGCTCAGCGAGCCGCAGGCCGAGCCGACCGTCCTGATGATCCTCCCGGGCATCTGCACCGAGATCCGCCTCGGCGCCGAGACCCCGCGCCGGCTCTGCGGCGACTGGGACGGTCTCGGCACAGCACCGGCCTGGATCACGGGCGCCCTGGCGGCGGGGGCCGGCGGCGAGCCGGTGATCCGGGAGATCGTCTATCGCGGGCGCCGCCTCGGCAGCGTCGCGGCCTGGCCCGATCCCGCCGCCGCCGCGGGCCGCGCGTGGCGGCAGATGCACTTCGCGAGCGGCCTCGCCCTGTCGCTCGCCGGCACCACCGCGCTCCTCGGCTGGCTCTCCGCCGCCCGCCTCGTCGCGCCGGCGAGCCGGATCGTCCACGGCCTCGACGGCTGCGATGCCGGCCGCTCCCCTCCGCCTCTGCCGCGCTTCAGGGCCGTGGAGTTCGACCGGATCGCCACCGCCTTCAACGCCCTGGCGGAGCGCCTGACCCGCGCCGAGAGTGAGCGTATGGCCTTGATGCGGCGGCTGGTTCAGGTGCAGGAAGAGGAGCGCCAGAGCCTTGCCCGCGACCTGCACGACGCCTTCGGCCAATGCCTCGCCGCGGCAGGCGCGCTCGCGGCGGCCATCGAGGCGGGCGCCCCCGAGGACCGCGACGACCTGCGTGCCGACGCCGCCGGCATCGAGACCGTCATCGGGGCCATGCGCGAAAGTCTGCGCGGCGCCCTGACCCAGCTCGCATTGCCCGATCTCTCCGGGACCGGCCTGGGCGAGGGCCTGCGCGGGCTCGTCTCCGATTTGCAGGGACGGCTGCGGACCGGCCCAAGCCTGCATCTCGACGTAACGGGCGATCTGACCGGCCTGTCGGCGCAAGCCGCCGCGAGCCTCTACCGGATCGCGCAGGAGCTCCTGACCAATGCCCTGCGGCACGGTCAGCCGAGCCGGATCTTCCTGCGTCTGCGGCGAAGCGATGCCGGCGAGCGGCCGGTGATGCTGATCGTGGACGACGACGGCGGAGGCGAGGCCGCCAGCATCGTCGGTGGGGCGGGCCGTGGCCTTCCCGGTATCCGGGCGCGGCTCGCGGTGCTCGGTGGCGACCTGTCGCTCACCGGAAACGGCAATGGCATCCGCGCCTGCGCCACCGTTCCCATCCGCTGCTGAGGCGAGCGATGCCGACGATCCTCCTCGTCGACGACCATCCCGTCGTGCGCGAAGGCTACCGCCGCCTGCTCGAACGGCAGCCGGGCTTCACCGTCGTGGCGGAGGCCGAAACCGCAGCGGAGGCCTACCGCCTCTACAAGGCACAAGCGCCGGACCTCGTGATCCTCGACCTGTCGCTGCCGGGGCCGAGCGGCATCGAGGCGATCCGGCATATCCGGCAATGGGACGACGCGGCCCGCATCCTCGTGTTCAGCATGCGCACCGGGGCCGCCAGCGCGCGCCAAGCCTTCGCCGCGGGCGCGAGCGGCTATGTCAGCAAGGCCAGCCCGCCGCGGGCCCTGCTGACGGCCGTCGCGGGCGTCCTGTGCGGGGAGCGCGCCATGAGCCCCGACATCGCCCTGGCGATTGCGCAGGACGAGGTGGCCGGCGGGCGGAGCGCCCTCGACGAGCTCAGCCCACGCGAGGTCGAGATCCTCGGCATGACGGCCGCAGGCGCGACGGCGCAGGCGGTCGCCGAGGCGCTGTGTCTCAGCCTCAAGACGGTTCAGAACAATCTCTCGCTGATCCGGACCAAGCTCGGCGCCCGCACGGACGCCCATCTGGTCTGGATCGCCGTCGGCGCCGGGCTCGTGGCGTCTCCGCCCGGCCCGCCATCCACGGAGGATTGAACCGCCCGACGTCTTCCCGATGGGCGGGGGACCGAGGAGATCGGCGGGAATGCCGGCGATGGACCGTCATCGTTGACACGTCCGCTCCTCGCGCCTCCCGCAACAACTCATCCCAACTCATCCCGGCGGCCAACGGAAATCGTCCGCCCGGCCCGGCTGGGGCAGGGGGGCGGCGCCGCGCTGGAGGCTGCGTTCGCGGGTGCCGGTGGCGTCGCCCTCGTGCGGGCGGCCGGTGAGCAGGGTGCCGCCGGGTGAGATCTCGGGGCGGCCGAGGGGCACCACCGGCCCCGCCGCCGGCTTGACCGGCAGGCTGGGGATGCCCGGCGGTTCGGGCAGGCTCGGCAGCATCGCGGTGATCTTGCGGTCGATGGCCGCCGTGTCGTCGCTGCCCAAACCCGCGCCGCCCTCGCTCGGCGTCGCCGCGACGGCGGCGGCGGGCTGTTCGGAGGGCAGGCCGCCCTTCTCGCCCAACAGACGCTTCAGCTCGACATCGGCGAAATGGGCGACCTTGCGGGAGCCGGCGGCGGTGAAGTGGATGCCGTCCGAAGTCCGCAGCCGCGCCTCCTGGCCGTCCACGTCGGGCCCCGAGACGGTGAAGCGGTTGCGGTCGTCGACGAAGCCCGGCCAGACATCGACAAAGGATTGGCCGGCCCTCTGCACCCGCTCGCGCACGAGGTCGTTGATCGCCGCGAAATCGCGGCTCAACGTCTCGCTGCGCACCGGCGGCAGGCCAACCCAGATCAACGGGATCTTGCGGTCGGCGAAGACCTTCACGACAGCATCGACCCGGGCGGCGTAGAGTTCGCGCCACTTGTCGGACAGCGCCTCGTAGGTCTGGTCGCCGTCACGGATCGCCTGCCGGTCGTTCACGCCGACCATCATCAGGGCATAGGACAGGTTGGGTGTCGCCTTGAGGGCCTCCTCGGCGCTCTTGGCCCAATCGACCAGATCCTTGCGCACGAGCCCGCTGTCGTTCTTCGAGCGGTCGAGCACCGCGACATCGGCATTGTCGGTGAAAGCCTCGTCGATGCCTTTGGCGAGGTAGCTCGCCAGTGAATCACCGAACACCGCGACCTGGGTCGTGGGTGCCGTCTTCGTCACCTTGGGCTTGGATGGCGCGACGGTCGGCGCCGGGCTCGGCCGGCGTCGGCGCGCCGCCCGCTCCTCGTCAGAGCGTCCGGCCGTCGCGGGTGCGCGCTGGCGCGGCGGCCGGGCATAACCGGGGGGCGCCTGCTGCGGCGGCGCGGGCTGGGCGCGGGGCTGGTCCTCCCAGGGCCAGTAGAACTGGCGCGGCGCCTCTTGCGGCGGAGGCGGCGCGGCCCTGCGGGCCGGCGCCCGGCCGTAGCCGTACTCGTCGGCATAGCCCTGCCGCGCCCGGCGGCGCGGGGGAGGGGCATAATAGGGATCGGCCGAGGGCGCGTCGTAGCTGTCGCCCCATTGCGCGGCCGCCGGCTGCGGCGCCGTGAGGCAGGCTACGGCGAGCCCGAGGATGGCGAAGGCGAGAAGGCCGAGGATCGCGGGAAGACGCGACAGCGCCCAGCGACCGGTCGGGCGGCGTTCCATACGGGAGAGCCTCACGCGGAATGGGAAGGCGGACTGAGCCGATCTGATGTCGGCACAGGATAACGCAGGCAAGGCGGCGCGTCTAAGGCCGCCCCTCCAATCGCTCCAGGACAGACGGCCGGGCATAGCCATCGGCGGGCAGCCCCTCGCGGATCTGGTATTGCCGCACGGCCTCGCGCAGCCTGGGGCCAGCGCGCCCGTCCTGCTCGCCGTCATAG
Source organism: Methylorubrum zatmanii (assembly GCF_014845115.1). GTDB lineage: Bacteria > Pseudomonadota > Alphaproteobacteria > Rhizobiales > Beijerinckiaceae > Methylobacterium > Methylobacterium zatmanii. The sequence continues at coordinate 64,305 of NZ_NKUI01000011.1, read as the reverse complement.
AGCCCCTGCGCCGCGAGGCCGGCCTGAAGGCGCTTCAGGCCCGGACCGTCGAGGCGCGCCGCGCCGTTCGGCCAGGGCGCGGCGAGGGCGGGCCCGCCCGCCAGACGGTCGGCGAGATGGCCGACCGCCAACGCGTAGGAATCGCTGGTGTTGTAGCCACGGATCACCTCGAAATTGTCGGTGATGAGGAAGACCGGCGCGCCGAGCCCGCCCGGCAGGAACAGGCTCGCCTCGCCCTCGGCGGGCAGGGGCTTGCCATCGGTGCGGCGCAGGCCGCGCGCCGCGAAGTCGGAGAGCCGCCCGCGATAGCGGCTCAGGTCGAAGCCGGCGGGCAGGCGGACCTCGTAGCCCCAGGACAAACCGGGCTTCCAGCCGAGGGAGCGCAGGTAATGGGCGATGGAGGCGAGGGCGTCGGCTTCCGAACGCCAGATGTCGCGCCGGCCGTCCCCGTCGAAATCGACCGCCTCCCGCAGGTAGACCGAGGGCAGGAACTGCACCTGTCCCATGGCGCCGGCCCAGGAGCCGACCATGCGCGCGGGCTCGATATCGCCGTTCTCCAGGATCTGGAGGGCGGCGAGCAACTCGTCGCGAAACAGGCTGCCGCGATGCCGGGCATAGGCGAGGCTCGCCAGCGACCGGATGGTCGGCAGGGAGCCGGCGCTCGCCCCGAAATCCGATTCGACGCCCCAGAAGGCCAGCACGACCGAGCGCGGCACGCCGGTCTTCGCCTCGATGGCCGCGAGGGTGGCGGAGAGCCGCTTGGCCTGCGCCTGCCCCCTGGCGATGCGACCCGGCGAAACCGCACCGACGAGGTAATCCCAGACCGGGCGGCTGAACTCGCCCTGGCGGCGGGTGCGGGCGATGACGGCGTTATCGGGGCCGCTGACGTCGGCGAAGGCCGCCTCGACGGTTTTGCGCGAGACGCCGCGCGCCTCGGCATCGGCACGCACCCCCGCGACGAAGCGGGCGAAGTCGTCGCCCTGCGCCCGCGCCGGGCCGAGGGCGGCGAAGAAAGTGGCGAAGAGAGTGGCGAAGAGGGCGAGCGCCAGGGCGGCGAGGGCTGCCCTCACCGCCGGTTCCGCTTCGCCAGGGAATCCTCCCAGGCGAAGGCCTGGGCGACGATGGCATCGAGGTCGTCGTGTTTCGGCACCCAGCCGAGTTCGTTTCGGATCCGGTCGGCGCCGGCGATGATCTGGGCCGGATCGCCGGGGCGGCGGGGCGAGAGGCGCACCTCGAAGTCGCGGCCGGAGATGCGCTTGACCACCTCCACCACTTCCAGCACCGAGTAGCCCCGGCCGTAGCCGCAATTGAGCGTCAGGCTCTCTCCGCCGCCACGCAGGTGGTTCAGCACCACCATATGGGCCTCCGCCAGATCCGACACTTGGATGTAGTCGCGCAGGCAGGAGCCGTCACGGGTCGGGTAATCGGTGCCGAACACCTCGAGATGGCTGCGCTGACCCAGGGCCGCCTGGGTCGCGACCTTGATCAGGTGGGTGGCATTGGGCGTCGATTGGCCGGTGCGCCCGCGCGGATCGGCCCCGGCCACGTTGAAGTAGCGTAAGATCCCGTAGCTGAAGCCGTGGGCGGCGGCCGCATCGGCGAGCATCCACTCGCTCATCAGCTTCGAGCGGCCGTAAGGGTTGATCGGGTTCGTCTCCAGCGTCTCGGGCACCGGCACCACGGTGGGCTCGCCGTAGACGGCCGCCGTGGAGGAGAAGATGAAATGCTTCACCCCTGTGCGCGCCGCGGTCTCGATCAGCGCCCGCGTCTTGACCGTGTTGGCGAGATAGTAGCCGAGGGGATCGGCGACCGAATCCGGCACCACGATCCGGGCGGCGAAATGCGCGACCGCGTCGATCCGGTGGCGCAGGATGGTCTCGGTGACGAGGGCTTGGTCGGCGACATCGCCGACGACGAGGCGCACCTCCGGGGGCAGGGCCCAGTCGAAACCGGTCGAGAGGTCGTCGAGCACCACGACCTCCTCGTGGCCGGCATCGACCAGGGCCAGCACCATGTGGCTGCCGATATAGCCCGCGCCACCCGTGACCAGAACCGCCATCGTCCTTTCCCCCCTCTTTCGCCCCGCTGGCCCGGCGGCCGATGCCTCAGGCAGGCTCGCTGTCGCAAAAAATCACTCGCCGCACCACCGTCAGCCGGCCGCATCGCCGCAACCTCGGGGCATTGACCGATCTGGAATAACGAAAAACGGCCAATTAAACCCAAGCGGGGCTGTTGCTGGCCATCTGCGTGCTATTTGAGGTCCATCGATAAGGGCGCATGTCGACACACGCCACAAACGGGTCCCGCCACATGAAACGAATTCGTAAGGCCGTCCTTCCCGTCGCCGGCCTCGGCACACGCTTCCTGCCGGCGACCAAGGCGGTGCCCAAGGAGATGCTCACCGTCGTGGACCGCCCCGTCGTCCAGCATGTCGTCGATGAGGCCCGGGAGGCGGGCATCGAGCACTTCATCTTCGTGACCGGCCGCGGCAAGGCAGTGATCGAGGACCATTTCGATATCGCGTTCGAACTCGACCATATGCTGCAGGAGCGCGGGAAGCAGGCGGCCTACGAAGAGTTGAAGAAGGATCTGCCCCAGGCGGGACAGACCAGCTTCACCCGCCAGCAGGCGCCCCTCGGCCTCGGCCACGCGGTCTGGTGCGCCCGCGAGATCGTCGGCGACGAGCCCTTCGCCGTGCTTCTGCCCGACATGCTGAGCCGCGGCTGCATGGCGCAGATGCTCAAGGCCTACGAGCAGCATGGCGGCAACGTCATCGCCGTGGAGGAGGTGAAGCCGGAGGAGACCCACCAATACGGCATCGTCGCCGTCGGCGAGACCTTCGGCCAGACCTTCGAGATCACCGGCATGGTCGAGAAGCCGAAGCAGGGCACCGCCCCTTCGAACTTCATCATCTCCGGCCGCTACATCCTCCAGCCCGAGATCTTCTCGATCCTCGAGCGGGGCGAGAAGGGCGCCGGGGGCGAGATCCAGCTCACCGACGCCATGATCCGCCTGTCCGAGCAGCAGAAATTCTACGGGATGCGCTTCGACGGGCGCACCTACGACACCGGCTCGAAGATCGGCTTCCTCACCGCCAACATCGCCTACGGCCTTCAGCGCCCCGAACTGGCCGAGGCGCTGAAGGCGGAGATCCGTACCCTGCTCGGCGAGGCCTGAAGCGGTTCCATGCACACACCCGTCGCAGCCATGCGCTGAGCGCATGTGAAAACGTTATCATTTTCCTTGCAAATGGTGCGGCGCGATGCGATTTGTGCATTGCGAGATCGCGATGGCGTCGCGGTCCCGCAGCCCTTCTTGGGCGTTTCCTCCCTAGACTTCGGGCCGTCCTTCGGGGCGGCCTTTTTTCTTGGCCGATCCCCTGAGCGGCCCGTTCGAGAACGCCTATTCCGCAGCGATGCGGAGGGGTGCCGCGTCGGCCATCTCGGCGGCAATGCCGGCGATCACCGCCGCGAGGTTCTCGGCCAAGTTCGCAAACCCCGCCGTGAGGGCGAGCGACTGCTCGTTCATGTAGAGCGCGCGGTTGATCTCGATCTGGAGGGCGTGCCTCCCCAATCCGGGCTCACCGTAATGCTCGGTGATGAAGCCGCCGGCATAGGGCTTGTTGCGCACCACCTTGTAGCCCAGCGCCCGCAGGCGCTCCTCCGCTCCGCTCATGAGAGCGGGCAGGCAGGCAGCGCCGAAGCGGTCACCCAGCACGAAATCGGCCTGGGCGCTCTCGTCACGGCCGAGGCTCGACGAAGGCATCGAATGACAATCGATCAGGAAAGCCCGGCCGAAGGTGCGGGCGGTGCGGTGAATCAGGCCGCGCAGGGTGCGGTGATACGGCTTGTAGAGCGTCTCGATGCGCCGCACCGCCTCCTCGACCGGCAGCTTCTCCCGGTAGATCTCCTGACCGTCGGCCACGATGCGCGGCACCGTGCCGAGGCCGCCGGCGACCCGCATGGACCGGGTGTTGGCGAAGGAGGGCAGGCGCCCCAGGAACATGCGCGGATCGAGCTCGTAGGGCTCGCGGTTCACGTCGAGATAGGCCCGGGGAAAGTTCGCCCGCATCAGCGGCGCGCCGAGCCCGACCACGGAAGCGAACAGCCGGTCGACATGGGCGTCCTCCGAGCGACGCAAGGCCAGGGCGTCGAGCCGCGAGGCGGCGAGGAAGGAGGCCGGGTAATGGGCGCCGGAATGAGGGGCGTTGAAGACGAAGGGGATGGCGTGTTGCGCCGGCTCGTCCACGACGAAGGGTGGATCGAACGTCTCGGGACCGTCTGAGGGGGAGTGGCTCATCGAGACGCGGGGGCCGAAGCGTGGCACGGAGGAAACATCCCGCCACTTTGCGGCGCTCCGCCCGCCCTGTCCACCATGCGCCGCAAGAGGCCGCAGCAGGGGCCACGCCGCCGCGTGCGGCTCGGCACGGGCAACCGTTAACATCGTGTTTACCAGCCCGCCGCTTTATGAAATGAACACCTCACAGGGCGCATGACAGAGCGCATGGGCACCGGGACGCCGTTCGATGAAGATCCTGCTCGCCGAAGACGACAACGACATGCGCCGGTTCCTGGCCAAGGCGCTGCAGAACGCCGGCTATGACGTGCTGTCGTTCGACAACGGCCTCTCCGCCTATAACCGCCTGCGCGAGGAGCCCTTCGAACTCCTGCTGACCGACATCGTCATGCCGGAGATGGACGGGATCGAGCTGGCGCGCCGCGCCACCGAACTCGACCCGGATATCAAGGTGATGTTCATCACCGGCTTCGCCGCGGTCGCGCTCAACCCGGATTCCAAGGCCCCCAAGGACGCGAAGGTGCTGTCCAAGCCGTTCCACCTGCGCGATCTCGTCAACGAGGTCGAGAAGCTCCTGGCGGCCTGACGGCGCCGGCACGGCCGGGCGCCGGAGACGGCGCCATCGGCCGCACGCTGTGTCCTGGCCGCAGTAGGAAGATCCGCGCGGCTCGCCTATATCCGTCGCTTCTTCCCCTTTCGGGCGCGACGGACCCATGCAGCCGGTCACGATCTACACCACGGCCTGGTGCCCCTATTGCTCCGCAGCCAAGACCCTGCTGCGCGACAAGGGCGTGACCTTCACCGAGATCGACGTCGAGAAGACGGCCGGCGCCCGCGCGACCATGGTTCAGCGGGCGGGCGGGCGCACCTCCGTGCCGCAGATCTTCGTCGGCGACAAACATGTCGGCGGCTGCGACGACCTCTATGCCCTGGACCGGGCCGGCGGGCTCGACCCGCTGCTCGCGGCATGACGGCGCCGCAGACGCCGAAGCCCTTCGTCGCCGCCTGCGTGCAGATGCGCGGCGGCCGCGACCCCGCGGTCAACCGTGAGGACGCGCTGAGGGCGGTGCGCGAGGCCGCCGCCGCCGGAGCGGCCTATGTGCAGACTCCCGAGACGACCTCGCTGATCGAGCGCGACCGGACCGCCCTGTTCGAGAAGGTCGGCCCGCAGGAGAGCGATGCGACGCTGGCTGCCCTCCGGGAGGTGGCGCGGGCGGAAAAGATCGTTCTGCAGATCGGTTCGCTCGCGATCCGCGACGGCGAGAAGATCGCCAACCGCGCCTTCCTGATCGATGCCGCCGGCGAGATCCAGACCTCCTACGATAAGCTCCACCTCTACGACGTCGATCTGCCGAACGGCGAGAGCTGGCGGGAATCGGCGACCTATTCCCGGGGCGATTGCGCCGTCGTGGCCGAGACGCCGCTTGCCAGCCTCGGCCTGACGATCTGCTACGACCTCCGCTTCCCCGCCCTCTACCGGGCCCTGGCGGAGGCGGGCGCCACGGTGATGACCGCGCCGGCCTGCTTCACCCGCCAGACCGGCGAGGCGCACTGGCACATCCTGCAGCGGGCGCGGGCGATCGAAACCGGCTCGTTCATGATCTCGGCGGCGCAGGGCGGCCGGCACGAGGACGGGCGCGAGACCTTCGGCCATTCCCTCATCGTCGATCCCTGGGGCCGCATCCTGGCCGAGGCGGACGGCGACCGACCGGGCGTGATCCTCGCCGAAATCGACCTCGCGAAGGTGGCGGATGCGCGCGCGCGCATTCCCACCCTGTCCCATGCGCGCAGCTTTTCCGTGCGCCGCGCCTGATCGCCCCCCATCTTCCTCTCATGATCCGTTTTACCCTCGCCTGCGCGTCGGGCCACACGTTCGAGAGCTGGTTTCCCTCCGGTTCGGCCTATGACGAGCAATCGGCCCGCGGCCTCGTGACCTGCCCGATCTGCAACTCGGCCAAGGTCGCCAAGGCGCCAATGGCGCCGGCGGTGGCACGCACCGACCTCGGACGGCGGGACGCGATCCCGGCCGCGCAAGCCCCGGCGGGCGCATCGGGGCCGGAGCCGGCCGCCCCGTTGCCGACGATCGCGGAGCCGGAGCGACAATTGCGGGCCCTGTTACGGGCCGTGCGCGAGCATGTCGTCGCCACCGCCGAGCATGTCGGCGACCGCTTCGCCGACGAGGCGCGGGCGATCCATTACGGCGAGGCGGAAGGCCGGCCGATCTACGGCGAGGCGAGCTTGCACGAGGCGAAGGCCCTGGCCGAAGAAGGCATCGCGGTGATGCCGCTGCCGCCGGCCCCCGACGACCGGCACTGACCGGGCTTCGCCGGCGTCACGCCTCGATCCGCCCCGCCGGAAACCGGAGCGTGACCTTGGTGCCGCCGGAAGGCCGGCTTCGACGTTCGCGGGTGCCGCCGATCTGGCGGCACAGGGCGTCGATCAGGGTCGCCTCGAAGCAGCCCTCCGCCGATGCGCCGGCACCGACCTCGGCCCCATCATCCTCGACCGTGACCAGGACCGCATCCGCATCCCGGGTGATGCGCAGGGTCAATCGCCCGGCTCTCTCGGGGAAAGCGTGCTTGATGACGCCGGCGACGAGTTCGTTGAGGATCAGGGCGAGCGGCCCCGCCGCCTTCGGCCGCAGCCGCAGCGGCATGAGATGGAGATCGACGGCGATGTCATCCCGGCCCGAGGCCTCGATCAGGGCTCCGGCGACCGTTCGGATCAGTTGGCCGAAATCATAGGCCGACCCCTGGCCCGCACTCTCCTCCTCGGGCTCGCGGTAGAGCGCGCCCAGGGCCTCGACGCGCCCCATCGCCTCGGACAGGGCCGCGCGGACGGCAGGATCGGCTGTGCTGCTGCTCTGGAGCGACAGCATCGCCGAGATCATCTGGAGATCGTTGCGGGCGCGGTGGCCGATCTCGCGCAGCAACAGGGCATTGGTCTCAAGCGTCGCCCGGCTGCGGTCGCGCTCCTCGACCAGGGCGTGACGCTCGCTCACATCGAGCTGCGAGGCGAAGAAGAACAGCAACGTGCCGTCCTCGTCATGGACGGGACTGATGTATACCGCGTTGTGGAAGGTCGAGCCGTCCTTGCGGTAGTTCAGAAGTTCGACCTGCACATCACGCTCGGAAGCGATCGCCGCACGGATCCGCGCCACCGCGTCGAGATCGGTGTCGGGCCCCTGCAGGAACCGGCAATTGCGGCCCGTCACCTCCAGGCGCGTATAGCCGGTCAGCCGGAGGAAGGCGTCGTTGGCATAGACGATCGGGTTATCGAGTCGGTTCGGATCGGTGATGATCATCGCCATCCGCGTGGCGCGGACCGCCGCCGCAAACGGATTGCCCTTGCCGGACCGGGCCCCGGCCCAGACCCGTTCCGTCAGCTGCCACTCTTCTCCAGACTCCATCCGCTCCCGATCGCCCCTCACGGTGTGTCGCCGCGAACCCAACCTGCCGCGTCGTCAAAGCAGGCGGCGATCACCATATCAGGGGCGAGCGAGGCGCGACATCGTTCGCCCGCCGCCACTCACCCCGTTTCGACGGACAGTAAAGGGAAGAAGCCATGCTCCTGTTCCGCAAGCGGCCGGAGATGCCGGCGCCGTCCGAAGCCCTTCCCGGCCGGCCGGAGGCGCTGCCGACCGCCGAACGCCATTTCGTCAACGGGCAGCCCTTGAAGGGCCCCTATCCGGAGGGGATCGAGACCGTCGTGCTCGGGCTCGGTTGCTTCTGGGGGGCGGAGCGCAAGTTCTGGCAATTGCCGCAAGGCATCCACGTCACGGCGGTGGGCTATGCCGGGGGCTACACCCCGAACCCGACCTACGAGGAGGTCTGCACCGGGCGCACCGGGCATAACGAGGTGGTGCTCGTTGCCTTCGATCCCGCCGTGCTGCCGCTGGAGGCCGTGCTCAAGACGTTCTTCGAGAGCCACGACCCGACGCAGGGCTATCGCCAGGGCAACGATGTCGGCACGCAGTACCGCTCCGGGATCTACACCACGAGCGAGGCCCAGGCGCAGACGGCAAGGGCCGTGCGCGACACCTATGCGCGGGCGCTCGACGCCAAGGGATACGGGCCGGTGACGACGGAGATCGTGCCACTCGAGACCTTCTTCTTCGCGGAAGAGTACCATCAGCAATACCTCGCCAAGAATCCCGGCGGCTATTGTGGGCTCGGCGGCACCGGCGTGTCATGCCCGGTCGGGGTCGGTGTCGCGGCGGAGTGAGGGCGGGCCCGAGCTTGACCGTCTTGCGGCTCCGCCGCCCCCGTGCCAAATCCCGGCCGCTTTCGGAGGACCGGGATTGATGACGAGGTTGGAACACGCCTTCGAGCGCTTTCTGTTCGCGTGCCGCTGGCTGCTGGCGCCGTTCTACGCGGCGCTGACGGTCGCCCTCGTCGTCCTGCTGGTCCGGCTGCTGCTGGAACTCGGGCACGTGGTCACGCACGCGCTGGAATCGACCGAGTCCCAGACCATCCTCGGCGTGCTCGCTCTGGTCGACCTGACCTTCACGGCCTCGCTGCTGATCATCGTGATCTTCTCGGGCTACGAAAACTTCGTCTCGAAGTTCGACCATACCGACCACAAGGACTGGCCCACCTGGATGGGCACCATCGACTTCAGCGGCCTCAAGCTGAAGCTGATCTCCTCCATCGTGGCGATCTCGGCGATCCAGCTGCTGAAGTCGTTCCTCGACGTGAAGAACTACAGCGACCGCGACCTCGGCTGGCTGGTGGGCATCCACATGGTCTTCGTGATCTCCGGCCTGCTGATGGCCCTGACCGACCGGCTTTCCGCCGGCCATCACGAGAAGTAACGGCCCCCGCCCCGAAAGCCGGCGGCCGGCTTTCGGGAACGGGCGATGACACCCCGGCGGCTAGCGCGCGTGCAGCACGGCCCGGCAGGCATCGGGCAATCCCGCCAGCGTCATCGGCGGGCGCGGCTTCGGCGGCTTCTTGGGCTTGGGCGGGTGCAGCACCGCATCGCTGAACCAGTAATCGAGCTCCGAGCCGCAGCCATCGCCGGGGGGCGGAGGCGCTTGGTCGTCGCAGGACCCCTCGCCGGCGGGGCAGGCGAGGCGGATATGGTAATGGTAATTGTGCCCGTACATCGGGCGCACCTTGGTGAGCCAGCCGCGATCCCCGCCCGCCTCGCGGCACAGGGCCTTCTTGATCGCCGCGTTGACGAAGATGCGCGCCACCTCCGGCTGCTTGGCCGTCAGGCGGATCAGGGCGGTGTGCTGGCGGGTCCAGACATCGGGGTCGATGTCGAGCCGGTCGGAGCGCACCATGTCGGTGGCGGAGGTCTCCTCGCGCTCCTGCCGGCTCATGCGGTGATCGGGCATCGGGGTCAGCCAGACATCCACGTCGAGGCCGAGCTGGTGCGAGGCGTGGCCGGTGAGCATCGGCCCGCCCCGGGGCTGGGACATGTCGCCGACGAGCAGCCCCGGCCATCCGGCCTGCGGTGCCCGCGCGGCCAGGCGCTCGATGAAATCCACGAGATGGGGCGTGCCCCACATCCGGTTGCGCGAGGGGCGCATCACCTGCCAGGTCGCGCCGTCGAGGGGCAGCGCCTCACCGCCGGAGAAGCAGCCCTTGGCATAGGAGCCGAAGGGGCGGGCCGGTCCGCTGGACGGCGCGGTGACGCGGCCGAACAACGCCTTGGCCGGGGTCGAGGGGTCGTTCGGGTTGGCGAGCGGGGGCAGCGGCTTCGGGTTGACGCTGCCACGGTCCTGCGCCGCGGCCGAGCCGAGCAGCGCTGGAAGGGCAAGCACGGCGCAGGAAGAGCAGAGGGTCAGGCGGGTCAGCGGCATGCGCGGCGGCTCGTCCGAGAGGAAAACGGGGTGACCGGAACGTGCCCGGCGGCGTGGGCGTTTTTTATGGCAAGCTGTAACAACGTTGCAGGGTGATCGCCATGGATCCCGTTTCTCCCGTTGCGGCAGCCGATGCCGCAGCCTCGCCCCGCAGCCTGATCGCCAGCGACCGTGTGATCGGCACGGAGGTGCGCCGGCCGGATGGCGACAAGGTCGGCCGCATCGAGCGGCTGATGCTCGACAAGCGCTCGGGCCGCGTCGCCTATGCGGTGATGAGCTTCGGCGGCTTCCTCGGCATGGGCGAGGAATACTACACGCTGCCCTGGGCCGTGCTGCGCTACGATACCGACCTCGACGCCTATGTCGTCGACATCACCGAGGAACAGCTGCGCGATGCCCCCGCCCGCTCGCCGGAGGGCGGCGACCCGGAGGACGATCGCGCCTGGGAGGAGCATGTCCACCGCTACTACAACGCGGCGCCATATTGGGGGATCTAGGGCGCTCTCCGCCGAAGTGGCCGCCGGTTCGGCGAAAGAGAGCGCGTCAAGGCAAGGGCTTAGAGCCGCGCCCGATGGCAACGTGATCGGGCACGGCTCCAAGCGCAGACATGCTGTGCGTCACGGCCGCGTCAAAAAGCCAATCGGCTCCCGCGGCGGCTGGCCGAGCCAGATCAGGAGGGCGCCCAGGCCGAGCCCGAACACGGCGGCCGGGACGAGGCCGAGCGGCATCAGCACCACCGTGTCGGCCCAGGGCGCCGTCTGGCGGATGGTCTTGGCCAGCGCCGAGAGCCGCTCCTGGGGCAGGGCCTGGATCAATTCGGCCAAGCTGGTGAAGCGAAAGCCGTTATTGGCGATGGAGCGGGCGCCGTCATAGCAGAGCTGGACGAAGCCCGCCGCCATCACCACGAGCCCGAGCGCCCGGCTGAAGAACGGCAGTCCGAGAAAACGGGAGACGGTTCGCAGCATGTTCGCCCTCGCGCGGGAGCGGATCACTCCGCCACCGCGACGCCTACTTGCTCCCCGTGACTAGGCCGTAGCCGGAAGCCAGGCAAGGCGGCCCCGGTCACGTCGCCCGCCCCCGGCCCGACGCGCGCGCGAGCAGCACGGCGCCGAACAGTCCCGAGAGCAGCGAACCGCCGAGAACGCCGAGCTTGGTCTCGGTGCCGTGCAGCCCGTCGGCGAAGGCGAGGGCGCCGATGAACAGGCTCATGGTGAAGCCGATGCCGCAGAGCAGGGCGACGCCGTAGATCTGGGGCCAGCTCGCCCCCGCCGGCCGCGCGGCGAAACCGGCGGCGACGGCGAGGCGGACGCTGAGGAAAATGCCGGCCTGCTTGCCGAGGAACAGGCCGAGCACCACGCCGAGGGTCACCGGATCGACGAGCGCGGAGGGCGGCAGGCCGACCAGCGTCACCCCCGCATTGGCGAAGCCGAAGACCGGCACGATCAGGAACGCCACCCAGGGGTGCAGCGCGTGTTCGAGCCGATGCAGCGGCGAGGTTTCATCCTCCGGTCGGCCCGGGCTCGGACGGATCGGCACGAACAGGGCGAGCAGCACACCGGCCACGGTGGCGTGGATGCCGGAGCGCAGCACGACAAACCAGAGGACGAGCCCGGCCAGAAGATACGGCATCAGCGCCCGCACGCCGAGGCGGTTGAGGGCGAAGAGCAGGGCGAGCAGGCCGGCGGCGGAGCCGAGCATCACCGCGTCGATCTGCCCGGCATAGAACAGCGCGATCACGACCACCGCGCCGAGATCGTCGACGATGGCCACCGCCGAGAGGAAGATCTTGAGCGAGACCGGCACCCGCGGGCCGAGAAGGGCCAGAACGCCGAGGGCGAAGGCGATGTCGGTGGCGGTGGGGATCGCCCAGCCTCTCGCGGTGACCTGCCCGGCATTGAAGGCGAGATAGACCAGGGCCGGCAGGGCCATGCCGGCTCCGGCGGCAAGGCCGGGCAGCACCCGCGCCGGCCATGTCCGCAACTGCCCGTCGAGGGCCTCGCGCTTGATCTCGAGGCCGACCAGCAAGAAGAACACCACCATCAGGCCGTCATTGACCCAATGCAGCAGGCTCATCGGCCCGATGGGAATGTGGAGCAGGTGGTCATAGGCCTCGGCCAGCGGCGAGTTCGCCACCGCGAGCGCGGCGGCGGCCGCCGCCATCAGCACGAGGCCGCCGGCGGATTCGCTGGCGATCAGGCCGCGGAACGCCGAGAGCGGGCGTCGCAGGACGGGACGGGGCGAGGCATCCATGGGCCAACCGACTGCCCCGCCGGCTTCACGGATGCAAGCCGACCCCGCAGGGTCAGGCGCCGTTGCTCAGAGCGGCGCGAATCAGCGTCTTGCCGTCCTCGCTCGACCACTCGGCCGGCCCCTTCATCACGCCCAGGGTGCAGCCCTTGCCGTCGATCAGCATCGTGGTGGGCAATCCGGTGGAGCCGACCGCGGATTGGACGGCCGGCAGCACCTTGCCCTCCGGATCGCCGTAATAGGCCAGATGCGCGATGCCGTTGGCCTTGAACCAGGCCGGCGGCTTGTCGAGATTGCGGGTCTCGACATTGATCGCCACCACCCGGAAGCCCTCGCCGCCGAGTTCCGCCTGCAGCCGGTCGAGGGCCGGCATCTCGGCCTTGCAGGGGGCGCACCACGTCGCCCACAGATTCACCAGCAGCAGTTTGCCGCCCATGGCCGCGAGATCGGTGGACGCCCCGTCCGGCCCCCGGAAGGTGACCGCCGGGGCCGGGCGCGGGGCCGCCGACGCGTCGAAAGCGGCGACATCGCCGTGGGCCAGGGGCGCGAGGCGAGCCGCCACGGGAGCGGCCTCGGCGCAGGGACCGGAGGCGACGAGGTTGCCGAGGTTCGGACCCGTCCCGTATAGGGCGAGGCCGCCGACGAGGATGGCGGCGAGGGCGCCGCAGGCGGCGATGGTTTTCGGGGTCGCCTTCACGGTCGAGCCTCGTTTCGCGGGCGGAAGGTGGAATCAGCCATGAGCAACCGGATGTGGGGCGGCCGCTTCGCGAGCGGGCCGGCGGAGATCATGGAGGAGATCAACGCCTCCATCGGGTTCGACAGGCGACTGGCGTCCCAGGACATTCGCGGCTCGCTGGCGCATGTCGCGATGCTGGGCGCGCAGGGCATCCTGCCGGCCGAGGATGTGGCCGCGATTCAAGCCGGGCTCAAGTCCGTCGAGGCCGAGATCGCGCGCGGCGAATTCGTCTTCCGGCGCGAGCTGGAGGACATCCACATGGCGGTGGAGAGCCGCCTGACCGAGATCGTCGGCCCTGCCGCCGGGCGGCTGCACACCGCCCGCTCGCGCAACGATCAGGTCGCCACCGACATGCGGCTGTGGGTGCGCGACACCCTCGACGCCCTCGACGCGCAGGTCGCCGACCTGCAGCGGGCCCTGGCCGAGACGGCCGTGCAGCACGCCGCCACGGTGATGCCGGGCTTCACCCACCTGCAATCGGCCCAGCCCGTCACCTTCGGCCATCATTGCCTCGCCTATGTCGAGATGCTGGCCCGCGACCGCGGCCGGTTCCGCGATGCCCGCGCGCGCCTCAACGAATGCCCCCTCGGCGCGGCGGCCTTGGCCGGCACCTCCTTCCCCATCGACCGGCACGCCACCGCAGCGGCGCTCGGTTTCGACCGGCCGACGGCGAATTCGCTCGATTCCGTCGCCGACCGAGACTTCGCCCTCGAATCGCTCGCCGCCGCCTCGATCTGCGCCGTCCATCTCTCGCGCTTCGCCGAGGAGCTGGTGGTGTGGACCTCGGCGCAGTTCGGCTTCGTGAAGCTCTCGGATCGCTTCACCACCGGCTCGTCGATCATGCCGCAGAAGCGCAATCCCGACGCCGCCGAACTGGTGCGCGCCAAGGCCGGACGCATCGTCGGGGCGCTGACCGGCCTGCTCATCGTCATGAAAGGCCTGCCGCTCGCCTATTCGAAGGACATGCAGGAGGACAAGGAAGGCACCTTCGACGCGCTGCAATCGCTCTCCCTCTGCCTCGCCGCCATGGCCGGCATGGTGCGCGACCTGGAGCCGGTGGCCGAGACGCTGAAGCGCGCGGCGGGCTCCGGCTACGCCACCGCCACCGATCTGGCGGATTGGCTGGTGCGCGAGCTGAACATGCCGTTCCGACAGGCGCACCACGTCACCGGGCGGGTCGTGGCCGCAGCGGCCGAGCGCGGCATCGGCCTCGAAGAGCTGTCGCTCGAGGCGATGCAGGCGATCGAGCCCGGCATCACCGAGGCCGTGTTCGCGGTTCTCGGCGTCGAGAACTCGGTGGCGAGCCGCACCAGCTACGGCGGTACCGCACCGGACAACGTGCGCCGGCAGGCACAGGCTTGGCTGGAAAAGCTCGGCCCTGTGGAGAAGTAGGGAGAGCCCTGCGGGAACGGGCACGGAAAATGCCGCGTTCAGGATTCAGCTAACTGAGCTTAGCTATCCGACTGCCCGAACCTGCGGAGTGCCGTCGATGAACGTTGAGAGTTGGATCACCGTCGAGGAAACGCCTGTTCTGGCGGCTGAAGCGACGGCGGCCATCAATGCCCGTCTCGCCCGGCTGACGCCGGCGCAGCGCGACGCGTTCTGGTCCTCGATCCGGAAGGCCTACAACACGCCCTACAACGATCCGGTGAAGCCGGCGAAGCCGCAGCCGGTGGAGCCGGCCCCCGGCACGGCTCCGGCGGCGGTCGAGATCCGCATGCCTGCCATCGACCTGCCTGCGGCGGCCCTCGCCTCCGCCTCGTTGGCCGCCGAGATCCGCGCGGCCTGAGACGACCTCTCCCGCATCGTTGCGAGGCGACCGCGTAGCCATCCAGCGCACGCCGTGTGAGCCCGTCGGATCGAGCGTTCCCGCGGGCTCGGTCGGGCTCCAGTTCCGACGCAAGGCAGGATCGCCGAACGGTGCGGCGCATTGCCGTTTTCGGTTAACGACACCGGCCGGGGCTTTCCTGTTCCGCTTGCGCCGGTCATCCTTGGCGCGCGCGAAGACGGCCGGATCGTCCCGGCCGTCCGTACACCCGAGTTGAGATGCAGCGTCCACGCCTCCCGATCCTTCGCCCGACCTCCCATTCCGGCCGCCTCCTCGCGGCCATCGTCCTGATCGCGGCAGGCGCTTCTGCCGTGCCCGGCCCGTCCGGGCGGGCCTTTGCCCAGGACGCCGTGCAGGGCGGCGAGACGGTCGTCGCCCAGGCGGATAAGGGGGCTGGCCGGAAGGCGCGTGGCCGGCGCGGGTCAAAGAGCTCGGCCAAGAGTTCGTCCTTGCCGCCCGGCATGCAGCAGGCGGTGCCGCTCGCCGTGTTCGGCGACTGGAACGTCTTCACCAACGGCGCCCAGGCGCGGGACAAACTCTGCTACGTCATCGCCCAGCCGGCGGCGCGCAGCCCCAAGACCCTCGCCCGCGACACCGGCTACCTGTTCGTCACCTTTCCCAAGGGCGGCGGACAGGGCGAGATCGCGGTGATGCTCGGCTTCAAGCCGAAGCCTGCGGCGGCCCAGGCGAAGCCCGGCGCCGGCGCCGCCCCGAGCGATCCCTATCTGACCGTTGGCAGCACCCGCTACGGCCTCGTGGTGAAGGACGAGAACGCCTGGATCCAGAACCAGGGCGACGAGCCGCGCATCGTGACCGAGATGAGCCGGGCGCAATCCGTGACGGTCCGCACCACGTCCCAGCGCGGCAACCCGACCCAGGACGATTACGCCCTCGGCGGCTTCGCCGAGGCGCTCAAGCGCGCCCGCGAGGAATGCAAGTAGCGGCGGCTTCGGCCAGCATCCGTCCGGCGGGCCTGCCTCTGGCGCTGCTCCTCCATCGAGCAGGCTTCGGAGACGGCACCGATAAAAAGCCGGCGGCTCCTTTCGGAGTCGCCGGCCGAACGGATCGGCGCCTGCTTCAGCGCGCCATCACACCGCACGCAGGCGCGGCTGACGATTTTTTTCCCGCGCCGCACGGGCGGCCTGCTCCACGTTGCGGAACAGGGTGCCGTCGAGGCCATCGAAGCGGCGCTCGGAGGAGAAGAAGCGGACACCGCCGTGCTCGGGCACAGCGATGCCGGCAGTGATCTCGCCAACCTCAATGACGCGGGCCGGCGGCTCGTTGCTGGCGAAGAGGCTGCGCGCGTGATCGTCGAAGGCGGTCTGGACACGGGTCATGATCGGGTGAACTCCTGCGGCCATCGTCGGCCGGTGATCGGCAAGGCGTTCGCGGGCGCTCCTAGCCCACGGATGTGACTGCTTGCCGACAACACCCCTCCACCCGACCGAAAAGGGCGCCGGGCCCTTTCGAAATCTTCCAAAGAAAAAGACCAACCAAGGCAAGTCCTCCTCTGTCGCGAGGACCACGGCGCAAGTGCGCCGTGATGCATTAGCGTTTGATAACGCGGCGCAAGCGTGCCACTACAAATCACCGCGGCGCGAAGACGTTCGCACTCCATTAAGATGAGCAGGCGACCCGCTTTCGTCAACGGAATGTTCTTTCGAAGATCGGCTTGACTGAGAAAGATCGCGCCGGGTTAAGCGGCAACCCCGGCGAGTCTCGTCTTCCGCCGCAAGAGCTTGGCGTCCTTCACGGATTTCACCCACCAACAACGCGCCGTCTCGCGGCCGGCTTCGCCCGCTTCGCGGGCTCGGCTCGGACGAAGCGGAGGACCGCCCGGCCGAGGATCTCAGATCGGGGATGCCGCGCTCCGAGGGAGTCCGCTCTCTGCGACAATCCGCCCGAGCTCCGCATGGGCGGAGAAGACCGTCGCGGCGCCGGCCGCGCGGAGATCCCGCCCGGACCGGTCGTGGCCCCAATGGCCGCCGCCGGTGAAGCCGACGACCCGCATCCCGGCCGCCCGGGCCGCCTCCACCCCCGGCACGCTGTCCTCGATCACCAGGCACTGCTCGGGCGCCGTTCCCATCCGCTCCGCCGCGAACAGGAAGAGATCGGGGAACGGCTTTCCCCGTGCCACCTGTGCGGAGGAGAAGACGTGGCCCTGGAACAGCGGCAGCAGCCCGGTGAGCCCGAGGGAATGGCGCAGCCGGACCGGATCGCTGCTCGACGCCACGCAGAATGGCAGGTGCAGGAGCCCCAGCGCCTCGGCGATGCCGGCCATGGCCTTCAGCTCGGCCGCGAAGGCGTCGAGCGTCTGCGCCTTCACCCGCTCGACGAAGCCCGCCGGGGCCTCGATGCCGTCCTCGCGGGCGACGCGCTCCATGATCGAGGTCATGGAGGTGCCGGCGAAGCGCGCGCGGACGGCCTCGAGGTCGATGGCGAGGCCGATTTCGTTGAGGCCGCGCGTCAGGGTCGCGAGGCTGATCGGCTCGCTGTCGATCAGCACGCCGTCGCAGTCGAAGATCACGAGGGCGAGGGGAGGGGTGGCGGGGAAGGCCGGTGCGTCCGTCATCGGAAGCCGGTGTGGCATGGGGCGGGAGAGCGCCGCAACGCGGTTCTCCGCCCGGGCTCAAGCCGGTTGTCGCATCCGCCCCCGGCGTGTAGCCCGGCTTCATGCGGTACTATCTCGGCCTCGCCACGACCTTCCACGATCCGGCGCTCGCCCTCGTCGGGCCGGACGGCACCGTGCTCTTCGCCGAGGCGGCCGAGCGCTACCTGCAATACAAGCGCGCGCCGAATTGCGAGCCCGATCCCGGCACCCGCATGGCGGGTCTGCTGCGGCGCCATGTGCCGGAGGGCGCGGAGCTCGTCGTCAGCTCCTCCTGGGGCGAGCAATTCTCGGACTTCCTGAAGGGGCAGGCGGCCTCCGGGGCCTTCGACCTGCCGGCGCTGGCGGCCCACCCCTCCACCCTCAACCGCTCCTTCGTGCCGGAACGGGCCGAGCGGGTCTTCATCGCCGACCTCCATGCCATGCAGGCGCGGGCCGGCAACGGCACGATCCTCGCGCTCGACAACGAGACAAGAGGCTTCGGCGGGCGGCCCCGGGCGAGCATCGCCGGCCGGCGGCGCTATGCCCACCACCTCGCCCACGCGGCCTATGCCCTGTGGGGCAGCCCGTTCGAGGAGGCGACCGCGCTGATCGTCGACGGCATGGGCGAGACCGGCGCGGCGGCGATCTATCGCCTGAAGGAGGGCCGGATCGAGGAGGTGCGCCGCCATCGCGGGCGTGGCTCGGTCGGCTTCCTCTACGGGCTGGTGACGGATCTCGCCGGCTTCGACCAGATCAAGGGCGAGGAATGGAAGATCATGGGGCTCGCGCCCTATGGCCGGACCGACCCCGCCCTGATGGCCCTGCTGCGCCGCCTGTTCTCGGTCGAGGACGGGCGCCTGAAATTCGCCGACGAAGCCACCGTGCAGGCGGTCGCTACGGAGATCCTGGCCCGGCGCCCGGCGGATCTCGGCGAGCAGGGCTGGGCCGATCTCGCCCGCTGCGGCCAGGACATCTTTTCGGAATTGATGGACATCCTGGTGGCCGAGGCGTGGCGGCTGGCGCCGTCGGACAACCTCGTGATCGCCGGCGGCTGCGGGCTGAACTCGTCCTATAACGGGCGGGTGCTCGGCCGCTCCGGCTTCACGCGCCTGCACGTGCCCTCCGCCCCCGCCGACGACGGCAACGCCATCGGCGCGGCTTGGCTGGCGCTGGCCGAGGACGATCCCGCCTGGACCGGCCCGAAGCCGGAGGCACGCCCGCTCACCCCCTATCTCGGCTCCAGCGTCTCCACCGAGCCGCTGGAGCGGATGGCCGAGTGGGAGCCCCGCGCCCGCCGCCTCGGCCATGCGGGCGTGACCCGGGAAGCCGCGCGGATCCTCGCCGAGGGCGGCCTCGTCGGCTGGGTCCAGGGCAGGGCGGAGTTCGGCCCGAGATCGCTCGGCAACCGCTCGATCCTCGCCGATCCGCGCCCGGCCGATGCCAAGGCCTCGCTCAACGCCAAGGTGAAGTACCGCGAGGCGTTCCGCCCCTTCGCCCCCTCGATCCTGGCGGAAGCCGGCCCCGATTGGTTCGAGGATTATGCCGACAGCCCGTATATGGAGCGCACCCTGGTCTGGCGCGAAAGCGTGCGGGACAGGGTGCCGGCCGTGGTCCATGCCGACGGCACCGGGCGGCTGCAGAGCGTCACCCGCGCCCGCAATCCGGCCTATACGGCGCTGATCGAAGCCTTCGCGGAACTGACCGGCGTGCCGATCCTGCTCAACACCAGCTTCAACGTGATGGGCAAGCCGATCCTCCACACGGCGGAGGACGCGATCCTGATGTTCTATACCACCGGGCTCGATGCCATCGTGGTCGAGGACTGGATCCTGACGAAAAAGGCGCCCGCCTGAGACGGACGCCTTGCAATCTCACACGCCACGCAATGCGGCGACTTACTCGCAGACCTCGACGTTGCGGTAGGTGAACTCGACATCGTCGAGCCAGACCTTGCGGCGCTCGTAATGGCAGATCGGCCCGCGGCGGCGCGGCGGCGGAGGCGCGACATAGACCGGCTCCTCTTCGACATAGACCGGGCGCGGACGCGGGGGAGGGGGCGGCGGCGGAGCGGCGCCGTTCAGGAGCGCGCCGACGGCGAGGCCGCCGATGACGCCTGCGGCGGCGCCGCCGATCAGGGCGCCGTTGCGGCCGTCACGGGCGGAGGCCGGCGCGGCGGAGAGAAGAGCGGCGCCGACGAGCACCGCGCAGACGCCCTTGCGGGCGACGACGGAGAAGGACGAGGCGGGCACGGGAACCGATTCCTTTGGACGACCCAGGTTTCAGGCACGTGAGCCGAACCTAGGCCGATCAAGCTTAAGGATTGGCGAACGGTCGGTTGCCGGAGGTTCAGCTCACCGCATCGAGAGACGTCACCACCGCGCGGGGCGCGAGGTCCGGGTACTCGTCGGGCTGGCCCTTGCGGTTCACCCACACGGCATCGAAGCCGAAGGCGGTCGCGCCCGCGATGTCCCAGCGGTTGGAGGAGAAGAACAGCACCTCCGGCCGCGCCACGCCGAGACGGTCGAGGACCAGCCGGTAGGCGGCCGGCGCGGTCTTGAAGGTCTGGACGGGATCGACCGAGAGCACCGCATCGAGGCGATCCGCGAGGTCGGCGGAGGTCACCGCCCGCTCCAGCATCGCGGCATTGCCGTTGGAGAAGAGCGCGGTCTTCACGCCGCGTTTCCGCAGCCGCTCCAGCACGCCCGGCACCTCACCGTAGGCGTCGAGGGCGCGATAGGCGTCGAGCAGGCTTTCCCGGTGCGACCGGTCGATGTCGGGATGCTTGGCCAGGGCGAAGTCGAGGGCGCGCTCGGTCAGCTCCCAGAAGCCGACATAACGGCCCATCAGGCCGTGGACCCAGGAATATTCGAGCTGCTTGGTGCGCCACAGCTCGGACAGGCTGTCCGCCTGCGCCCCGAGCCTGTCTGCATGGCGCGCGACCGCCGAGTGCACGTCGAACAGGGTGCCGTAGGCGTCGAACACGGCGTGGGTTTTGCCGGCGAGGAGATCGGGATCGGTCATGCAGGCTCAGATGAGGCGCCCGCATCGTCCGGAAAGCTACCTGCGGCGCAATCGCACGCCGAAGGCTCCCATCATCGCGAGCAGGGCGCCGGCGTAAGCAAGCGCCCCGGCGAGCCCCAGCAGCGCCAGCACCGCGATCTCGCGGAAATGGGGGAGGGCGGGCACCATCCGCTCGGCGAAGGGCAGGCCGTACACGGCGAAGCCCGCCAGCACCACGCTCGCGACGATCACCGCCGCGACCGTGACGCCGAGCACCCGGCCGGGCGCAGTCCAGCCCCGGCGCAGGGCCAAACCGTAGAGCAGGGCGAGGTTGATCCATTGCCCGATGGCGGTGGCGAGCGCGAGGCCGGCGACGCCGTAGGGACCGGTGAGCACGAGCTTGAGCCCGACATTGACGGCGATGGCGGTCAGCGAGGCGTAGAGGGGCGTCGTGGTGTCCTGCCGGGCGTTGAAGCTCGCCACGGCGGAGCGCACCAGCACCACCGCCGGCAGAGCCAGACCGTAGGCGGCGAGCACGGAGGCGGCGCGGGCGGCATCCTCGGCGGTGAAGGCGCCGCGCTGGAACAGGGCCGCCACGATCGGCCCCGGCAGGGTCAGGAAGGCGACCATGAACGGAGCCGAGAGGGCCAGCGAGAAGCCGGCGGCCCGGTTCTGCGCCGCATGCGCCCCGGCCACGTCGCCCGAGGCGATGCGCCGGCTCATCTCGGGCAGGAGCACGGTGCCGGCGGCGATGGCGATGACGCCGAAGGGCAGTTGGTAGAGCCGGTCGGCATAGTAGAGCGCCGAGACCGCGCCGGTCGGCAGGAAGCTCGCGATAATGGTGTCGGCGAAGGCCGCGATCTGGAACCCGGCCGAGCCGATCACCGCCGGCCCCAGGATCTTGAAGAAGCGGATCAGGTCGGGATCGCGTAAGGTCGGCTTCGTCAACCGGGGGGCGTAGGCGCGGGCCCTGGCATCCCACCAGACCAGCGCGAATTGCAGCACCCCGGAGACCGAGACGCCCCAGGCCGCCGCAGTGGCCGCGTTCGGGAACAGGAAGGCGAGCGCCAGGGCCGCCAGCATGGCGAGGTTGAGCAGAACCGGCGCCCCGGCGGCGGCAGCGAAGCGGCGATGGGCGTTGAGGATGCCGGAGAACAACGTCACCAGCGTCATGAACAGCAGATAGGGGAAGGTGATCCGGGTCAGGCTCACCGCCAGGGCGAAGCGCTCGCCATCCTCGGAGAAGCCCGGCGCCAGCGCCCGCACCACCCACGGCATCGCCGGCAGGGCAAGCGCCAACAGCGCCACCTGCACGACGAGCATCAGGGTGAAGACGCGGTCGGCGAAGCGCGCGGCGGCGGCCTCGGCACCGGCCTGTTCCAGATGGGTATAGGCCGGCACGAAGGCGGTGTTGAACGCCCCCTCGCCGAAGATCGCACGGAAATGGTTCGGCAGGCGGAAGGCGACGACGAAGGCATCCGCCATCGGCCCGGCGCCCATCACGGCCGCCGTCACCACGTCGCGGGCAAAGCCCGTGACCCGCGAGACCAGCGTCCAGCCGCCGACGGAGAGGATCGAGCGGATCATGTCTTTGGCAGATGGCCCCGTGGGTTCGGTGGAGGATCCCATCCGGCACCTCAGATGAGGGCGGGTGGGGGATCGCCCCATCAGGCCAGTAGGCCTCCGAGACGAGGCGCGACTAGGGCCGCAGGGTCACGACGCGCATGAAAAAACCGCCCCGTCGGAAACGGGGCGGCTCTCTCGCAATCGCGAAGCGGATCAGGCCTTGGCTTCGCCGTACAGCTTCTCGACATACTCCCAGTTCACGAGGTTCTCGATGAACGCCTTGAGGTAGTCGGGGCGGCGGTTGCGGTAGTCGATGTAGTAGGAGTGCTCCCACACATCGACGCCGAGGATCGGGGTCGCGCCGTGGACCAGCGGGTTCTCGCCGTTCGGGGTCTTCAGGATCGCGAGCTTGCCGTCCTTGACCGCGAGCCAGGCCCAGCCCGAGCCGAACTGGCCGACGCCGGCCTGGATGAAGTCGGCCTTGAACTTCTCGTAGCCGCCGAGATCCTCGTCGATCTTCTTGGCGAGCTCGGCCGGGGGCTGGCCGCCACCGTTGGGCTTCATCCAGTTCCAGAAGTGGAGGTGGTTGTAGTGCTGGCCGGCGTTGTTGAAGAGCGCCTGATTGGTGTTGTAGCTCGCCTTGACGATCTCCTCGACGCTCTTGCCCTGGAGATCTGTCCCCTCGAGCAGCTTGTTGCCGGTATCGACATAGGCCTTGTGGTGCTTGTCGTGGTGAAACTCGAGGGTTTCCTTCGACATATAGGGGCCCAGCGCGTCGTAGGCGTAGGGCAGCTCGGGCAGGGTGAACGTCATGCCTGTCTCCTGGGTTGTCCGGTCGGTAGGCCGGACCCGGCGGGCGTCCGGGGTCCGGGCGCGCGGACGAAAATCGGCGCGCGGCCGGCGGGGCGACGGCCGGGTAGGTAAGTCGATCGGCCTGGCTCGGCAACGCCGCAAGCTGTGCATGGAGCCGCCGAATCGCCGGATTCTTCGCGCAGGCTGATCGCGGAATTTTGCAATGTTCGTCCGGGGAGGTATCGTGCCAACTCCCACGACCCGTGACAGTTGAGTTGAGAGTATCATGGTCGTCGCGCTGCTCGCGCTCAGTCTCGTCATGATCCTCGGCGGCTTCGCCGCCGTGGTCCAGGGCTTTCCCTATGTGCGCCTGGAGAGCGGGCTCGCCATGGTGATCGGCGGCTCGACCGCCGCCTCCGCCGGGGTGATCCTGCTCGGGCTGACGGCGGTCCTCGACCGTCTGCGCCGGCTCCAGGGCAGCCTTGCGCAGTTGAACGCGGCGCCCCTCCCGGCCGCCGGCGAGTCCCGCTCCGTCGCCGAGGCGCCGCCGTGGCAGGCCACCTCACCGGCACCGTCCCAACCGATTCCCGAGGTCGAACCGCCCCAGCGCCCCTCGCTCACAGGCTTGGGCGCCGCCGGTCTCGGTGCCGCCGGGCTCGCGGGCCTGTCGCTGGGTGCGCTGCGACCGGGCGGACGCGGCTCCGAGCCGGTCTTCGACGATCCGACGCCGCCGGCGGAACCGCACGCCGATGCCGCCGAGCCGCTGCTGCCCGATCTGCTCGACGAGCCATCGCCCGAAACGCAGGCTGAGCACAAAGCCGACCCGGATGCCGACCTGTTCGGCGAAGCCGAGCCGCACCTGTCGGTTTTTTCGGAGCCGGAACCGGCTGCCGCAGCCGAGCCCCCCGAGCACGAGACGACCGAAGAGGCCACGCCCGCGCCGGAAACGCTCGGCCTGCGCTCTTCCCTGGACGAGCCGGCCCCCGCTGCGGTGCCGGAGCGGTCCGAGGCGGTCTTCACCGAACCGCCGCCCGCCGAAGCCGTCGCGGACGAACCCGCCGCGCCGGAAGCCGAGGAAAGCGAGCCGGCCCCGGAGGAGGAGCGGCACGCGGTCGGCTCCTACTCGTCGGGCGCCAACACCTACGTGATGTTCTCGGACGGTTCGATCGAGGCGGATACGCCGCGCGGACGCTTCACCTTCGCCTCGCTCGACGAGCTGAAGAGCTTCGTCAATGCCGGGGGCGAGGAGGCGAGGGGCGCCGCCTGAGAAGGCGCGCCGGCCCTCCGATGGGGAGGAAACGCGCCCTCCGTTAAAACCTAGGCCAGCGGGTTGAGCGCCGGATTGCGCGCCGGCAGGGGGGCGGCCAGCGTCAGGTGGAAACCGTCCCGGGCGTAATCGGTGCGGATCTGCGCCTGGACCTGAGTGGTCAGCACCCGCTGCAGCAGGCGCGAGCCGAAGCCCTGACGGGTCGGCGGCTCCACCGGCGGGCCACCGCTCTCGCGCCAATCGAGATGCAGGATGCCGTCCTCGACCCTCCAGGCGATCGCCACCCGGCCATGCCCCGTCGAGAGGGCACCGTATTTGGCGGCGTTGGTGGTCAGCTCGTGGATCGCCATGCCGATCGGCACGGCGATGTCCGACGGCAGATCGACCGGCGGTCCGTCGAGGGCGATGCGCAGGTCCGGCGAGGTTTCGGTCTCGCTCTCGGCATAGGGCATCAGCTCGGCGGTGAGCAGATCGTGCAGGCTCGCCGTCTGCCACGTCGCCTCGGTCAGCACGCTGTGGGTATGGGCGAGGGACTTGATCCGCCCCACGAACGCCTCGTGGAAGCTGTCGATGCTGGTGGCGGTGCGCGCCGTCGAGCCGACGATGGCCTGGACGGTGGCGAGCGTGTTCTTCACCCGGTGGTGCAGTTCGCGGATCAGCAGGCTGCGGCGCTCCTCGGAGAGGTGGCGGTCGGTCACGTCGGCGACGACGCCGATCAGCCGGCGCGGCAGGCCGCCGGATCCGCTGCGCTCGAAGCGCCCGGCCATGTCGATGGTGCGCCAAGTGCCGTCGTCGTGGCGGCGGATGCGGCCGGTGGCGTGCAGGATCGTGTTCTCGCGCAGGGCCCGCAGGATCGCCTGCCGGAAGATCGGCCGGTCCTCCGGGTGCAGGATCTGCTTGAGAAAGGTGGCCTTGCCGATGCTGCCTTCCTCCGGCCGGCGGCCGAAGATCGCGAACATCCGCTCGTTCTCCCAGGTCGCCCGGTCGTCGAGGACATGCCACTCGAAGATGCCGAGATCGGCCACTGTGGTGGCGACCCGCAGGCGCTCCTCGCGCTCGGCCAGGGCCGCCCGGGCCTCGACCTGGGTGGTGATGTCCTGCACCACGCCGACGACGCCGATGGGGGCACCGTCCGAGGCCAGCAGGGCTTCGCCGCGCGCCCCGATCCAGATCTCGGCGCCGTCCGTGGCGCGGCGGAACTTGGTCTGGAAGGCGTAGGGCCGGCCGGCGGCGAGGGCCTCGGCGACCGAGGCCTGAAGGCGCTCGGCCTCCGCCGGCTCGATCTGCCCGCGCATGGCCGCCCAGGTCACGGAGCGTCCCGGGGCATAGCCGAGGATCTGCGCGGCGCGGCGGGAGAAGACCATCTGCCCGGTGGTGAGATCCCAGCGCCACTCGCCGAGGCCCGCCGCCGTGAGGGCGTCCCGGTTCTGCTCGGCGCGCACCAGCTCGTCGGCATCGACCAGATCGAGGACGGCGACGGTCTCACCGAACGGATCGGACGCGGCCTCGTCGGAGAGGGTGAGGCGCAGATCGAGACTGCTGCCATCGGCCCGCAGGCAGCGGCGGATTCCGGATTTGAGCCCGAACGCGTCTCCGCCGAACTCGTCCCGGCCGATCACCCGGTCGCTGGAGGTGCCGTCGAGGTCGCCCGGAGCGTAGCCGAGCCAGCGGCACAGGCGCGGATTGGCCGCACGGATCGTGCCGCCATCGGGTGAGAGGACGACGAGACCCACCGGCGCGCCGTCGAAGGCCGCACGGTAGAGGCCGAGCGACGCGTCCGCCGGTCGAGAGCCCTGTTCCGCTCTGTCGCGCACTCTACTCCCCGTTCAGCCGCCCGCTCGCGGAGACAAGCGGGACCGTCCGGAGGACGGCACCATGACGGAGGCCGCCTCGGACGACAAGACCGCCCGGTGCATCGTTTCTGAAAACTGGATCCAGGACGATGCGCCAAGTCTCTGTTCGCACACCGCCCTTTCGGGAACGACCGGAGGCAGCCCACCGGAGCGATGATCGGACGCCTCCTCGGAGATCGCCGCTAGGGCATAAGGAGGCGCCGGGACCGAGGCAAGCCTCATCGGACGCCGCGGGTCAACAGGCCCGGCAGGGCTCCGGCCAGCATCCGGCCCGCGCGAATGACCGCACCCGCCTCCTGAGCCGAGCCGCGCAGGGCGGCCCGGCCGAAGCGGACGGGCAGGTTGACGGCGAAGGCAGCGGCCAGCACCGCGAGGAAAGCGGCCCGTCCGTGATGCTTGTCGGCGTAGAGCGCCTGCGCCCGCAGGAAGTAGAACAGGCGCCGGTCCTTGACCGCCTCGGTGGTGCCCTGGCCGCGATGCCGGATCTCGGCCGCCGCCGCGTGGCACACGGCAAAGCCCGCCGCGCCGGCGCGGGCGCAGAGGTCGGCATCCTCCCAATAGACGAAGAAGCGCTCGTCGAAGCCGCCGAGCCGTTCGAAGAGCGGGCGCCGGATCATCAGGAACGCGCCCATCACCGCATCGACAGGGCGTGTTTCGGCGTGATCCCAATCGAGCAGGAAATGCGGCGGCACGCGGCCGGGCAGCAGCCTGTCGAGGAACAGGGTGTGGGCGACGAGACGCGCTCCGGTCGGGTGGCGGGCGCAGGTGCGGTGCGTCCGCCCCTCGTCATCGACGAGCCGGGCCCCGACGATGCCGGTGCGGGGATCCGCTTCCAGGGCGGCGCGGGCGGCCGCGATGCCGTCGCGGCTCACCTGCGTATCGGGATTGAGGAACAGGATGGCCTCGGCCCGGCCCAGGGCCGCGCCCTGGTTGCAGGCCCGGGCGAAGCCGCGATTCTCGGCGTTGCGCAGCACGGTCAGCGCCAAGCCCGGCCGGTCGAGGCCGTCGGCCGAGCCGTCGGTCGAGGCGTTGTCGACGACGACGACGCGCAGAGCCGCGGCGTCGGCACTCACGGCGAGGCTCGCGAGGCAGGCCCGGAGCTGCTCCCCGGCATTCCAGTTGACGATGACGATGTCGAGGGGCGCCCTCACGGCGGGGCATCCGCCGGGCGCCCGAGCCGTCCGGCGAGCCCCTGGGCCAGCGCCGTGAGCAGGCGGCCGAGCACCCGCGGCGAGAAGCGGTGCCGGGCCCAGTAGAGGCCGATCTGGAGCGGCAGGTAGGCGATCTGCCGACGCTTCCAGCGGGCGGGCACGTGGGGCAGGCGCCAGCCATAGGCGGTGTTGCGGACATAGACCGCCATGCGGAACAACGGCTGGTCCGGCATCGCCACCGGCAGGAAGCGGGCACGGATGGTGCCGCGGCCGACGCTGTGCGGGATCGCCGTGCCGGGATCCATCCAGCAGCTCCATCCCCGCGCCCAGGCGCGGAAGCACCATTCGAGATCGACCGCGTCGATGAAGAAATCCTCGCGGAACGGTCCGACCTGCGCGAAGGCGGCGAGATCGACGAGGGAGCCGGAGGTCGCCAGGAACTCCACCGGCATCAGGCCCCCCCGGGGCCCCACGTCGGGACGCGCCGGATAGCGCGGCGCCTTGTGGCCGGGATTGGGGGCGGGCGCCGGCCCGACCACGGCCGGGGGCGGCTCGGCTCCGGCGGCGCGGTCCAGGGCGAGGCTCAAGGCCCGCACCGTCTCGATGCCGGCATCGGCATCCTGGTCGAGCAGGAACAGGCGCGGGAAACCGGCCGCGGCCGCCGCTTCGGCCAGGGCGTTGAGGGCGGCGGCGATGCCGCCGTTGCGGCCCTCGCCGAGGAGGGTCAGCCCCTGCGCCTGCCTCAGCCGAACCAGCGCCTCCGGCGGGATGCCGCCATTGTCATAGACGAAGACCGGCATCCGTCCGGCGAAGCGGGCGACGATCCGCGCCACCTGCTCCGACGAAGGGCGGAAGAACACCACCGCCACAGCGGTACGTGGGAGATCCGGGAAGAGATCGGGGGGCTTCACGCCGGCTTCGCAGCCTCACTCCACGACAAGCTTGTAGCTCTGCCCCGGCTTGAGGGCTGCGCCCCGCACCAGACCATTGAGCACGAGGAAGCGGTCGACCGCGCGGTCGGGCACGCTCATGCGCCGGGCCAGCGCCTCCACGGTGTCGCCGGGGGCAGCGGTCACGATCTGGAGATGGGCCGGTTTGAGGGCGGCGGCCTCCTCCGGCTCGATCGGGCGCAAGCTCTCCAGCCAGCGGCGGAAGGCCGGCTCGGGGTCGGTCGCGCCCTTGGCCGCCATGATCATGCGGTAGGTGCTCTCGCCGACACGGATCGCCGCCAGACGGAAGGTCCAGTCCTTGCCCCGCGAGATCGCGGTGACGGCGGGGCGCCCGCCGATGATGCGGTTCTCCACCGATCCCGCCTCGATGCCGTCGTTCCAGGTGGCGCGCAGCACCTCCTCCAGGCTGCGGTCGCCGCTCGCCTCGACCTGATCGAACAGCAGGCGGCGGCTGCCCTCGGGCGTGGTGCCGAGCACCGCGTTGCGTGTGTTCTCGATGGCGAAGGCCTCAGGCACCTCGAAGGCGATGTGCAAGCCCGGATGCAGGAAGAGGCGGCCCCGCACCAGCCCGTCACCGGGATTGTCGCCATAGGCCAGCCCATCGATCGCCGCGAGGTAGCGCGCGCGGTCGTCGGCGCCGAGGCCGGGAGCGCCGATGCGCCGGGCGGCGCGGGTGACGAGGGCGATGCGCTCGGTGGTGGCCGGGTGGGTCGCCAGCATGTCCGGCTCGGCGGCGCTGCCGCTGCCGGCCTTCAGCGCCATGGTGCGGTTGAGCGCTTCGAGGAAGCGTCCGGCGCCGAAGGGATCGTAGCCCGCCTGGGCCAGCACCCGCACGCCGGTGGTGTCGGCCTCGAATTCCTGCTCGCGGGAGAAGCGGGCCAGGGTGAACTTGGATTGGTTCTCGAGCTGGGCCCCGGTGACGGGATCGTTCAGCACATCGGCCACCACGCGGCTGACCAGCTGCGAGCGCAGGGCCATCTCGGTGCGGGCGGTGGCGTGGCGCAGGGTGACGTGGGCGATCTCGTGGGCGAGCACCGCCGCCACCTCCGAACTGTCGGAGGCGAGGCCGAGCAGGCCACGGGTCACGTAGAGCCGGCCGCTCGGCAGGGCGAAGGCGTTGACCACCGGCGAATCGAGGAGCGTGACCGCGTAGGTCTCCTCGGGATGGTCGCTGACGCGGACCAGCCGATCGGTGATCTCGGTGAGCAGGCGATGGGCGGCGGGCGAACGGTACTCGCCGCCGAAGGAGGCCACGAGCTTGGCATGGTCCGCCTCGTCTCCGGCGCGGGTGCGGCCCGTGGTCCTGGGTGCCTGCTCGGGCACCTTGATGACGGCGGGTGTGAGCACGCTGCCGGTCTGGTCGCCGGCGCAGGCCGCCAGCAGGGCCGCGAGCCCGAACGCGCCGAGCCGCGCGCCAGCACGCGCGAGCCGCTTCCGGCGGTGCCCGGATGCGCTCCGCCGACCCGATTGATGCTGCCGATCCCCCGTCATGCCGTTCTAGCGCCGCAGCGCCCGCTCCCCCTCGACGACCTCGATGTCCTCCGCGCCGACAAGGTCGATGACCGGTCCCCGCCCGGTTTCGATCATGCCGCGGATCCTGACGAGGCGGCCCCTCAGCGTGGCCGCAGACAAACCATGTTCGGCAAGACTCCGCCAAGTGCGTTTCTGCACGGTTACGGTCAATCCTTGTTCACCCCTTCGGACGAAATCCAGATAGGTCCGCGCCGGCCGCTCGCCGATGGCGAGGATCCGCCCCTCCACCACGGCGAAGCGCCCGGAACGCCGGGCCAGCCTCGCCACGTCGGTTGCAGCGATCGTCCCCTCCGCCCAGACCCCGCGCCCCGCCGCCCGCGGTGCCTCCTCGAGGCCGCGCAGGGCGGACCGGCACAGGCCGTCGGCCTCGCCGGCATCGGCATAGGCGAGGCCGGCTGCGATCAGCCCGCCCGCAAGGTCGACGGGCTCCGCTTCCCCGACGAGGGCATCGATGCGGCGGCGGCCCCAGCGATCCTCCGGTCCGCGCTCCCGCAGGAGGAGGGGCGCGCCGCGGAAGGATTCAAGCCAGGACCGGGCCTGCGCCTCGATCATGGGCTCGTCGGACCAGCGCAGGTCCGAGAGGACGGCCCGGCGCCCGGAGGACAGGATCAGTTCGCCCCGCACCCCGATCCCGGCGAGGCTGTCCTCCCGGAATTCGCCGGCGCGGCACGAAGCGCCCATTCCAGCCGCTGCGGCGCGATCCTGCGGGAGGATGGCCCCGATCAAGGCGGCCAGCAGAGCAGGGAACGGGTGAAGGAAAGCCGAAGCGGCCAAGCAGGCCGCCCCTCGTCCACCTGAAGCCGGATCCTGAGCCTGACCGGGCATCACCGTCACCGCTCGCCTTCGCCTCTGCGTGCCACGTTGACGTGACCCGCCAAAAGCGCCCGGATCGCGACGATGGGCGTCGGGCGGGAAAGCGGGCCCGCGGATTGTCGGACCCTGAGGCTGATCGGCCACAGGAGGGGCGATCCGGACCATGCAGCCTTGCTCCTACCGAGCGACGTGAGAAGACCGACGGGAACGGTTGGCGGGATAGCGGGATGATGCTACGCTTAGCCCGTCGTCTCCGTAGCTCAGCTGGACAGAGCACAGGTTTCCTAAACTTCACAATTGGGCGTCGCGAAGGGAAACCGCGCGGCGGATCCGCTCAAATTCGGGGAAAGCTCCCGGCGCCTCGGCGCCCTGCCGATCCCGAGCCAAGCCCGAGACCGCCACGGTCACGGGAAGGTGTAGAGACTAGACGGGCGGCACCTAAGGGTTCCTCACGGAGCCTAAGGTGAAGGGATAGTCCAGGCCACGAACGTGCGGTCAGCACGGCGGCGAAAGCCGAAGTGGCACGAAACCTGGGGTCGCAGGTTCGAGCCCTGCCGGGGACACCATTTTCACCTCGATCTTTAGATTGAGGCTTAGCGGTTTCGACAGCCGTCACTACACATGCGACACCCTGTCGCGGTTTTAACAAAAGATAATTTTGGTGGATGCCCGTTTTGACCGGATCCACCCCCTTGCACCGTGCCACATTTCGTTCGAAGCATCCGCCGAAAGGGGGCTCAACGGAATAAACATGGCAGGCCAAAAGACTGATGAACGCGATGTCCTCCTCGGACGCCGCATCGCCGAGCACCGCAAACGTTCGAAGCTGACTCAGCGCGCCGTCGCTGACAGCTTCGGCATGTCCGCTGCTCAGCTTCAAAAATACGAGAAGGGCGTGAATCAGATCAGCGCGATCCATCTCGCAATCCTCAGTCGTCTCACCAATACGCCGGTTTCCGACTTCCTCGACGGTATTCCTCATCCGGACCCGATGATGGAACGCGGTTTTTGTGAGAGCGGGCAACAGGCCTACTCCGCCGAGCCCTGGTCCGATCTCGCCCGCGCCTTCGCGAAGCAGTGCGTCGAGACCTTCACCGAGAGCCAGCGCCGGGAACTCTCCGCCGCCGTCGAGGCGCTGAGCCGCGAGTTGAAGAGCTGAGCCAGCGGCGCGGCCGACCGGTGTCAGGCCGCAGCAAAACAGAGTCCCGCAGCTTAGCGTTCTTTATAACGGACGATTTCGCCATTCCGGCTTGACCGTCCGAAATGCCGATGCGACAAGCCGCGCCTCTGGAGACCGGGTCAAGCGCCGTTGGCAGACGAGGCGCGCCCGACAATCGGGGGTGCATGCGATGCCTCGTTCCGACTACCTCTTCACCAGTGAGTCCGTTTCCGAGGGCCACCCCGACAAGGTGAGCGACCGGATCTCGGATACCGTGGTCGATGCCTATCTTGCCGCGATGCCGGAGGCCCGCCTCGGCGTCGAGACGCTGACGACGACGAACCGCGTCGTGATCGCGGGCGAGGTGCGCGGCCCCGATTCCGTGACCTTCAAGGATCTGGAAGAGCTGACCCGCGAGGCCGTGCGCGACATCGGCTACGAGCAGTCCGGCTTCCACTGGAAGAACAACGACGTCGCCATCCACCTGCATGCCCAGTCGGCCGACATCGCCCAGGGCGTGGACGCCGCCGGCAACAAGGACGAGGGCGCGGGCGACCAGGGCATCATGTTCGGCTACGCCGCCGACGAGACCCCGGCCCTGATGCCGGCCCCGATCTTCTACGCCCACAAAATCCTCAAGGACCTCGCCGACGCGCGCAAGGCCAAGCAGGGCGATGCCGCCAAGCTCGGACCCGACGCCAAGAGCCAGGTCACGGTGCGCTACGCCAACGGCCGCCCGGTCGAGGTGACGCAGATCGTGCTCTCGACCCAGCATCTCGACGAGTCGCTCGACTCGGCCGACGTGCGCGCCATCGTCGAGCCCTATATCCTCAAGGCCCTGCCGGAGGGCTGGGTCAACGAAGGCACCGTCTGGCACGTCAACCCGACCGGCAAGTTCGTGATCGGCGGCCCGGATGGGGACGCCGGCCTCACCGGCCGCAAGATCATCGTCGACACCTATGGCGGCGCGGCGCCCCATGGCGGCGGCGCCTTCTCCGGCAAGGATCCGACCAAGGTCGACCGCTCGGCTGCTTATGCCGCCCGCTATCTGGCCAAGAACGTCGTGGCTGCCGGCCTCGCCCGCCGGGCCACGATCCAGCTCTCCTACGCCATCGGCGTGGCCAAGCCCCTGTCGATCTACGTCGATCTGCACGGCACCGGCACCGTGGACGAGGCCAAGCTCGAGACGGTCCTGATGGACGCCCTCGATCTCTCGCCCCGCGGCATCCGTACGGCGCTCCAGCTCAACAAGCCGATCTACGCCCGCACCTCGGCCTACGGCCATTTCGGGCGCGAGCCCGATGCCGATGGCGGCTTCTCCTGGGAGAAGACGGATCTGGCCGACAAGCTGAAGTCGGCGTTCTGAGCCCGAACCATGATGGGGAGGGATGACAGCGTCCCTCCCGAAACGGGCGGGACCGGCGACGCCGAGCGGGCCTTCTACGGGCGCCGCAAGGGCAAGAGGCTCAGGCCGGGCCAGGAGCAGCGCCTCGAAGGGCTGCTCCCGACCCTGCGCGTCGCGTTGCCCGAGCGCGGCGCGTTCCTGAATCCGCCGGACCTGTTCCCGGTGCCGGTCGGTGAGGTCTGGCTGGAGATCGGCTTCGGCGGCGGCGAGCATCTCGCGGCCCAGGCCGAGGCGAATCCTCGGGTCGGCATCATCGGCTGCGAGCCCTTCGTCAACGGCGTGGTCAAGCTGCTGCGCGCGGTGGACGAGCGCTCCCTGCGCAACGTGCGCGTCTGGGACGAGGACGCTACCGCTCTGCTCGCCGCCCTGCCGGATGCGAGCCTCGCCCGGGTCTACCTGCTCTATCCGGACCCGTGGCCGAAGCGCCGCCAGCGCAAGCGCCGGTTCGTCTCGGATGCCTCGCTCGCCGAGATCGCCCGCGTGCTGCGTCCTGGAGGCCTGTTCCGCTTCGCCAGCGACATCGACGATTATGCCGGCTGGACCCTGGTGCGGGCCGCCCGCTGTCCGCAGCTCCGCTGGACCGCCGAGCGGGCCGACGATTGGCGCCGCCCGTTCCCCGGTTGGCCCGGCACCCGCTACGAGGCCAAGGCGCTGGCCGCCGGGCGCCTGCCGAGCTACCTGACGTTCGAGCGCGTCAGCGCGGGCTGAACTTCAACCGGCCGCCGTCACGGCGTGGCGATCCACGGCGCCACGCGGTGCGTGACCGAACGCGCCCCTGACCTTTTTAGCATCCACGACGCTCCTCATGCCGAGGTGCTGCGTCAGCAGCCTCGAAGCACGCCGCGCCGCTTCTTCCAAGGGAGACGGGCCAAGGGATCGACCCTTCCGTGGTGCTTCGAGGCCGGGCCTTCGCCCGGCACCTCAGCATGAGGAGCGAAGACGGGCCAACTCCACTCGATCAGACAGGCTCTGAGGCACCCCTCTCCCGCAGAGGGGAGAGGGGTGCCTCAGCTCGCCTTCGTCTTCGCCGCCGCTTTCTTCGCAGCCGCAGGCTTGGCGGCAGCCTTCGTCGCCGTCTTGCGGGCCGCCGGCTTCTTCGCCGCCGTCTCGCCGGCCTCCGCCTTCTTCGTCGTGGTGCGGGCACGGGCCGCCGTCTTGCGGACCGGCTTCTTGCCGCCCCCGGAGGCGCGCTTGGCGTTGATGAGGTCGATCGCCTGTTCCAGCGTCAGGCTCTCGGCGGCCATCGTCTTCGGCAGCGTCGCGTTGACCGAACCGTCGGTGACGTAGGGGCCGTAGCGCCCGGATTTCACGGTCAGGTCGAGGCCGCCGGCATCCTTGCCGAGCACGCGGCCGGGATCGGAAGCCGGGCGACCGCGCCCGCCGCCCTGTTCCTTGGCCACGATGAGATCGATGGCGCGGTTGGCGCCGATCTCCAGCACGTCGTCGTCCTTGCCGAGATTGGCATAGGTCTTCCCGTGCTGCACGTAGGGACCGAAGCGGCCGAGATTGGCCAGGATCGGCTCGCCGGTCTCGGGATGCTTGGCCACCTCGCGGGGCAGCGAGAGCAGCCGCAGGGCGATCTCCAGCGTCACGCTGCTCGGCGTCATGCCCTTGGGCAGCGACGAGCGCTTGGGCTTCTCCGCTCCCTTCTCGGACGAGGCCTCGCCGAGCTGCACGAAGGGACCGAAGCGGCCGTCGCGCAGGGTCACCGGCAGGCCGGTGGCGGGGTCGTCGCCGAGCACCCGCACGCCGGGCTGGCCGCCCTCGGCCGAGGAGCCGTCGCCCTCACCCTCGACGCCGGAGGCCGAGAGCTGGCGGGTATATTTGCACTCGGGATAGTTCGAGCAGCCGATGAAGGCGCCGAACTTGCCGAGCTTGAGCGAGAGCTGGCCCGAGCCGCAGGTCGGGCAGGCGCGGGGATCGCCCCCATCCGCCTTCTCGGGGAAGATGTGGGGCCCGAGCAGGCCGTTGAGCGCCTCCAGCACCTCGGCGACGCGCAGCTCCTTGGTGCCGCCGATGGCGGCGGAGAAGTCGCGCCAGAAATCGCGCAGCACGGTGCGCCAGTCGATCTCGGCATTGGAGACCCGGTCGAGCTGTTCTTCCAGGCTCGCGGTGAAATCGTACTCGACGTAGCGCTTGAAGAAGCTTTCGAGGAAGCCCGTGACGAGACGGCCCTTATCCTCCGGCTGGAGGCGCTTCTTCTCGATCCGGACATATTCCCGGTCGCGCAGGGTCTGGAGCACGGCGGCATAGGTCGAGGGCCGGCCGATGCCGAGTTCCTCCATCCGCTTGACGAGGCTCGCCTCCGAGTAGCGCGGAGGCGGCTCGGTGAAGTGCTGGGTCGAGGTGATGCGCTCGCGGTTGAGCGGATCGCCCGCCTTCATCGCCGGCAGGCGCTTCGAATCCTCGTCCTCCTCGTCGTCCTTGCCCTCCTGATAGAGGGCGAGGAAACCGTCGAACTTCACGACCTGGCCGGTGGCGCGCAGATCGATCCGGCGCGGGCCGACAGTCGCGGTCACGTCGACGGTGGTACGCTCCAGCTCGGCCGATTCCATCTGACTCGCCACGGTGCGGGTCCAGATCAGGTCGTAGAGCTTGGCCTGCTCCGGTTCGAGATAGCGGGCGATCTGCTTCGGCAGCCGGCCCATATCGGTCGGGCGCACGGCCTCGTGGGCCTCCTGCGCGTTCTTGGCCTTCACCGTGTACTTGCGCGGGACATGCGGCACGTAATCGTCGCCGAACTCGCGGCCGATCACCCGGCGGGCATCGGCGATCGCCTCCGGCGCCATGTCGACGCCGTCGGTCCGCATATAGGTGATGATGCCGACGGTCTCGCCGCCGACATCGACGCCCTCGTAGAGTTTCTGGGCGACGCGCATGGTCTGGGCCGGCGCCATCCCGAGCTTGCGGGACGCCTCCTGCTGCAGCGTCGAGGTGGTGAAGGGCGGCTGCGGGTGACGCTTGGCCGGCTTCGCCTCGACCGAGGCCACTTGGAAGGTCGCGAGTTCGAGGTCGCGCTTGAAGGCCGCCGCCTCCTCGGCATTGCCGACATCGAGCCGCTGGATGCGCTTGCCGTCGGCACCGACCAACCGCGCCTCGAACACGCCGCCCGCCTCGGTGACGAGCGTCGCCACGATCGACCAGTACTCGCGGGGGCGGAACCGCTCGATCTCCATCTCGCGCTCGACCACGAGGCGCAGGGCCACCGACTGCACGCGGCCGGCGGAGCGGGCGCCCGGCAGCTTGCGCCACAGCACCGGCGAGAGGTTGAAGCCGACGAGGTAATCCAGCGCCCGGCGCGCGAGATAGGCATCGACCAGGGCCTGATCGATCTCGCGCGGCTTCTTCATCGCCGCATCGACCGAGGCCTTGGTGATGGCGTTGAAGGTCACCCGCTCGACCGGGATGCCCTTCAGCGCCTTGCGGGCCGTGAGCGCCTCGATCACGTGCCAGGAGATCGCCTCGCCCTCACGATCCGGGTCGGTCGCCAGGATGAGCTTCTCGGCTCCCTTCACCGCGCGGGCGATTTCGGACACGCGTTTGGCGCCGCGATCCTCCACCTCCCAGACCATGGCGAAATCGGCCTCCGGATCGACCGAGCCGTCCTTGGCCGGCAGATCGCGGATATGCCCGAAGGAGGCCAGGACCTCGTAGTCGCGCCCCAGATATTTATTGATCGTCTTGGCCTTGGCCGGCGACTCGACGACGACGACTTTCATGAACCTCTGCCTCTCGCCAGAGCCTCACCGCGGGTACGGTTTTGGGGTAGGCGCGGTTGGGGCCGGTCGAAGGCCGGCTCTCGCGCCGCGCAGAAGTGGGTGAGCGGCGCGGCGTTGTCAAATTGGTGAACGGGCCGATCCGGCCCGCCATCCCGGCGGCGAGGTCCCCGGAAGCGGCACCAAGCCGTTGTTCCGATACACTCTCTGACGGAAGCGTCAGGCCCCCGGGCGCCGAAAAGATCGCTGCTTAAATTCCCGCGTACCACTCGTAGCCGCGGTCCTCCCAGTAGCCGCCCTTGCCGTCGCCGATGCCGTTCAGGCTCTCGGTCACCTCGATGCGCATGACGTATTTGGCCTGCTTATAGCCGAGCTGGCGCTCCACTCTCAGCCGCAAGGGGGCCCCGTTCGAGACCGGCAGGGCCTTGCCGTTGAGGTCGTAGGCGAGGATCGTCTGCGGGTGAAAGGCGTCGGTCAGATCGATGCTCTCGTAGTAGCGCACCGGCGTGCCCTGCGCCTCGTCGCCCTCGTCGTCCCCCCCTTGGGCCGGGGCCTCCGCTCCGGCGGCCTGCGAATCGCTGGCTTGGCTCTCCGCGCCCTCGGGCCGCGATTCCATGCCGGGATTGGCGGTCGTCTTCTCCTCGGTCTCATCCCCGCCGCCCGTGGCATATTCCATCGTGTCGGCGCAATGGAACACGACGTAGCGGGCCTGAGGCTTCAGGCCGGCGCGCTGCAGCACCTCCGAGAGCGGCACGCCGGTCCATTTGCCGATGGCGCTCCAGCCCTCGACGCAATCGTGGCGGGTCGTCTGGGTGCGGGCGGGCAGGGCCCTGAGATCGGCAAGGCTCAGATCCTGCGGCCGCTCCACCAGCCCGTCGACGCGCAGGCGGAAGCCCTCGAAGTTCTTGGCGGCCAGCGCCTTGTAGGTCTTGTCCGGCGGCTCGATCGTGCCGTTGGGCTTGAACCAGGGGGAGATCTCCGAGTCGGGGAATTCCTTGGCCAGGGAGGCCGGCGTCAGCAGCAGGCGCTGGACGAACAGGTTGGCATCCTCGCCGAGCTTCAGGGTGCGTTGTCCAGCCGGACTCGCCGCCCAGCGGTCGCAGCCGCCCAGGGCCGAGACGCCGAACAGGCCGGCCGCCGCCGTCAGGAAGCCGCGGCGATGGGGTTTCGGGATCGACAGGCGGGGCTTCATCGGACCTTCGATCATCGGACCTCTCCCGATCCGGCGGGAAGCTTCTGCCGCTCGATCACGAACCAGCCGGTGATCATGCTGCGCATGTTGTTGACCACGCCGGAGAGCAGGACGAGCAGGACGTGGACGATCACGAACAGCACCAGCAGGTTCGTGACGATGAAGTGGACGGTGCGGGCCGATTGGCGGCCGCCGAACAGCTCGGGCAGCGGCACCACGGCGTTCACCCCCGGCGACATCGACAGGCCGGTCAGCAGCATCAGCGGCAGCAGCACGGCGACGACGATGAGGTAGGTGAGCTTCTGCAGCACGTTGTAGCGCTTCGCCTCCTCGCCCTCGGGGAAATGAAGGGTCAAGTGCTCGCGGATCGAGGAACCGAAGCCGCGCATCTGGTCGCCATCCGGGATCAGGCGGCGGCGAAGCTGGCCGGTGCCGAGCCCGTAGATCAGGTAGATCAGCCCGTTGATGACGAAGGCCCAGGCGAACAGGAAGTGCCAGCGCCGACCGGTGGCGAGATCCTGATGCGCCGGCAGCGTCGCCCAGGAGGGAAAGGCGCGTCCCGCCGGCTGGCCGTTGAGGTTCGACAGGCCGAGCACGCCGGTGGTGTCGAAGGTATGGCCCGCCACGTAGACGATGCCGCGGGGCGTGCCGTCATCCTTCTGGTCGTCGGTGATGGCAACGAAGGGTTTGTCGAAGGTCGAGGCGGCGCCCCAGTAGAGCGCCGGATGCGCGTTGAAGATCTGCAGGCCGCTCATCAGCAGGATGGCGAGGCAGACCACGTTGAGCCAATGCGCCAGCCGGATCGCCAGCGGATGGCGGAACATCCAGCGCCGCCGCACCGTCTCGACGATGTCCGGCCCCGAAAGCGTCGATCCTGCGGCCACGGCGCCCGATTCCCCTGATGCGCCCCCGGCCGGCGGCCTCTCCGGCACCGATCACGGGAGCGTGAAAGCCTTGACCCACAACGATAAAGGCCCGCCCGGTTTAACCGGACGGGCCAAGGCTTGCCTATCAGGGCGAGCGGAGAAAAACGTCACATCCCGCCGGCGCCGGAATTCATGCCGCCGGAATTCATCGAGCCGGAATTCATGCGCTTCGAGCGCATCATCTTCTTGCTCTTCATGGGCTTCTTCATCTTCTTGGAGCTGCGCTTCATCGGGCGCTGCTCCTGCCCCATGTCGTTACCCATCGCCCCCTGCTGCATCTGGCCGCCCATCTGGCCGCCCATGCCGGGCTCCATTCCGCCGCCCGGCTGCATGCCCTGGGCATAAGCACCCGAGGACAGGGCGAGACCGAGCGAGAGGGCGCCGGCGGTGAGAAGAAGTCGCGCGTTCATGGGCTTCCTTTCGGTTTCTCCGGGCAGGTGCCGAGCGCGAGGACGCGCCCGGTAAGCTCAAGCCCCACGGATGTGCTTCCAAACGGATCCCGCAGGGGATCGTTCAAAATTTTCTCGATCACGGGCTCGCGAGGACGAAATCATTCTCTTGGCCGCGACAGGATCGGCCCCTTCCTCCCCTTCCCCGGCCGTCACCGCGACCGTCAGGGCGCGACGCGAGGGGCGATGCTGGGCCGGAGGCTCCTTGCCGGGCCGGCCGCGGGCACCTATAGCCCTGGCACGCCGCCAGAACCGCCGCATGACCGCTCAGACCGCACCTGCCTTCCCGCACCGGCACCTGCTCGGCATCGAGGGCCTGAGCCGGCCCGACATCGAATCGCTGCTGGCGCGCGCCGACGCGGCGGTCGCCCTGTCCCGGCAGGTCGAGAAGAAGCGCACCACCCTGCGCGGCCGGACGCAGATCAACCTGTTCTTCGAGCCCTCGACCCGGACGCAATCCTCGTTCGAGCTGGCGGGCAAGCGCCTCGGCGCCGACGTGATGAACATGTCGGTGGCCTCGTCTTCGGTGAAGAAGGGCGAGACGCTGATCGACACCGCCGCGACCCTCAACGCCATGCGGCCCGACATCATCGTGGTGCGCCATCACGCGGCGGGCGCGGTGCATCTCCTGGCGCGCAAGGTCGATTGCGCCGTGGTCAATGCCGGCGACGGCGCCCACGAGCACCCGACCCAGGCGCTGCTCGACGCCCTGACCATCCTGCGCAACAAGGGCGGCATCGAGGGGTTGCAGGTGGCGATCTGCGGCGACGTCCTGCATTCGCGGGTCGCCCGCTCCAACATCATCCTGCTCCAGGCGCTGGGCGCCCGAGTGCGGGTGATCGGCCCCTCCACGCTGCTCCCCACCGGGATCGAGCGCTTCGGCGTCGAGGTGTTCACCAACATGCGCGAGGGCCTGA
This sequence comes from Methylorubrum zatmanii, assembly GCF_014845115.1. Classification (GTDB taxonomy): domain Bacteria; phylum Pseudomonadota; class Alphaproteobacteria; order Rhizobiales; family Beijerinckiaceae; genus Methylobacterium; species Methylobacterium zatmanii. The sequence goes on along the minus strand of NZ_NKUI01000011.1, from coordinate 24,110 downwards.
AGGGCAGCGACATCGTGATGATGCTGCGGCTCCAGCGCGAGCGCATGAACGGCTCCTTCGTGCCGAGCGTGAAGGAGTATTTCCGCTATTACGGCCTCGACGGCGACAAGCTGGCGCTCGCCAAGCCCGACGCGCTGGTGATGCATCCGGGCCCGATGAATCGCGGCGTCGAGATCTCCTCGGAGATCGCCGACGGGGCGCAATCGCTGATCCGTGAGCAGGTCGAGATGGGCGTCGCCGTGCGCATGGCCGTGCTGGAAGCGCTGGCGACCCACCTGCCGAACGGTTAGCCTTCCGGTGCTTGCATCCGTACCGAGAGCCGAGCCGATCGCGATGGCGCAACATGAGTCGAAACGGGCCCGGCGCCGTCGCGATCTCATCCGCATGAAGGCGAAGGCGCGGCGCCTCAACGTCTCCGGCGGGGTCGACCGCGCGCGGCACGCGGACCACCTCGCTGTCTGCTCCTGCTGGATGTGCGGCAATCCCCGGCGCTTCTTCGGTGAAACGACCATCCAGGAGAAGAGGGCCTTCTCCGCCGACGCCTGCGAGAGACTTTCGTGAGCCTTCTTCTCTCCAACGCCCACCTTCTCGACTCGGCCTCCGGCCGCGAAGGCCCCGGCGCCGTGCTGGTGCGCCACGGCCGCATCGCCGATCTCGCCTGGGGCGCTGCTCCGGCCGCCCCGGAGGGATGCGAGACCGTGGATTGTGGCGGGCTCACTCTCGCCCCCGGCCTGATCGACCTGCGCGCCTTCGTCGGCGAGCCGGGCGCCGAGCACCGGGAGACCCTGGCCTCGGCCAGTGCAGCGGCGGCGGCGGGCGGCGTGACCACCCTGGTCTGCATGCCCGACACCAACCCGGTGATCGACGGGCCGGCCATCGTCGATTTCGTCCTGCGCCGTGCCCGCGACACCGCGAGCGTCAACGTGCTGCCGGCCGCCGCCATCACCAAGGGCCTCGCCGGCCGCGAGATGACCGAGTTCGGCCTGCTCACCGAGGCCGGGGCGGTCGCCTTCACCGACGGGCTCAAGGCCGTCACCAATGCCCAGGTGATGCGCCGGGCGCTCACCTATGCCCGCGATTTCGGCGCGCTGCTGATGCAGCATGTCGAGGAGCCGGAGCTGGCGGCGGAAGGGGTGATGAACGAGGGCGAGATGGCCTCCCGCCTCGGGCTGATGGGCATTCCCCGCGAGGCCGAGACGATCATGCTGGAGCGCGACATCCGCCTCGTGCGCCTCACCGGCGGGCGCTACCACGCGGCCATGATCTCCACCGCCGATTCCGTCGAGATCGTGCGCCGGGCCAAGGAGGCGGGCCTGCCCGTCACCTGCGGCGTCTCGGTGAACAACCTCGTGCTCAACGAGGGCGACATCGGCCACTACCGCACCTTCTGCAAGCTCTCCCCGCCGCTGCGCCGCGAGGATGACCGACAGGCGGTGATCGCCGCGCTGAACGACGGCGTGATCGACGTCATCGTCTCCGACCACAACCCGCAGGATGTCGAGACCAAGCGCCTGCCCTTCGCCGAGGCGGCGGACGGGGCCCTCGGCATCGAGACCCTGCTCGGCGCCAGCCTTCGCCTGCTGCATACCGGCGACGTGACCCTCACGACCCTGCTGAAGGCCCTCTCCGCCAACCCCGCACGGCTGCTCGGCCGCGAGGCGGGCCGCCTGGAGAAGGGGGCGCCGGCCGATCTCGTCCTGATCGACCTCGATCTGCCCTACCTGCTCGACAAGCGTCAGCTGAAGTCGCGCTCCAAGAACTCGCCCTTCGACGAGGCGCGGCTGCAGGGCGCGGCGGTGCTGACGCTGGTGGCCGGCCGGGTCGTCCACCGCTCGGACCTGTTCGCGGCCGCCGCATGACCTCGCTTCTCGATGCCGGCTGGCCGGTGCTGATCACCGCCCTCGTCCTCGGCTATGCCAGCGGCGCGATCCCGTTCGGGCTGATCCTCACCCGCTTCGCCGGCCTCGGCGACGTGCGGGCGATCGGATCGGGCAACATTGGCGCGACCAACGTCCTGCGCACCGGCCGCAAGGGGTTGGCCGCCGCCACCCTGCTCTGCGACGCGCTCAAGGGCACGCTCCCGGTGCTGGTTGCCGGACATTGGGGGGAGGGGCCGGCGCTGACCGCCGGACTCGGTGCCTTCCTCGGCCACCTCTTTCCGGTCTGGCTCGGCTTCAAGGGCGGCAAGGGCGTGGCGACCTTCATCGGCGTGCTGCTGGCCCTGAGCCCGCTCACGCTGCTGGCCTTCGCCGCGATCTGGCTCGGGCTCGCCTTCGCGCTGAAATATTCCTCCCTCGCCGCGCTGGCGGCCTCCGCCGCGACGCCCGTCGTGCTGTGGGCGCTGGGACACGGCCACGTTGCAGTGCTGTTCCTCGTGCTCGCGGCGCTGCTATGGTGGAAGCACGCTCCGAACATCCGCCGACTCGCCGCCGGCACCGAGGGGCGGATCGGGCAGAAGGGCTGAGAGCGGCCCCCGCCCGAGCGGAGGGGGATCCATGCAACTCACCGACGCGCAGCGCCTCGACTGGCTGCGCCTGATCCGGACGGAGGGCGTCGGCCCCCGCACCTTCCGCGGCCTCATCAACCGCTTCGGCAGCGCGGCCGCCGCGCTCGATGCCCTGCCGGATCTGACGAAGCGGGCGGGCAAGCGCGCGCTGCCGCCCACGGCGGCTGAGGCCGAGCGCGAGATCGCCGCCGCCGCCCGTCTCGGCGTGCGCTTCCTCGCCATGGGCGAGGCGGCCTACCCGAAGGCGCTGCATGCCACCGACACGGCACCGCCGCTGATCGCCGTGCGCGGCGATCCGGCCCTCCTCCTCAAGCCGTCGGTGGCGATGGTCGGCTCGCGCAATGCCTCGACGGCGGGCCTCGCCTTCACCGAGCGGCTGACCCGCGGCCTCGGCGAGGCCGGGCTGGTCGTCGTCTCGGGCCTCGCCCGCGGCATCGATGCCCGCGCCCACAAGGCCTCCCTCGCCACCGGCACGGTGGCGGTGCTCGCGGGCGGGCAGGATCGCATCTATCCCGAGAGCCATGCCGGCCTCGTCGAGGAGATCGTCGGCGCAGGCGGGGCGGTGGTCGCCGAGATGCCGATGGGCTGGGTTCCGCGCGGGCGCGACTTCCCCCGGCGCAACCGCATCATCTCAGGCCTCAGCCTCGGTACGGTGGTGATCGAAGCGGCGCGCCGCTCCGGCTCGCTCATCACCGCGCGCTTCGCCCTCGAACAGGGCCGCGAGGTCTTCGCCGTGCCGGGCTCGCCCCTCGATCCGCGGGCGGAGGGCACCAACGACCTGATCCGCCAGGGCGCGACGCTGGTGTCCGACGTCGCGCACATCCTCTCCGTGCTCGATCCCCTGATCGAGCACGGCGGGTCATCGATGGGCGGAATGAGCGACCGGCCGGAGCGGGCCGGGACGTCCGACTACTGGGACGAGATCGACTTCGACGGGACGACACCGGCCGCGCCGGCTCCCCTCTTCGAGGCGTTCGAGCGGGACGATGCAGGGGAGGACGATGCGGCCAAGGCTCAGGACGACCGCGCCCGGTTGATCGCGGCTCTGAGTCCGACGCCGGTGCGGACCGACGAGCTCGCCCGCTCCACGGGTCTTCCGGTGCGGATCGTCCAGACCACGCTGCTCGAACTCGAACTCGACGGCTGTATCGAGCGCCACGGCAGCGGGACGGTTTCACTGATCCGTTCGCCGTGACCTGCTCTCTCCCGACCGAACCACTGGCCGGACCTTCTCCTCCCGCTGTCGATGTCATTAAGGTTCAATCAAGCAATCTCCATTGCGAGAGCTGCGAATCACGATTATGGGGCCGCCATTCGGCATCGACTTCGATAAAGTGGGTCGATGCTGGCAATGCCGCGATCAGCTTCAAGACAGGCGGCGCGGGCGGGGGCACGGAAACAGTGGCGCGGCTTCTCCATCTTGCTCGGGCGCGGGCGCTGTTCAGGGGAAGTCCGCGGCGCTGGGCCGGCGCTTTCGGGCTGATCCTGGGTCTCAGCCTGACCTCCACCGCCGTGCTGGCCTATGCCGACCTGCTGCCGCGCAGCCTCGACATCGACTTCGATCTCGGCCTGTTCGAGGATGCGGCACCGGCCGGCCTCCCGCATGTCGCGCAGAAGATCGCCCTCGGCGGGCCGTTGCGGATCGTCGCCTTCGGCTCCTCCTCAACGGAGGGGATCGGCGCCAGCGCGCCGGCCGCCAGCTATCCCGCCCGCCTCGAAGCCAATCTGCGGCGCGCCCTGCCGCGCCTCGCCGGCCGGATCACGGTGGCCAATCGCGGCATCGGCGGCGAGGCGGTCGACGAGATGCTGGCCCGTCTCGACCGGGACGTGATCGCTCCCGGCCCCGACCTCGTGATCTGGCAGACCGGCAGCAACGACGCCCTGCGCGGCGTCTCCCTCGACCATTTCCGCGAGGCGACCGAGGCGGCCCTGGAGCGCATCCGGGCGGCGGGCATCGACGTGGTGCTGATGGAGCCGCAATGGTGCCCGGCCCTCGACGCCACGCCCGGCGCCGAACGGTTCCGCGACGCGGTGCGCAGCCTCGGCGCCGATCTCGGGGTCGCGGTGATCCGCCGCTCCGACCTGATGCGCGACTGGATCGGGCAGGGGCGGCTGACCCACACCGAATTGTTCGCGAGCGACGGCCTGCACATGGCCGATGGCGGCTACGCCCTGCTCGCCGAGGCCGCCCAGGAGACCGTGCTCGACGGGGCCGCCGCCGCGCCGGTCACCGTGGCGGAGGCGAGCGCCGACTAAGGCGTCCGTTTAAGGGGGTTCATCCCCCTCGCGTCCTCATCCTGAGATGCCGCGTGGGTGGCTTCGACGGAGGGATCCAGATCTCTCGTGCTTCCTCGAGCCCTCCTTCGAGGCTCCCTTCGGTCACACCTCAGGACGAGGGCGCAGGGGGAGAGAAGGGGTCTCCGCGAGATTGTTCTTGTCGATTATGTCTTCTGGTCGACGCGTGCAGGATCAGACGCCCATGACCATCGAGATCGGCTTTCTCGTCTTCCCGCAGGTCCAGCAGCTCGACCTGACCGGCCCCTACGAGGTGCTGGCCATGGTGCCGGGCGCCCGCGTCCATCTCGTCGCGAAAACGCTCGCGCCGGTCGCGAGCACCACCGGCCTCGTGCTCACGCCGACGATCACCTTCACCGCGTGTCCGGCGCTCGACGTGATCTGCGTGCCGGGCGGCTCGGGCGTGAATCCGCTGCTGGAGGATGCCGAGACCCTCGACTTCCTCCGCCGGCAGGCGGCGGGCGCCCGCTACGTCACCTCCGTCTGCACCGGCGCCCTGGTGCTCGGCGCTGCGGGGTTGCTGCGGGGCCGGCGCGCCACGACGCATTGGGCCGCGCACGACCTGCTTGCCGCCTTCGGCGCCGTGCCGGTGCAGGAGCGCGTGGTGCGCGACGGCAACCTGATCACCGGGGGCGGCGTGACCGCAGGCATCGATTTCGGCCTGACCCTCGCCGCCGAACTCGCCGACGAGGCGACCGCCCGAACGATCCAGCTGCAGCAGGAATATGCCCCGACCCCGCCCTTCTCGGCCGGGCGCCCGGACACCGCCGGCCCCGCCATCACGGCAGCGGCCCGCGAGCGCCTGTCGGCGGCCCGCCGGGAGCGCGAGGCCATCGTGGCGCGGCTCACCCCCTCGACCGGGGAAGCCTAAAGCTCGTCCGCCTCCGCCGCCTCGTCGTAGAGGCCGCCCATCACGTCGAGGCAGCTCTGCAGGATGTAGGCGGCGGCGAGCTTGTCCACGAGTTCGCCACGCCTTGCCCGCGAGGCATCCGCCTCCAGCAGGGTCCGGGTGACGGCGGCGGTGGAGAGGCGCTCGTCGAAGAACAGCACCGGCAGGGGCAGCAGCGGCTTGAGGTTGCGGGCGAAGCTGCGGCTCGATTGTGCCCGCGGCCCTTCCGAGCCGTCCATGTTGAGGGGCAGGCCGATGACGAGGCCGCCGACGGCATGGGCGGCGCAGAGGGTGACGATCCGCTGGGCGTCGGGCGTGAACTTCACCCGGCGGATCGTCTCCAGGGGGGAGGCGATCTGACGGCCGACATCGGACAGGGCGAGCCCGATGGTCTTGGTGCCGAGATCGAGCCCGATCAGGCGCGGCGCCCCGCGCGACGCTTCGGCGAAGGCCGCGATCTCGTCCCGGTTCACGATGCGGTCGCTCCCAGTCGCTCCAGGGCGGCCGCGTCGTCGCCTTCGAAAGTGGCGGGCAGGGGGCCTTCGCCCTCGCCGAGGATGTGGAGGATCTCCAGACCCTGGACGCCGCGCAAGAAGGCGGGCAGGTCGGCCCCGCCGAAATGCACCGTCTCCAGATCGGCGCAGAGCACCCAGATGTCGTATTCGGGAAATCCCGGCGTGACGTCGAAGAACAGGAAATCGCCGCGCTCGGTCTGCCCAAAGAAGCAGGCGCGCTCCATCAGGCCGGCATCGGCGTCGCCCTCGATGGTGAAGCGGTGCGGCTCGTCGCTGTTCTCGTCCCGCAGCCCGTCCAGGGCCAGGGCGATGCCGTGGGCGATCAGATGGGCGCGGGGGCTCAGATCCGCCGCCTCCACCGGAACAGGCGTGAAGATGCGCAGATGCCCGCCGATCCGCCCGGCGCCGCAGCTCTGGGCGAAGCTGCGATAGCTGGCCGGAAGGGCGAAGCCGAGTTCGGCCTCGGCGCGAGCGAGGTCGGCCTCGCTCGATGCGAGACCCGGGCGCAGTTCCCGGAAGACGCTCTCCCACATGGCCTGTCCTCCGATTGTCGTCCGTCGAGCGGGGCTTACGCCCGCCCGCGCGGGCTTGTCCACCGTGGAGATTAACCACGGTGCACGGATCCGGTGCCGGAGGGGGAGCCGAAGGCGGAAAGCGGTGTTAAGCTTTCATTAACCAAGCCGGAGCCGCCCCGTGCCCCCCATGCCGACGCCGCATCCTGCCACCCGTGAGCCGTCCCGACGCTTCTCGACGCGGCACATGCTGATGCTGGCGCTCGCCCTGGAGATCCTGATCGCCGGCTCGGTCAACGCCGACCGCTATCGCCGGCCGGGCGTTACGGTGAACACGCCGGCGGTCGACGGGCACGTCATCACTTAAGCCTGCCGCAGTCCCGGCGTTGCCCCTGCGGGAAAGCGGGTGCTATAGCCCGGCCGATGACCGGGCGGGGCCTTTTCCGCTCGAGCTTGGCAGGACGACACCAGCGGCATGTCGGTCGACGAGAAGACGGTACGGCGCATCGCGCATCTGGCCCGCATTGCGGTGACCGACGAGGAGGTCGGCCCGCTGCAGGGCGAACTCAACGCGATCCTCGCCTTCGTGGAACAACTCGGTGCGGTCGATGTCGACGGCGTCGAGCCGATGACCTCGGTCATGCCGATGCGGATGAAGAAGCGCGCCGACGTGGTGAACGACGGTGGCCGGGCGCGCGACGTGGTCGCCAACGCGCCCGAGACCGAGGACAATTATTTTCTCGTGCCGAAGGTCGTCGAGTAGGTTTTCGGCATCGGCGGAGCGGCATTTCCGGCCCCTCGCGGAGCCTTCGAGCTCGCGGGGCCGGCGCGTAGGTCTGGAACGGGCATGACGGCACTCAACGAACTCACCCTGGCCGAAGCGCGCGACGGGCTGGCCTCCAAGCAATTCTCGGCGCGGGAGATCGCGCAGGCGCATCTCGACGCCATCGAGAAGGCTCGCGCCCTCAACGCCTATATCGTGGCGACGCCCGACCGCGCGCTGAAGATGGCGGAGGTCTCCGACGCGAAGATCGCCAAGGGCGAGGCGCGGCCGCTCGAAGGCCTGCCGCTCGGCATCAAGGATCTGTTCGCCACGCAGGGCGTGCACACCACGGCCGGCTCCAAGATCCTCGAAGGGTTCGAGCCGCATTACGAGTCGAACGTCTCGGCCCAACTCTGGCGCGACGGCGCGGTGATGCTCGGCAAGCTCAACCTCGACGAGTTCGCCATGGGCTCGTCCAACGAGACCAGCGCCTACGGCAAGACGATCTCGCCCTGGCGGCGCCAGGGTTCGGACACGCCGCTGGTGCCCGGCGGCTCCTCCGGCGGGTCGGCGGCGGCGGTCGCGGCCCATCTCTGCCTCGGCGCCACCGCGACCGATACCGGCGGCTCGATCCGCCAGCCGGCAGCCTTCACCGGCACGGTCGGCATCAAGCCGACCTACGGCCGCTGCTCGCGCTGGGGCATCATCGCCTACGCCTCGTCGCTGGATCAGGCCGGGCCGATCGCCCGCACGGTGCAGGATTGCGCGATCCTGCTCGGCTCCATGGCCGGGCACGACCCGCGCGACACCACCTCCGTCGATCTGCCGGTGCCGGATTTCGAGGCGGCGATCTCCCGCGGCGTGAAGGGCCTGACCATCGGCATTCCGAAGGAGTACCGGGTCGAGGGCATGCCCGACGAGATCCAGCGCCTCTGGGACCAGGGCGCGGAATGGCTGAAGGAGGCCGGCGCGACGATCAAGGAGATCTCGCTGCCGCACACCCCATACGCCCTGCCGGCCTATTACATCGTCGCCCCGGCCGAAGCCTCCTCGAACCTCGCCCGCTATGACGGCGTGCGCTACGGCCTGCGGGTGCCCGGCAAGGACATCGCCGGGATGTACGAGAACACCCGCGCCGCCGGTTTCGGCCGCGAGGTGAAGCGGCGCATCATGATCGGCACCTACGTGCTCTCGGCGGGCTATTACGACGCCTATTACGTCCGGGCGCAGAAGATCCGCACCCTGATCAAGCGCGACTTCGAGGCGGCCTACGCCTCCGGCGTCGATGCGATCCTCACCCCTGCGACCCCGTCCGCCGCTTTCGGCATTGGCGAGATGGCGAGCGCCGACCCGGTCGAGATGTATCTCAACGACGTCTTCACCGTGACCGTGAACATGGCCGGCCTGCCGGGCATCGCGGTGCCCGCCGGCCTCGACGCGCAGGGCCTGCCCCTCGGCCTCCAGCTGATCGGGCGTCCCTTCGACGAGGAGACTTTGTTCGCCGCCGCGCAGACCATCGAGAACGCGGCCGGCCGGATCAGCCTGCCGAAGGCGTGGTGGGCGTGAACGCTCCCCCCGTCGTCCCGGTCTATCCGGTCTCGGTCTGGATCCTCGCCGGATTCGACCCCGTGCTGATCGCGGTCGCCGTCTTCCTCGGCTGGAAGGCAGACCAGTTCGGCAAGGTGTTCATCGCCGCCATCGCGGCGCTCGCGGTGTCGGTGCTGGTGGCATGGCTCGTGACCCGGATCGGCCTGCCCTGGCCGGCCCCCGTCGCCGCCGACCTGCCGACCTTCTTCCCGGTGCGGACGGTCGCGGCCTTTTTGTGGGCGGCGGCGGGCTATGGGGCACGGCGGGCGCTGAAGCGCTGAGGCGTCGGGTTCCCGTTCGGTCACACCTTCCGAAAACATCCGGGTTCGAAGGGCAAGCCCTTCGCAGGTCCAGGGCGGAGCCCTGGAAGAAGTCGGGCTCTGCCCGACACCCGCCGAAGGGATGATCCCTTCGGGATCCCAGCCCAAGGAAGATAGGCGGCACGTGCGCCTCGAAGCACGCGCGCCGCCTCTCCCATCCTCTACTCCGCCGGCACCGAATGCCCATGATGGGGCGAGCCCGGCACGGCCTCCGCGTCCTCCCCGGCGGCGACTTCCTTGCGCTTGAACAGGCGCATCACCACCACGAAGAACACCGGCACGAAGAACACCGCCAGCACGGTGGCCGAGATCATGCCGCCCATCACGCCGGTGCCGATGGCCTGCTGGCTCTTCGAGGCGGCACCGGTCGCGATGGCCAGCGGCACCACGCCGAAGATGAAGGCCAGTGAGGTCATCACGATCGGGCGGAAGCGCAGGGTCGCCGCCTGGATCGTCGCCGCGACGATGTTGGTGCCGGGCTTCCAGAGATCGCGGGCGAATTCCACGATCAGGATCGCGTTCTTGGCCGACAGGCCGATGATCGTGATCAGCCCGATCTTGAAATAGACGTCGTTGGGCATGCCGCGCAGATACACCGCCGCCACCGAGCCGATCACCCCGAGCGGGATGACGAGCAGCACCGAAATCGGGATCGACCAGCTCTCGTAGAGCGCGGCGAGACACAGGAACACGATCAGCACCGAGAGCGCCAGCAGCAGCGAGGCTTGGCTGCCCGCCTCCTTTTCCTGCAGCGACTGGCCGGTCCAGGCATAGCCGAAGCCCTTCGGCAGGAAGGTCATCAGCCGTTCCATCTCCTTGATCGTGTCGCCGGTGGTGTAGCCGGGGGCCGGATCGCCGGTGATGCGCACCGACTGGTAGCCGTTGAAGCCGATGATCTGAGCCGGGCCGACGCTCCATTTCAGGTCGGCGAAGGAGGACATCGGCACCATCGTCCCCTGCTGGTTCTTGACCGCGTAGTTGAGGAGATCGGCCGCGTGCAGGCGCTGGAGATCGTCGGATTGCACGATCACCCGCTGCATCTTGCCCCGGTTCGGGAAGTCGTTGACGTAGACCGAGCCGAGATTGACCTGGATCGTCTCGTTGATGTCCTCGAAGCCGACGCCGAGGGCGGCGGCCTTCTCGCGGTCGATGATCAGCTCCGCCTCGGGGGCCGGGGGCAGGCCCTCGACATAGACCTTGGTGAGGACCGGGCTCTTGCGCGCGAGCGAGAGCAATTGCTCCTGCGCCGCCATCAGGGCCGAGTAGCCCTTCTGCGCCCGGTCCTGGAGGCGGAACGAGAAGCCGGAGGCATTGCCGAGATTGTCGATCGGCGGCGGTTCCAGCGCCTGAATCACCGCATCCTTGTATCCGCTGAGCGCCTTGTTGGTGCCCTCGACCAGCTTGGCGGCGGAATTGGCCGCGTCGCGCTCGCCCCAGGGCTTGAGCGTGACGAAGGCCTGGCTCGTCATCTGGCCCTGGCCGGAGAAGGAGAAGCCGTTGATGACGGTCACCGTGCCCACTCCCGGCTGGGCCAGGAGATGCTCCTCCACCTTCCTCACCGCGGCCTGGGTGCGGTTGAAGGAGGAGCCCGGCGGGGTCTGGATATCGACGGTGAAGAAGCCCTGATCCTCGAGCGGCAGGAAGCCCTCGGGCAGGCGCAGGAAGGCGAAGGCCACACCCGCCACCAGCGCGAGGTAGATCAGCATCACCCGGCCGGACTTCTTGATGAACCATGCGACGCCCCGGCCGTAGCGGGCGGTCTCCCGGTCCACGAAGCGGTTGAACAGGCCGAAGACGCCGCCCTTGGCGTGGCCGTGCCCCTGCGGGATCGGCTTCAGCATCGTGGCGCAGAGCGCCGGGGTCAGCGACAGGGCCAGCAGCGCCGAGAAGGCGATGGAGGTCACCATCGCGATCGAGAACTGCCGGTAGATGATGCCGACCGAGCCGGGGAAGAAGGCCATCGGGATGAACACTGCCACCAGCACCAGGGTGATGCCGATGATCGCGCCCGTGATCTGGCCCATGGCCTTGCGGGTCGCCTCCTTGGGCGGCAGCCCCTCCTCGTTCATGATGCGCTCGACATTCTCGACCACGACGATGGCGTCGTCGACGAGGATGCCGATGGCCAGCACCATGCCGAACATGGTCAGCACGTTCACGGAGAAGCCCGCGAGCAGCATCACCGTGCAGGTGCCGAACAGGGCGATGGGCACGACGATGGTCGGGATCAGGGTGTAGCGGATGTTCTGGAGGAAGACGAACATCACGACGAAGACCAGCACCACCGCCTCGACCAGGGTGTGCAGCACCTTCTCGATGGAGGCATCGACGGCGGGGGTGATGTCGTAGGGGATGTCCCACTTCACCGTGTCGGGGAAGAACTGGGACAATTCCACCATCTTGGCGCGAATCGCCTTGGCCGTCTCGATGGCGTTGCCGTCGGGGGCGAGCGTCACCGAGATGCCGGCCGCCGGGCCGCCGTTGAGGCGGGTGGTGAACTTGTAATCGTCGCCGCCGAGCTCGATCCGGGCGACGTCGCGCAGGCGCACGTTGGAGCCGTCGGGATTGGCCCGCAGCACGATGGCGCCGAAGGCCTCCGGCTCGGTCATCTGTCCCTTGACGATGATCGGGAAGTTGACCGCGTGGCGCTCAGGCGACGGCTGGGCACCGACGGCGCCGGAGGCGATCTGGACGTTCTGCTTGCCGATGGCCTTGGTCACGTCGGCGGCGTTGAGGGAGAGGCCGCGCAGCTTGTCCGGGTCGATCCAGATGCGCAGGGCCCGCTCGGTCGAGTAGAGGGTGGCGCGGCCGACGCCGGGGATGCGGCGGATCTCGTTGATGACGTTGCGGATCAGGAAGTCGCCGAGGCCGACCTCGTCGGTCTTCCCGTCGGTCGAGACGAGGGTGATGATGTTCAGCGTCGCGGCCGAGGCCTCCTCGACGAGGATGCCCTGCTGGCGCACCTCGGCCGGGAGCCGCGCCTCGACGCGCTTCAGGCGGTTCTGCACCTCGACGCCGGCATAGCCGGGATCGGTGCCGGGCCGGAAGCTCGCGGTGATCTCGATCACGCCGAAGGAATCGGAAGCCGATTCGAAGCTGAGGATGTTGGCGGCCCCGTTCAGCTCGTCCTCGATGAGGCGGGTGGTGCCGGTATAGAGGTTCTCGACCGAGGCGCCGGGATAGGAGGTCGAGAGCGCGATCGCGGGGGGCGCGATGATCGGGTACTGCGCGATCGGCAGCATCGGGATCGAGAGCGCGCCGCCCAGAAGGATGAACAGGGCGACGACCCAGGCGAAGACCGGCCGGTCGATGAAGAAGCGGGCCATGAGGCGCGGTTACGTCCTATTCCATCGGGCCGGCGAGGGCGTGTCGACGCCCGCCGGCCGCGCGAGGATCCAAGGAAATCAGTCGGCGAACTGGGCGACGGGCTGGGCGGACGGATCGGCCGCATTCGCGCCCTTTCCGCCATTCTCCTTGCCGTCGGTGTCGTGGCTGTCGGTATCGACCGGCTTGCCCTCGTCGGCGGCGGCCTCCGTCTTCCAGGGGACGGTCTTCACCTCGATGCCGGCGGTGATCTTCTGGAAGCCCTCGACCACCACCTTCTCGCCGCCCTCCAGGCCCTCGCGGATCAGCCAGTGGCCGCCGACGACGGGGCCGACCTCGACCGGCTGGAGCATGACCTTGCCGTCGGGCTTGACCACCCAGACCTCGGGCTTGCCGTCATTGGTGCGCTGGATCGCCTGCTGCGGCACGGCGATGGCGTCCGCGTCGATGCCCTGCTTGATCCGCGCCCGGACATACATGCCGGGGAACAGCTCGTTATGCGGGTTGGGGAACTGGACGCGCAGGGTCACCTGCCCGGTGCTCGGATCGGCGGTGACGTCGGAGAACAGCAGGCGCCCGGCCGAACCGTAGAGCGTGCCGTCATCCATGATGAGGTGGACGTTGGCGGCATCGGCGGCGAGCTTCGACAACTCGCCCGAGGCGATGTCCCGGCGCAGCTTGTTCAGCTCGCCGACCGACTGGGTGATGTCGACATAGATCGGGTCGAGCTGCTGGATCGTGGCGAGCACGCCGGTGGAGCCGGATTCGATCAGCGTGCCTTCGGTCAACAGCGCCCGGCCGATACGGCCGGAGATCGGCGCCCGCACATCGGTCCAGGACAGGTTGAGCTTGGCCCGGTCGCGGGCCGCCTTGGCGCCGGCCACCTCGGCCTCGGCCTGCTTCTTGGCGGCGAAGGCCGTATCGTACTGCGCCTGGCTCGCGGTGTTGCGGGCGAGCAGGGTTTCGAGGCGCTCGGCCTGCTGGTTGGCGAGCACCAGGGCCGCCTCCCGGTTGGCCAGCGTCGCCTCGGCGCTCGCGAGGTCCACCTGATAGGGCGCCGGGTCGATCTTGTAGAGGACATCGCCCTCGTTGACGTGACTGCCCTGCTCGAACAGCCGCCGGATCACCAGACCCGAGACACGGGAGCGCACCTCGGCGATGCGCATCGGCGCGACCCGGCCGGGGAGATCGCGGACATAGGGAATCGGCTGCGGACGGACGCTGACGACGCTGACCTCCGGCGGCGGCAGCGGCACGGGGGCGGCTGCCTTCTGCTCGTTGCAGGCCGAGGCGGTGACGAGCACGGCACCGACGAGGAGGGAGGCCGGCAAGGTCCAGCGGGAACGGCTCCAGCGGGAATTGCTGCGGCCGGCCTTCGCGGTGCCGGGCACGCGGCCGGGCGACGGGGGGGACGGCATCACGATCGGGTCGCTCCTACGATGCTCTCGGGTTTCGCTCCGGCATGGTCCGAAGCTTCTGGCGCTCAAGCCTTTGGCCGTCTCGCAGCGCCCGTTCCGGCCCCGGCCGGTGGGCCTCCCGGGAGGAGGCCGGCCCCGCGTCGCGGACCGGCGCCCGGAACGGATTCCCGCCGTGAAGCGACGGGTCGGAAGGTGCTGCACGAAGGATGCCGGACAGCATCGGGAGACCGACCGCGGAAAGCGGCCTGTCACGCGTGCGGCATCCTGAAGGGCAAGTTTGGCGATCCGACGACAGCGCCGGACAGCCGCCCGCTCACGCCCTGGGCGGGCGCTCCGGCCGGCTGCGATGGGCGGCAACGGGAATCCGGTCGGAGGTCGGGCGGGCCTGCGCGGCGGCATCCGCGCGAAGGGGAGCCGGGATCGCGGCCGTGATGCGCCCGTGACTGGCGGAATCGTCGAGATCGAGCATGAGCGCCGCGCTCCGCACGCTGGCGAGGGGATCGATATCGGGGCGCTGCTCGAAGCTGACCTCGCCACGCACCTGCGGAACCCCGCCGAGAGCCGAGCCGTCGGCGGCAAGGCCGACAACGACGAGCAGGCTCATCAGTCCGACCAGAGCGGACAGGACGATGCGGGTCGGGAGGCCGGCAGACGCGCGGCCTGACGAGACAGGGCGGGGCATGAGTGTCACGGTAGGATCATTGTGGTGGACGACGCGTTCCCATGCAATCGACTGCGACATTCCGGCAGGCTTGGCCGACGAACCTGGCCGACGAACCTGGCGGCAGATGCCGGCTTTCATCCCTGCGGAGCACGAATCGTCCGCCGGACGATGTGCCGCGCCGCACCCTGATCCGCAGGTGCGGGATCGATTCGGGTTTACCGTTGCAGCAAACCCACAGACCTGCCTTCCTCCTGCCGCGACGGGCGGCCCTAAAGCTCCCGATCGGCCCGGCTGAGCGAGGCTCGCGGGGCCGGACCTTTCGAGGAGGACCTCCGTCTTGCCGAACCGTTCTGCGCTGTCGCGCCTCGCTTTCACGATCGTTCTGGGCGGAGCCCTCGCGGCTCCGGCGCTCGCCCCGGCCCGGGCCAACCCGCTCGACAGCGGGCCGCTCGCCGATTTCATCAACGTCTTCAAGACGCAGGCCATCCCCCGCGAGACGGTGGCCTATGCCGGCAAGGAGAAGCCCGGCACGATCGTCGTCTCGACGAGCCAGCGCCGGCTCTACTACGTGCTCGGCGGCGGCGAGGCGATCCGCTACGGCGTCGGCGTCGGCCGCCAAGGCTTCTCGTGGTCGGGCACCAAGACGATCACGGGCAAGAAGGAATGGCCGGCCTGGCGCCCGCCGGCGCAGATGCTCGCCCGCCGCCCGGACCTGCCGCGCTACATGGCCGGCGGCCAGGACAACCCGCTCGGCGCGCGGGCGATGTATCTCGGCTCGTCGCTCTACCGCATCCACGGCTCCAACGAGCCGGAGACGATGGGCGCCGCCGTGTCCTCGGGCTGCATCCGCATGACCAACAAGGACGTGGTCGATCTCTACGACCGGGTGAAGGTCGGCACCAAGGTGATCGTCAAGGATTGAGGCTGTGCGCAAGCGGGAAGTTTGTCGGTAATCGGCTCCGAGAGGCCGCTCCAAAGAGGCCGCGCAGGAGCTCATCGAACCGAGGACGTCGCCTTTGACGGGGGCAATGGGATCGCCCAACCCAGGGGTTCCCTTGCCTGCAACTTCGTGTCCAAGGCGGCCCGGACGCACGGCAGGATCGGCTTCGCCAGCCTCGGCGCGGCCGGTGCCCTTCCCACCGCGAATGGAGGAGCAAGATCGAGACGTGGCGGCGGAAGAGGCGCAGGGCGTTGAAGAGGAACGCAAGGCAGGGGCCGCGCCGCTCGTTCGGGTCTCGCTCCCGGAGCAGGCCAGCCGGGAATGATCGTCGACGGCCCCGTGCGGCTACCCTGGGATTGCCCCGTGTCCCCCGGAGCGGATCGCTCAGGCCAAGCCCAGATGATCCCTGAGTGTCGAGCCCTGGTATTTCCGGCGGAACAGGCCCCGCTCGGCGAGCACCGGCACCAGAACGTCCAGGAACAGCCGCAGGGAGTTGGCGGAGCCGCCGGGCAAGGCGATGAAGCCGTCCATCGCTCCGGCCTGAAACCAGCGCTCGATGTCGGACGCGACGTCCTCCACCGTGCCCACGCAGACCCAGTGCGCCGAGCCGACGACCTCGGGCCGTGTCAGCAGGTCCGCAACGCTCGGTGCGTGCGTTTCGATGAAGCGACGCAGGAGGTCGGCATGGGTGCGACTGCGGACGGGTCTATCGCGGGACGGCAGCATGTCAGGCGTCACGCGGGCATCGGGGGCGAGCGAGCCAAGATCGAGCCCGAGCACCGACATCACGCAGGCGCGGCGCTGCTGGTCCGTGAGATGGGCATGGGCACGCCGATGCATCTCCCACGCATCCTCGCGCGTCTCGGCAAGGAAGAAATGGAGACCGGGCAGAACGCGCACGTCGTCGGGATTCCGGCCATGCCGTCCGGCACGGCGGCGGAGATCCGTGCGCAGCGCGACCCCCGCCTCCATATCCGGCGCGGCCGCGAAGGTGGCGTCGGCGATGGCTGCAGCGAAGTCGCGGCCGGTCTCGGAGGCACCGGCCTGAAACAGGGCAGGCGGGCCGGCCGCATGGCCGGGAACATTGAGCGGCCCCCTGACGCTGAAGAATTCTCCCTTGTGATCGATCGGTGAGCACATCGCGGCACCGTCGAGGGCGGCCTCGGGATAGCTCCGCCACAGAGCCCGCAACACATCCGTGAACTCTGCCGCCTTCCGGTAGCGGATGTCCGGCGGCGGCATCCCGGCCTCACCGAAATTCTCCGCCCCTTCGATCGACGTGACGACGTTAACGCCCGCCCTGCCGTCGCTCACCCATTGCAGCGACTGAATCTGCCGCGCTGCGGCGTAGGGCGCATTGAAACTCGTCGAGATCGTCGTGACGAGCCCGATCCTCTCGGTGCCCCGAGCGATGGCCGAGAGCAGGATGGTGGGGTCGAGGCCCGCCAGTGCCCGCGGCACGGCCGCCCTTGGCGGATAGAGCAGAAGGGCATCCGGCTTGAAGACGAAGTCGAGCTTCGCCCGCTCGGCCGCGCGGGCAAGGTCGAGATGGAACGCGACCGGATCGCCGCCCGTGCCCGGATCGCCCGGCACCGCATTCCCCCCCTTCAGCCAAGTCGGTGTGAGGCTCAAGCCGATGTGCAGCTGTCTTGTGCCGGTCATGGGCGGATCGCCTTTCGGCCGCGCGGGACGACCAGTGGAGTGCCTGCGATCGGATCGGGGATCACGATACAGGGCAGGCCGAAGACCTCCTCGACCAGTGACGGTGTCACGATCGTGGATGGGCTGCCCTCGGCGACGATGGCGCCGCCCTTCATTGCTACGAGATGCGACGCGTAGCGGCAGGCCTGATTGAGATCGTGCAGCACCGCCACGACCGTCCGGCCCTGGGTGTTGAGGTCGGCGAGCAGGTCGAGCAGGTCGATCTGGTGGGCGATGTCGAGGAAGGTCGTCGGTTCGTCGAGCAGAAGGATCGGCGTCTCCTGGGCGAGGACCATCGCGATCCAGACGCGTTGGCGCTGGCCGCCGGAGAGTTCGTCGACGAGCCGCTCGCTGAGATCGGTCACGCCCGTCGCGGCCAGGGCCGCCGCGACGGCCTGGGCATCGCCGATGGACCATTGCCGCAGAAACGACTGATGCGGGTAGCGCCCCCGGGCGACGAGATCGGCGACGGTGATGCCATCGGGAGCGGTCGCCGTCTGGGGGAGGAGGCCGAGTCGCCGCGCCACGTCTTTGGCGGGCTGGTCGGCAATGTGCCGTCCATCGAGAACGACGTGCCCGGAGCTCGGGATCAGGAGACGCGACAGGGCCCGTAACAAGGTCGACTTGCCGCAGGCGTTGGAGCCGACGATCACCGTGAACGAGCCGTCGGCGATGGCGATCGACAGGTCTGTCGAGATCGTGCGCGCTTCATAGCGAAGCGTGACGCGGTCGGCCTGCAAGCGATGCGTCCGGGGGGGCGTCCCGGGCGGCGGCTTCGGGGGGGCGCCGACACTCGGCGAGATCGCCGTGTGCCGCGCTGCGCACGGCTTCTCCCTCATCTCAGCCGGACCACAGACGGCATCCGAGTCCTTTCAACTATTTCCAAAAGTCTGGCCCGACGATGAACCTGCAAGACCTGGATGGTCTCCGGGTCCGAGTTGCTGCCGTGAGAGTGTCTCGGCCGCGCGACCTTGCTCGCACCGGCATTACACGACAACAGGTTCTTCTCGCAATGCGGGATGCAATCCGCCATAAGGAGCGCCGCCTGTGGCGCGCTCGGTCACGTCCGAGGCCTGAAGCAAAGCGACGATGCCGTTCCTCAGATTGCTCCTTGTCCTCCTCGTGCTTGGCGCCGCCGGCATCGATGCCGGTCCGGTTCGCGCTCAAGCCGGCGGCTGGCCTCGCACGATCACGGACGCCGCCGGCCGGACGACATTGGCGGCACAGCCGAAGCGGATCGTCTCGACGACGCCGAGCGTCACGGGAATCCTGCTGGCGATCGACGCGCCGCTGATCGCCACGGCCGCCACCACGCCGGGCCCGCTCACCGATGCCAAAGGCTTTTTTTCGCAATGGGCTCGGGAGGCTGACCGCAAGGGCGTCAAGATCCTCTATCCGAATGTGAACTTCGACATCGAGGCGGTGATCGGCGCCAAGCCGGACTTGGTGATCCTGTCCTCCACCGGGCGGGACAGCGTCCTGTCGCACCGGCCCGAACTCGAGGCGCTGGGCATTCCATCCGTCGTCGTCGATTACTCCACCCATTCCTGGCAGGAAATCGCCACCGAACTGGGCAGGGCCCTGGGCCTCGAAGCCGAGGCGAACGTCGCGGTCGGGCAATTCGAGGCCGAACTTGCGCAGGCGGCGCGCGCCATCGACCCGCGCGGGGCCAAAGTCAGCATCGTCGGCTACAACATCGCCGGCAGCTACTCGGTGGCACGCCCCACGAGTCCGGTCTCGCTGCTTCTCAAGGCGCTTGGCTTCGAGATCGCGACCGTGCCGCCGGAGCTGAAGCCGAACACGGCGCGTGCCTCGGATTTCGCGTTCTTCTCCCGCGAGAATCTCTCGGCCGCGATCACGGGCGACACGGTCTTCCTCCTGCGTGCCACGGACAGGGACGTGGATGCATTCCTGGCGGAGCCGGTGCTCGCGAACCACCCAGCGGTGCTCGGGAAGCGGGTCCACCCGCTCGGCCTGACCTCCTTCCGGATCGACCCGTATTCCGCCCGTCAGGTCATCGAGACGGTTCGCGCCACCTTCGCCAAGCCGTGAGCGTCGGCGTGACATCGATGGAGGCCGATCGACGGGCGGTCCGGCGCCAGCGCCAACGCCGGCGCCGAGGGTGGCTCGGCACCGGAGGGGCCGCCCTCGCGTGTCTGGCCATGGCGAGTCTGGCGATCGGCTCCCGGCCGGTGCCCCCACGGATCGTGCTCGATGCCCTCCTCGCCTACGACCCTGGCAACGACCTGCACTTGGTGGTGCGGGAGGTTCGCCTGCCGCGCATGCTCACCGCCCTTCTCAGCGGTGCCGGGCTCGGATATGCGGGGGCGCTCATGCAGGCCCTGACGCGCAATCCCCTGGCCGAGCCCGGATTGCTCGGCATCAACTGGGGGGCGGCGACGGCCGTCATCCTCGCCGTCGCCCTGTTCGGCCTGACCGGCGTCGCCGATACCATGGTGTTCGCTGCCCTCGGGGCCGGGTTCGCAGGCATGGCCGTGTTCCTCCTCGGTCGCGCCCACGAGACCGGCGTCGATCCCGTTCGGCTGCTTCTGGCGGGCGCCGGGATCTCGGTGACCCTGGGGGCCTTGACCGGCATCATCATCCTCAATGCGTCGCCCACGGTCTTCGACGACTTCCGGATCTGGATGGCGGGATCGCTGGAACGCGCCAGCTTCGAGGCCGTCGTGGTGCTGGCCGTTTCGCTGGCGGCGGGGATCGCCACGTCCGTGGCGAGCGTCGACAGCCTGAATGCCATGGCGCTGGGCAAGGATCTCGGCCAAGCTCTCGGCGCCGATCCTCGCCGGACCTGGCTGGTGTCCTGCCTCGCCGTGATGGTGCTGACCGGCGCGGCCACCGCAGCGACCGGCCCCATCGGGTTCGTCGGCCTGATCGCGCCGCACCTCGCCCGGGCGGTCGCCGGGCCCGATCATCGCTGGATCCTTCCCTTCTCCGGCCTCTTCGCCGCGATCCTGCTGCTCGCGGCCGATAGCGCCGGCCGTGTGATCGTAGCGCCGTCCGAAATTCCGGCCGGCATCGTGACGGCACTTCTCGGAGGACCGTTCTTCATCGTCACCGTCCGCCGGTTTCGCATGAGCAGACGATGAGCGCATCCGTCTCCGTGCTTCGGCTCGGCCCCTATTCGGTGCGGTGGCGGCCGCGCGTCGCCCTGCTCTGCGTGGCGTTGTCGGGCATCTGTCTGACGCTGGCGGCGGCCCTCCTGGGGAGCGGCACCCTCGTCTTCACCCCGGGAGAGATTCTGAAGGTCCTGGTCGGAGGCGATGCCGGCCCGATCGCCGGGCGCGTGATCCTGGGCCTCAGGCTCCCGCGGGTGCTGACCGCCCTCTTCGTCGGATCGTCGCTCGGAATGGCCGGGTCGATCTTCCAGTCGATTTCGCGCAACCCGCTCGGATCGCCCGACATCATCGGCTTCACCACCGGCGCGGCCACCGGTGCGATCATCCAGATCATCCTGTTCGATGCCGGCCCTCTGGCCGTTTCGGTCGCGGCCGTGGTGTCCGGCATGACGACGGCGACCCTCGTGTTCCTGCTGGCGATGAGGGGACACACCACCGGCGGCTACAGGCTGGTGCTGGTGGGAATCGGTGTCGGGACAACGCTGACCGGCGTCAACACGGTGCTGCTGGTATTCGGCGACCTCGACAGAGCCATCTCGGCACAGGTCTGGCTCGCCGGATCCTTGACGGCGCGAAGCTGGTCGCATGCCGTGCCCGCGGCCGCCGCGCTGGTGCTGATCGTTCCCGTCGCCCTCCGCTACGGCCGGCGGCTCTCCCTGCTCGAGATGGGCGACGACGCGGCGAGCCAGCTCGGCGTCCCCGTGGAACGAACACGGCTGGTGATGGTGATGACGGCCGTGGCGCTGACCGCGACGGCCACGGCCGCGGCCGGCCCGATCGCCTTCATCGCCCTGGCGGCTCCCCAACTCGCCAAGCGGCTCGGCCGGTCGCCGGACGTGCCGCTTGTCGCGGCGGCGGCGATGGGGGCCGCCCTGCTTCTGCTGGCGGATCTGATCGGCCAGCGATCACCGTTTCACATCAGCATGCCGATCGGGCTGACGACCGGCCTGGTCGGCGGGCTGTATTTGCTCTGGTTGCTTGCGAGCAGCAGGAAGGTCTGACCCGACCACGGGCCGGCGGTATCAGGGGGGGCCGGCGTCCGACGTGCTGTGCCGCGCCGCGTCGAGCAGCGCAGCCCGATGGCCCTCCGCCTCCGCCACATCGACATGCGAGACGGTCGTCACCACGCAGGCGATGTCGCCCAGCGCATTGAAGACCGGCGCCGCCTTGCCGGTCAGTTGCCGGAACAGGCGCTCGTCGAGTTCCGCGATTCCGGCCTCGCGGACGGCGGCCAGCTCGGCGCGTGCGGGCTGCGTGCCTCGGAACGCCGCCGGCTGGCGTCGGCGTGCCGCCGTGATCACCTCGCCCGGAAGGTGGGCCTGAAAGACCATTCCGCAGGCGGTGCTGTCCAGGGGGAGCACGTCGCCGAGGCTGACCGTGCTGATCGTGAATCCCGCGCTCCGGTACCATCGCACGATCGTCGGGCCGCGCTCCGTCCAGATCGCGACCCCACAGCTCGCGGCCAAGCGTGCCGAGAGCAGCCGCATCGCTCGCGCCGCGATCTCGACAGGCTCGATCCGGCGCAGGGCCAGGACGCCGATGCTGAGCGCGGCAGGACCGAGATCGTAGCGGCCCAGTTCGTCCTGGGCGGCGAGACGCTCCTGCACGAGGCTGCGCATGTAGCGGTGGGCGGTGGAGGTTCCGGTGCGCCCGCGGCGGGCGATTTCGCCCAGCACCAGCGGCCCTTCGGCACGGGCGAGCAGATCGAGAAACCGAAACGCGATGGAGACCGATTGGATGGTCGCGGAACGCTTGGCCGCCGGCTGGCCGTCATCGCTGATCTGACGACGCACGTTCATGCCTTCCCCGGCCTCCCAAGTTCCCGAAGCCAGCGGCCGATCGGCGCCGATCCGACGGACCTGGAACGGCTCGCCGGGGATGTAGCATCCGGCGCGTCGAAAGAAAGCGCGTCACAACAAGACCTGGAACCGTATCCGGCCCGGGGCGACCCGACCGGATACGGCTCTCCGACGATTCCGGTCGGCGTGAACAGCGCTGCCGATCAGATGCCGCGTCGGGCGGCCATCCAGCATCGGCTGGCTAATCTTGCTCCACGAATAGGGGCAATTGCAGTTTTGAAAGATTATCAAAAAGACAAACCAAGTGATTAATCCGCCACACCTGCAGCGAAGAAGGCCTCACCTCCCGTCCACGTGTTGACCTGCGGAATGCATCATGGATTGTGGAACGGCGGCGTCAGGAGATGGCGAGCGATCGTTCCGCCCCATTCCGCCCAAAGTGCTTCCCCGGTCACGAGACTTCCCATGCCGACCCACTCCGTCGATCATCTGCTGCGCGGCGTCAGCGCCGCGGCGCTTCTCTGCATGTTCGGAACTCCGGGCATCGCTCAGGATGCCGGCGGAGCGGCGACTCAGACAGCGATGCAGCTCGAAGAGATCTCCGTCAGCGGCGAGAAGATCACCCGTCCGCTCCAACAAACGGCCTCGTCCGTGAGCGTCCTGACCCGAGAAGACATTGAGCGGGACGTGAACCGCAACTCGGTCTCCGACGCCCTGCTCGGCACGCCGAACGTCAATTTTTCCGCCTCGGGAGGATTGGGAGGCGCCCCGACCATTCGCGGCCAGGACAGCGAAGGCCCGAATTCCGGCGCGACCGCATTCTTCGGCGGCACCGTTCCGCGGACCGTCGTCAATATCGATGGGCACAACCTGACCTATAACGAACTCGTCTTCGGAAACGTGCCGATCTGGGACGTCAATTCAATCGAAGTCTTCCGCGGGCCACAAACGATCTCTCAAGGTGCCAACAGCATCGCCGGCGCGATCATCATCCGTACGAACGATCCGACTTTCGTTCCGGAATCCAGGTTCCAGGCGGTCTACGGGACGCGCGATCTGATGCGTGCCGCCGCGATGCTCAACGTGCCGATTTCCGAAGAGGTCGCCGCAAGGCTGGCGCTCGACTATTACGCACGTGACAATGTCATCCACTACGTCAACCCGGCCTTCGACGGGACCGGCACCGACCGCGACCTCGAGACCCGCAACCTTCGCTTCAAGCTCCTGTACCGGCCAGCCGCGCTTCCCGGGCTGGAGGCGAAGCTCACCTATTCACGCACGTTCAACAATCGCCCGACCTTCGAAGCGTCGACGCGTCCCTTCTCGAGCCTGAACAGCATCGTGACGTCGGCGCCGACCTATACCAACGCGGCCCATGTCGGCATCTTCGATCTCAGCTATGATTTCGGGAACGGCATCAAACTGGCCAATCAGTTCCAATATTCCGACGTGTATACCAAGCGCTATACCGCACCTGCGAGCAATGGTTCGGCGACGATCCATCCCAAAAACATCTCAAATGAAACCCGGCTGACTTTCG
The DNA here is from genome assembly GCF_014845115.1 of Methylorubrum zatmanii. Lineage (GTDB taxonomy): Bacteria > Pseudomonadota > Alphaproteobacteria > Rhizobiales > Beijerinckiaceae > Methylobacterium > Methylobacterium zatmanii. Next base: position 203 of record NZ_NKUI01000011.1, on the reverse strand, counting down.
GCGATCCGACCGTGAATGGCTTCAGCGGCATGGCCGGATATTATTTCTTCTCGACAGATTCAATCGATACGCTGACTTTGGCTTACCCCGGCCGCGGAAACTTGACTCGATATACCGATCTGCGTGACAGCCTGGGCGTGTTCGGGGAACTCAACTATCGCTTCCTCGACCGATGGACGCTCTCAGGGTGAGAATCGGCGTGG